>JALOOU010000014.1 GCA_025454255.1 Desulfobacterales bacterium | reverse complement strand
GGCCTGCGGCCCGTCGCCCCCGAGGACATGGGGCGGCTCAAAACGCTGGGCCAGATCATCGCCTTTCTCAGCGCCGCCCCCGCCCCGGCCCTGCCGCAGACCCCGGAGGCGCCCGCAGGGGCTCCGGAAGCCCGCCCCGCGCCTCCAACCGGAGACCGCCACGATCTGCAAGCCCTGCTGCTGGCGGTGGTGGCCGAGCTGACCGGCTACCCCGTGGAGATGCTCGGCCTCGACATGGACATCGAAACCGACCTCGGCATCGACTCCATCAAGCGCGTCGAAATCCTCTCCACCCTCGAGGCCTGCGGCCCGTCGCCCCCGAGGACATGGGGCGGCTCAAAACGCTGGGCCAGATCATCGCCTTTCTCAGCGCCGCCCCCGCCCCGGCCCTGCCGCAGGCCCCGGAGGCGCCGCCGTCGCCGGGCGCGGCGGCGGATTCGTGCCGTTTCGCCGCGGCCGCATCGGGCGGGCGGCCCGCCGAGCGCCGCGTCGTCCGCCTGCAGGAGGCCCCGGCGGCCGGCCCGGCGGAGGTGGCCGTTGCCAAGGGCCGCAAGGTCTTTGTGACCGACGACCGCGCCGGGCTCTCGCAGGCCCTCCTGGCGGAGTTCGGCCGGCTCGGGATCAACGCCGTCCTGGTGTCGACCGACATCCTGCAGCACCGGAGGGATCTGCCGCCAGCAGCCGGCCTGGTGATCGTCCAGAACCCGGCCCCGGCCGCTGTGGAGGCGGACCTGAAGAACAGCTTCGAGCTCGCCCAAAGGCTTGCCGGGGACCTGGCCGAATCCGCGCGGAGCGGGGGCGCCTTTTTCACCACAGTGACCCGCATGGACGGCGCCTTCGGCTTCAGCGGCCGGGCCGTGGCCAACCCGGTTCAAGGCGCACTCGCCGGGCTGGCCAAAACCGCCGCGGCCGAATGGCCGGAGGTGATCTGCCGCGCCCTGGACATCGACCCGGAGTGGACGGATCTGCGCGCCGCGGCCCGGGCCGTCGCCGCCCACGCCATGACCCGCGGCCCGTTGGAGGCCGGCCTCGCCGCGAACGGCTGCCGCACGCCGGTGCTTGCGGCGGAAGACTATCCGGAGGGGGCGCTTCCCTTCCAGCCGGGGGAGGCCGTCGTGGTCAGCGGCGGCGCGCGCGGCATCACCGCCGCCTGCGCCCTGGAGCTGGCCCGCAGGGTCCGCCCCGGCCTCGTTCTGCTCGGCCGCTCGCCCGAACCCTTCCCCGAGCCGGAGTGGATGCACGGCCTGGCAGCGGAGGCGGAGATCAAAGCGGCGCTGATCGAGCACGAGTTCACCGGCCAAACGGTGCGGCCGGCCGACGTCGAACGGCGCCTGCGGCAGCTTCTGGCGAACCGGGAGGTCTCGCACTCGCTGGCGGCGATGGCGTCGGCCGGGGCCTCCGTGCGCTATTACGCCGTCGATGTGCGTGACGCCGGGCAGGTCCGCGCCGCCCTGGCAGACGCCCGCTCGCGCTTCGGGCCGATCCGCGGCCTGATCCACGGCGCCGGCGTGCTCGAGGACCGGCTGATCGCCGCCAAGAACATGGAGCAGTTCGAGCGGGTGTTCACGACCAAACTCGATGGGTTCCGGTCGCTGCTCGAGGCGTGCGCACCGGACGAGCTCAAGGCCATCGTCATTTTTTCCTCGGTCACCGCCCGCATCGGCAACCGGGGCCAGGCCGACTACGCCATGGCCAATGAGGCGTTGAACAAGCTGGCCCAAGCCGAATCCGACAACCGGCCCGGCTGCCGCGTGGTCTCCATCAATTGGGGGCCCTGGGAATGCGGCATGGTGACGGCCTCCATCAAGCGCGAGTTCGAACGCCAGGGAGTCACGCTGCTGCCCGCCGCCGAAGGGGCTATCGCGCTGATCCGCGAGCTGGGCCGGCCGGCCGGCGCCCCGGTCGAGGTGGTGATCGGCGGGACCCTGAACCCCGCCTCAATGCAGGCCGCCGCGAGTCCGAGGCAGCCCCTCAGCATCCTTTTCGAGCGCCAGATCGATCTGACATCCTACCCGGTGCTCGGCTCCCATGTCATCGACGGCAAACCGGTCGTGCCCCTGGCGCTGATCGCGGAGCTCTTCGGGCACGGCGCGCTGCACGAAAACCCGGGCCTGATCCTGCACGGACTCGAGGAGCTGCGCATCATGAGCGGAATCCGGCTGGAACGGAAGGCCAAGCGGGTCCGCCTTCTGGCCGGGAAGGCCCTGCGCAAAAACGGCCACTTCGAGGTCGAGCTCGAGCTGCGAAACGGCATGGACGAAGGCAAGGAGATCCTGCACTCCAGGGCCAGGGCGATCCTGGCCGAGGACTATGCGCCGCCGCCGGCCTATCGTCTGCCCGATGCGCTGGCCTGCAACCACTACCCGCGCTCGCCGGCTGAAATCTACGAAAAAATCCTCTTCCACGGACGCCAGCTGCAGGGCCTGCGCGGGATCCGCTGCTGCACCGCGGACGGCATGGTGGCCGACGCCGTCGGCGCTCCGGCCCCGGTCCAGTGGATGGCCTCGCCCTTGCGCAACAGCTGGCTGGCGGACCCGCTCGTGCTCGACGCCGCCTTCCAGATGGCAAGCCTGTGGTGCTACGAGCAGCGCGGCAGCGTCTCCCTGCCCAGCCTCGCCTCCTCCTACCGGCAGTTCCGGCAGGCCTTCCCGAGCGAGGGGATTACGGTGGTGCTCGAGGTGCGGGATGCCGCCGGGAAAAAGATGCGCGGGGACTTCACCTTTCTGGACGCGCAGGGCGAGGTCGTCGCCCGGTTGACCGGCTTCGAAGCGGTGATGGACCCGGTTTTAAACCGGGCCTTCAAGCCGGAGGGCACCCTTTAGGCGCCCGCCGTCGCGGACCCCTGCAGACTCGCTGATCGCCGCCGGCGGTGGCACCGCAGGCGGCGTCTGCGTCGGGGATGGCAGTGATGCGGGGGGCTGATGCTTAAAACGCGGATCACGGAATTCTTCGGCGTCGAACGCCCCATCGTCCAGGGGGGGCTCATGTGGGTGGCCACGGCCGAGCTGGTCGCGGCGGTGGCCAACGCCGGCGGCATGGGCTTCATGACCGCCCTCACCTTCCCCGACGCCGAACGCCTGCGGGCGGAGATCCGCCGCTGCCGGCGGATGACCGCCAAGCCCTTCGGCGTCAACCTGACCTTTCTGCCGACCCTGCGGCCGCCGGACTACCCGGCCCTCATCCGCGTGTGCGTCGAGGAGCGGGTAGGTTTTATCGAAACCGCCGGCCGCAACCCGGAGCCTTACATGCCGCAGATCAAATCCGCGGGCATCAAGGTCGTTCACAAATGCACCTCGGTGCGCCACGCGCTGAAGGCCGAAACGATCGGCTGCGACGCCATCAGCATCGACGGGTTCGAAGCCGCCGGCCACCCCGGGGAGGACGACGTCACCACCTTGATCCTCGTACCGCTGGCTCGCGACGCGGTCGACCTGCCCCTGATCGCATCCGGCGGATTCGCCGACGGCCGCGGCCTGGCGGCGGCGCTCGCCCTGGGCGCGGACGGCATCAACATGGGCACGCGCTTCGTGGCCACCCGCGAGGCGCCGGTGCACGAAAACATGAAGCTGGCGCTGATCCGCCGCCGCGAGACCGACACCCGCCTGATCATGCGCAGCCTGCGCAACACGGAGCGCGTGCTGCACAACCGGGCCGCCGAAAAGGTCCTTGAAATCGAAGGCCGGGGCAACACCCGCATCGAGGAGCTCATCCCCTACGTCTCCGGCCGGGTGGGCCGGCAGATGCTGCAGGACGGCGATGTGGATAAGGCCACCTGGGCCGCCGGCCAGTGCATCGGGCTGATCCGCGACATCCCCACCTGCCGGGAGCTGCTCGACCGGATCATGGCCGAAGCCGAGGAGATCATCGGCACCCGCCTCGCCGACATGATGGCTCCGGGCGACCGCCCCTCACCTCCACACGCATAGCGTCGAACCCCCTGGTCGGGGAGCCCGTCGGAAGCAGCACCCCCCTCGGCCGAAGGCATTTCGCCGCGGACGCTCAGCGGTGCCCGGGCCAGCCCCGGGCCTGGTGTCCCGCGGCGGCGGCCCTGCTCGCTGCCTGCAGGGGCCTGTCGGAAGGATGCGATGGGGGGCTATATCCGCGCCGGAGTTGATGAAAATATCGGGGTCGCCGGTGCAGCGCGGTGCGCCATGGAAGGCCAGCGCGCAACCGCCCGCGATCAGATATTCCGCTTTATGCGTGTTGAACAACGCGAGCAGGTTTCTGAAGTCTGGCTGAATCTCACTGGCTGAACCTCGATGGTACGGCCGTCTTGGGATTTCCACCGCTTCGAAGCGTTCCTCGGAGGTTTTCGTCATCCAGTAAAGATGGTCGGAGGCTGTCGCGCGGATATCATCCGACCGTTTGCGCGTGATCACCTTTGCGATCATGGCGCGAGTCTCGCGCTGGGTTTTCTAGTTGTATAGCAGGAAGGTCCATCTCTTTCAAAATACCGAACCGCCGCCAACGGCGGTAGCAACGCCCCGCACCCGCGAGGGAATTGGCCAGATCGACGCACGGCGGCGCGATCTTCTGGGCAATCGCCCCGAGTCCGTCAGGTCACCCCACCATGCGGTTCACCGACACAGGCATGCAAGGCAGCTCGTAGGTCTCCAAGGTTGCGATATAGGCCTTGCAGGCCTGGCAGAACTTTCTGGGGGTTCCCCGACCCGCCCAGAGCAGCTTCATGCGGTGGCAGCAGCCGCACCGGGGGCAGGTGCACTCCATGGTGATCCCGTCTTCGCCGGGCTGATAAGGCACCTCGTCACACTCCACCGCAACGCGCAATGCCGATTTTTTTGCCCGCATAGTTGAACCTCCCGTCTATGGTTTCGGCGTGGCATACTTCCGCAGCAGCTCCCGGATGGCCTCCTCCAGAAGTTCGCCCAGCGACTTGTCCGTGTCGACCGCCAGGTGCTTGAGCGCCTTGAGAAGGTTGTCGTCGATCCGCGTGGAGAAGGTCTTCTTGTGCTTCATGCCAGCAATATTAATTTAAATCTTTATATATTGCAATATTATTTCAATAATTTTTTTATAAAATTATTTTTTTTATTTTTTCTTTAAAAAAAGATCGCCGCAGCGAGCCCGCCGGCAGCGCTCGGCGCGTCGATGGCGGGCGGATGGGGAGGCTGACGCAGTGGGTTGCGGTTCAGGCCTGGCCGGGAGCGATGCCCCCGCCGCAGGCGCGGTCCATCACCGCCGGGGGGGCGTGAGGGGTGGGAACCACGGCATGGCCGATAGACGCCGCTGACGGCCGGGCACGCCTCATCGGGCAGTGGAAGAAGAAGGGTCGGGCCGCCAGCCAAGCCGCACGGCTGATTTGGAAAGCGCATGCAATCGATCCGCGAGCCGCGCAACGCTGGATCAGGGCCTTAGGACGCCGTTTATCCGCAGCCTGTTACAGCCCTGCGCGGCGCTTTACGCGCAACAGTCCGGGGCTTTGGTGCAGGTACATGAGGGGGGAGGAACAGCCGATGGAGATGAAATAGGCCTCGAGCCGGTCGAAGAGCACGGGGCGGTCAGGCCAAGTGAACCGCTTGCGTTCCCGTTCGAAATCCGCCCACTGCGTTTCCAGATCGGGGCGGGAGCCGAACACTTTCGCCTTGGCCGGGTCGCACAGGAACATCTGGCACACGATGGGCTTGACCCGCCACAGGCAGCCCGCCGGCCCGAGATAGACGCATTTGAAGCCGGTGTTTTCGGTCTGCAGCGCCTTGAAGAGTCGGTCGCTGTCGCGCTGCTCGGAGTGCAGCAGGTTGATGACCATGTCGGCGAAGAAGGTCACGATCCCCTCCCGCGAGCAGCAGGCGGAAAGCCGGCTGCGGTAGCAGGTGGCGCTGCAGACGGCGCCGAAAGCCGCCTCCAGAAAGTCGTCCACGCGGCGCCGGAACGCCATGTAGTCGGCGATCTGCGCTTGCAGCCGATCGCGCTCGGAGCGGGGGATGGCCGCCAGGTGCGTGTGCACGAGGCAAAGCGCCTGCAACTGTTCGGACTGGTAGCTGCTGTTCATGGTCGGATGCGTCTAACGGCTCCTCCAGCCTAAGGGTATCGGCAGCCGCGCCGCCGGACTTTAGCCCGTCAGGGGGCTGCGGGCTCGATGCCGCTTAAAAAATCGACCAGCGTGCGGTTGAATATCCCGGCATGCTCGATGTTGGCGAGGTGCATGGCCCGCGGGATCACCGCGAGCCGGGAGCCGCGGATGCGCTCGTGAATGGCCTGCGAGGCGGAGACAGGCGTTCCGGGATCGTCGGCGCCCACAACGATCAGCGTGGGCAGGCCGATGCGCGGCAGCCGGTCGAGGTAATCGAGCCTGCGGATGGCCTCGGTGCACCCCACGTAGCCGGCCACCGGCGTGGCGCGGAGCTGGCGCCCGATAGCGTCCACTTCGGGCGGCCGGCTTTTCAAAAACGTCGGGGTGAACCAGCGGGCCAGCGTGCCCTCCACCAGCGCCGGCATGCCCTCGGCCCGGGCGATATCGATGCGCTCCTGGATCACCGGCTGGGCGGCCTCCGGCATGACCGCGGCCGTGCTGCACAAGCAGAGGCTGAGCAGGCGCTGCGGATGGCCCAGGGCAAGGCCCTGCCCGATCATCCCGCCCATGGAGATGCCGGCGAAATGCACCCTGGGGATTTCGAGGGCATCCAGCAGGGCGACCGCATCCTCCACGAGCTCCTCCAGCCGGTAGGGCGGAGGCGCCACCTCGCTGCCGCCGTGGCCGCGGGTGTCGTAGCGCAGCACCCGGAAGCCGGGCTGCAAAGCGGCCAGCTGGCGATCCCACATCGACAGGTCCGCGCCGAGCGAGTGGCTCAACATCACGACGGGTTGGTTTGCGGCCCCGCTGAGTTCATAGCGGGTCGTGATCGTCCGGGTGCGGATCGGCGCTTCCATCATTCCCCCTCCTCTCGCCTGCGACCCGTCGCCGGATCGTCGATAATGCGTTTGAGCAGGCCCGCGAGCTTCTTGGAGTCGTGGCGCACGATGCCCCCGGAGGTGTCGAGCAGGTCGGCCGCGTAGATGCGCCGGCGCCCCCAGCAGCGCTCCTGCGGGTCCACCTTCACCAGCTCGGCCTTCTGGGCGCCGTAGTTCGACAGAACCGACGGATCGGGCAGCGCTGTGTTGCAGAGCACCCCGTCGACCGACCGCCCCAAGAAGCTCTCCAGGCGCGACACGAAATCCCACCCGCTGAAATTGTGAGTTTCGCCGAACTTGGTCATGATGTTGAGAACGAAGAGGATCTTGGCGCGGCTTTTCTGGAAGGCCTCCTTCACCCCGGGGACGATCAGGCCGGCGATGATGCTCGTGAACAGATCGCCCGGTCCGATGACGATGTAATCGGCCCACCAGGCGGCATCGATCACCGGCGGGTAGACCGAGATCGACTCGCTGTGGTGGGGCACCAGAAACACATCCCGGATTTTCTCGCGCTGCGTCCCGCGCGGCACGTCGATGGCCTTTTCGCCGAAGATGCGCGTGCCGTCGGTGAGCTCGGCCACCAGGGTGGCCTGGTCGACGGTCACCGGCAGGATCCGTCCGCGCACGTCCAGAATCTCCGCCAGGGCCTGGACCCCTGCCGGGAAGCTCTCGGTGTAGCGCGAGAGCATGGTCAGCAGCAGGTTGCCGGCATTGTGGCCCTTCAGGCGCCGGTCTTCGATGAAGCGCTTGAGCAGCAGCCCGCGGGCCATGTCCCGATGCGGGGAGAGGGCCACGATGCACTTGAGGATGTCCCCCGGCGGCAGTATGCCGAATTCATCGCGCAACCGGCCGGTGCTGCCGCCGCTGTCGACCATCGACACCACGGCCGTGATGTCGATCTGCTCCAGATCGCGCAGGCCGGAGAGCAGCGCGAACTGCCCGCTGCCGCCGCCGAGAGTCAAAAGCTTGATGGGTTTGGCGTCCATAGGCGTGCGGATGGTTGGTGTTCAGTGTTTGGTGTTTAGTGTTGGGTGTTAAGGGTCCGGTGCTCGCACACTTTTAGCCGCCTGCGGCTCTCGCGTACGTTCGGCTTTTTCCCGTGGGCGCCCCGCCCGGGCAGGGGCGAGATCGGATCGCGGCTGGAAGCCGCTCCCGCAACATCTGAACTTGCTCGCTGACGAAGCGCTGCCGCAGGCGGCGTGCCGCGCGGATCACACGGCCTGGGGCGCTCCCAACAGCGCCGCCACCCACTCGAGGTCGAGCTCGGCCAGCTTGCCGGGCAGCGGCCGCCCGGTGCGGGGATCGCAGCCGACGATGGTGTAATAGAGCTCAACCGCCCTCTGGAACTCCTCGGGGGAGAAGGCCTGCTCCCCGGCCCGGGGGCCGTTGGGCTTGGGGTCGAAGAGACGGGCGGGGATACGGTCTTCCTTGATCGAAAACCCCTCCCGGCTGTTGAAGGCGCGCGCCAGGATGGAGGAGCGTTCCGCCGCCCGCATGAGCTCGTAGAGGCTCGCATTCCATCCGGTGGCCGCCCGGATGCACGCCTCCAGCGCCTCGATCGGCATGACCCCGCGCGGCGCAAAGCCGAAGACGCACAGGCCGAGCGCATCGAGCATCCGCCAGTATTTTTCGAGGGCGGTGAACGCGCGCACCTTTTCGCCGGCGAGGCTGGTGGCGGGCATCGGCCGGTAGATCCCCAGCGCCTGGGCCGAGCGGAAGGAAAAGGAGGCTTCGTCCACGAAGGAGGGGTCGTGCGGGGCGTTCATGTGGTCCGCCCCGTAGGTGCTCAGCGCATAGCTCAACCCCACCCCGGCCTTGATGCGCGGGTCGTGCAGGGCAAGCTCCTGGCCCTTGACGCACATGCAAAAGGGGGAATCGGACAGCCCCCAGCGTTCGGCCAGCCGGGCCGAGCCCTCGGCCAGCGCATCGCCGAAGCCCTCCCGGTGAGCGATCATCTCCAAGAGCCTCAAGAGCAGCCCGGGGTCTCCGAAGCGCAGCTCCAGGCCGCCGGTGTCGACCGCGGTGATGAGGCCTTTCTCGAAACACTCGCAGGCGAAGGCGATGGTCATGCCGGCCGAAATGGTGTCCATGCAGTAGCGGTCGCAGATCTCGTTGCCCTTGGCCACGACGCGCAGGTCCGTGATGTTCAGGTTGGACCCCAAGGCGGCGATGGTCTCGTACTCGGGCCCGCCGTAGCGCGAATCGACGCCGTAGACCGGGTCGTCCAGGGCGATGACCCGCTTGCACATGATGGGGCAGGCATGGCAGCCCTTGCGTTTCTTGAGCAGCAGCGCATTGTAGGTCTCGCCGCCCAAAGGGGCGGCGTCCGCGAGGGCGCTGGCGCGAAAGTTGTTCACCGGCAGCCCGCCGGCGGCCGACAAGATCTCCGGGAAGGCGGTGGTGCCGTAGACGTAGAGCGCATCGCCCACCGGGTTCTGCCGGAAGCTCTTGGCGTATTCGGTGGCGGTCCGGCGCAGGAACTCGGGGTCGCGGTATTCGATGGCGCCGTTTCCGAGGGCGGCCACGGCCCGGATGTTCTTGGCCCCCATCACGGCGCCGAAGCCGCCGCGGCCGTTGAAGTGGCCGAGGTTGTTGGTGATGTTGGCGAAGCGCACCTGCCGCATACCGGCCGGCCCGGTCTGGGCCACCCGGATCTTGTCGCTGCCCAGCTCCGCGCGGATGGCGTCCTCGACCTCGCGCGCACCCTGCAGGGCGATGGGGCGCGCATCCCGGATCTCGGCCCGGCCGTCGGTCACCCAGAGATAGACCGGGGCGTCCGCCCGCCCCCTGAGAACGACCGCGTCGAAGCCGGCCTTTTTGAGCTCGGGGCCGAAGAAGCCGGCGGCCTCGGACTCGCCGGCGGTTCCGGTCAGCGGGGATTTGCCGACCGCGGCAAACCGGCAGGAGGCGGCGATCGGCGACCCGGTCATCACCCCGGTGGCCAGCACCAGCAGGTTCTCCGGCGCCAGCGCATCCGCGTGCGGCGGCACCTCCCGCATGAGGTAGTGGTAGCCGATGCCCCGGCCCCCCAGGTAACTGCGATAAAAGACCTCCCCGGGCTCCTCGATCTCCACCTTGCGGTGCGTGAGGTCCACGTGCAGAATTTTTCCGGTGTATGCGAACGGCATAGGTCCACCTCCCATGCGAGCTCGATTCAAAGGGCTCCAGCTCTGCGGCAGGATACAATCAAGCCGGGCATATTTGAAGCAAAAAATTTAGCGCCCGCCCCGGCGGCCTCCCGCCGCGGAGCTTGACCCTCGCATGCGAACCTCGTATAGTCGCGGCGCGCTCTCCGGATTCCTCACCCCGGATGCCGGAGAGCCGGGGCACAACCCACACGGGGAGGAAGAGATGCCGATTGCAGACCGAATGGTGCGCCGGGTGGCGGAGTTTGCCGTCGTCAAGGACATGTTCGAGGAGGGCCGCCGGCTCAAGGAGCGGCACGGCGCCGACAACGTCTACGACTTCTCATTGGGCAACCCCGATCTCCCCCCCCCGGCCGAGTTGCGCGCCGCGCTGCGGGAGCTGGCGCAGTCAGAGACCCTCTCGTTCGGCTACGCGCCGGTCGCCGGGCACCCGCCGCTGCGCGAGGCGCTGGCCCGGCGGCTCTCCGCCGAGCACAGCGTGCCGGCCCGGCCGGAGATGATCGTCATGACGGTCGGCGCGGCGGGCGCCCTGAACGCCGTCTTCCGGGCGCTGGTCAACCCCGGCGAGGAGATCCTGACCCCCGCCCCCTATTTTCTGGGCTACGGCAGCTACGCCTTCCTGGTGGATGCAACTCTTAAAACGGCGCCGACCGATCGGCGCTTTCATCTGGATCCCGACGCCGTCAACCGGGCCCTGACCCGGCAGACCCGCGTGGTGCTGATCAACTCCCCGAACAACCCCACCGGCGCCATCTATTCGGCGGCCGAGATCGACGCCCTGGGCCGGGTGCTGGAGAAGGCGAGCGCCCGCTTCGGCCGGCGCATCTACCTGGTCTGCGACGAGCCCTACCGCACCATCACCTTCGGAACCCTCGTCCCCCCGGTGATGAAGGCCTACCCCCACACCATCGTGGTGAACTCCTTCTCGAAGGAGCTGAGCCTGGCCGGGGAGCGGATCGGCTATTTCGCCGTGCACCCGGAGGCCGAGGACGCCGGGGCGATCGTGGCCGCCGGCAGCACCGCCAATTCCATGCACGTCGTCAACGCCCCCGGCCTGCTCCAGCAGGCCGTCGCCCGCGTGCTGGGGGCGGCGGTGGATGTCTCCGTCTACCGCCGGCGGCGGGACATGCTCTGCGAGATCCTTGCGGCCGCGGGCTACGAATTCAACCGGCCCGAAGGCGCCTTCTACCTTTTTCCCCAGAGCCCGATCCCCGACGATGTCCGCTTCACGGAGATCCTGAAGGCCGAACGCATCCTGGTCAGCCCGGGGCGCGCCTTCGGGACCCCCGGCTATTTCCGCATTTCGTTTGCGGTGCCGGACCAGACGATCCGGGATTCACGCAGCGGATTCCTGCGCGCAGCCGAACAGGCCCGACGCGGCGGAGACGCTCGATGACTGAAATCAAAACCACCCAGGGAGGTCACTCATGAAGATCGCCGTCATCGGCACGGGGGTCATGGGGCGCGGCTGGATCACGCAATGCGCCATGGCCGGCCACGAGGTCCACTGCACCGACGCCGACCCCGACATGCTAGCCGGCACCGTCGGCGCCTGCGTCGAGCTGGCCGAAAAAACGGCCCGGCGCTTCAAACTCGCCGAGCCGGGCCTCGCCGCGGCCGTCGGCGGCCGCATCCGGACCCACACGGAGCGGGCGGCCTTCATCGCCGCCGCGTCCGCGTGCGATGTGCTGCTCGAGGTCATCTTCGAGGATCTGCAGCTCAAGCGCCGGGTGCTGGGAGAGCTGCTGCCGCAGCTGCCGGAAAAGGTGATTTTTTGGTCCAACACCAGCAGCCTGGACATCAACCAGCTGGCCGAGGCCGGCGGACGGCCGGAGCGCTCCATCATCACGCACGGGTTCAACCCGGTGCCGATGATGCCGGGCGTCGAGGTGGTGCCGGGCGCCAAAACATCCGCTGAGACCGTCGAGTTCACCCGACGCGCTCTCCTGGAAATGAAAAAAGCGCCGTTTCTGGCGCCCAACATCCCGGGCTTCTGGGTCAACCGCCTGCTGGTGCCGATGGCGCTCGACGCGGTGCGGCTCCTCGAGCAGGGAAAAATCCGGGTGGAAGACGGCGATGTCGGCCTGAACACGAGCCTTGGCCACCCCCAAGGCGTTTTCAAACTGCACGACTTCATCAGCGCCCCCACGATGCTGCGGGTGGCCCTAGAAATGCTGCAGGCCTCCAGCGATCCGCGGCTCTACCCGCCGCTGATTTTGGTGCGGATGGTGAAGAACGGCGAGTTCGGCGCGGCTACCGGCAAGGGGTTCTACGACTGGAGCGACCCGCGCAAGCCCACACCGCGGGACCTCTCCCACTACGTGGTCGGGTCCGCCGAGCAGATGACGGCGGCGCTCAAATAAACAGGGGGAGCCGCGAAGGGCGGAAGGCGCTGCGGGGGGAGGAGCCCATCGCGATCCGCGCGCGAACCGTCAGCGCCGCTCCGCCAGACCGGCCACGGCATCCGCGATCGTGCTGAAAGCAAGCGTCACCGGCGAGCCGGCATGCACCTGCTGGAAGCACTGGCCCGAGTCCCCGCAGGCGACCATGCGCGGGTCGATCGGGATCTTCCCGAGAAAGCGCACCCCCATCTCCAACGCCGTGCGCTCCCCCCCGCCGGCGCCGAAAAGATCGATATTCCCTCCACAGTGCGGGCAGGCCAGCCCGCTCATGTTTTCAACGAGGCCGAAAACATCGAGGTTGACGGTCCGGCAGAAATTAATGGATTTGCGCACGTCCGCCAGTGCGACCTCCTGCGGCGTGGTGACGATGATAGCGCGGGCGTCCGGAATCTGCTGGGCGACGGTGAGGGGCTCGTCGCCGGTGCCGGGCGGAGAGTCGATCACCAGAAAATCGAGCCGGCCCCACTCCACATCGGCGATGAACTGCCGGATGGCGGAGAACTTCAAGGGGCCGCGCCAGATGACGGCATCGTCTTTCTTGGGCAGAAAAGACTCCATGGAAATGGCGGCCAGCCGCTCGGAGTGCTTCAGCGGGGCCAGCTTTCGATTCGAGTTCACATCCGGCATCCCGTTCAGACCGAGCATCCGCGGCACATCCGGGCCGTGAAGATCGACATCCATGATACCGACCTGAAACCCCTTGTGCGCCAGGGCGATCGAAAGGTTGACCGCCGTGCTGGTTTTTCCCACACCGCCCTTGCCGCTCATCACCATGATCTTGTTATTGATCATGCCCAGTGAATTTTTGAGCGATAGATCCTGCTCCGCTTTCACCTGCTGCGGGGTCCTGGGCACCTCACTCATGATGTCAACCATTCCAATTGCCTCCCAAAAGTGGTCCGCATATAGTTGCCTGTTCAGGCGGTAGAGACTACCACCGCATTCGCTCATGTCAAGGCCGCAGCGGCCTGCCGGTGATTTCAGCAGCCGGCCATGGCCTCAGGACGGGTCGGCTTATGTGGAGAAAAAGAGATCTACACGCAGCACGGCGCGGGGGATCCCGGCGGCGCTCCGGCTTCATAATTTTGTGGCCTTTGGGTAAAATATTCGCTATAATAGGTGTAACATCTCAAAATCGATCCGAAACCCGGCCCAATCGGATTTATGGGCCGCCTGTTTCCAGACCGACTCAATCCCGCCGACCGGGGCGTTTGGAACCGGCCGCGCAGCTGCATGATAAAGCGACCCATGAGCGCGAGATCCTCCACCGATCACAGCGAGCGGCCGCACCCCCTGGCCGCCGACCCGACCGGCGACCGGACTCCGGGCACGATGCACTGGATCGCCTTCAGCCTGCTCATGTGCTTTGCCGCCATAGGCTCCGCCATCCACCTCTCCTTCGACAACCAGGTCCTCATGAGCCTGACGGTCCTGGTGGTGTTGTACCTGTCCGGATGGTCCAAGCGTTTCAATCCGGATGTCAGCCGCATCACGGTCATCCTGTTGGGCGCATTCCTGTCGTGGCGGTACTGGATGTTCCGCACCACCGAAACGTTGAGCTATCAGGGCGGCTGGGACTTCACCTTCATGACCTTGCTTTATCTGGCCGAAACGTATGGGATCCTGATCCACTCGATGGGGATGATCGTGAACATCTCCCCCCTGGCCCGCAAGGCGCCCCCGCTTCCCTCCGACCCCGCGCGGCTGCCCACGGTGGATGTGTTCATCCCGACCTACAACGAACCCGTGGAGGTGGTGCACGTCACCCTCGCGGCCTGCACGCAGCTGGACTATCCCCCCGACCGGCTCGCCATCTACCTGCTGGACGACGGCGGCACCATCTCCAAATTGAACGACCCCAACCCGCTTCAAGCGGCGGCGGCCCGCGCGCGGGCCGAATCGCTAAAGGGCCTGGCGGCCCGTTTGGGAGTCCACTACCTGACCCGGGAGGACAACACCCGGGCCAAAGCCGGCAACATCAACGGTGGATTGCGCAACTGCGGCTGCGACGAGACGGCTGAACTCTCGGGGAAGGCCGGCTGCATCAACAACGGGTTCCATCGCAGCCGCGGGGAGCTGGTGCTCGTTCTGGACTGCGACCATGTCCCGACCCGGGACTTCCTTCAGAGCACCGTCGGCTTTTTTCTGGAGGACGAGCGGCTGTTTCTGGTGCAGACCCCTCATTTCTTCATCAACCCGACGCCGGTGGAGAAAAATCTGGACACCCGGCGCCGCAGCCCGACGGAAAACGAGATGTTCTACGGAGCCATCCACTTGGGGCTCGACTTCTGGAACTCCTCTTTCTTCTGCGGCTCGGCCGCTCTGCTGCGGCGCCGGTGCCTGGAGGAGATCGGCGGGGTGGCCGGCGACACGATCACCGAGGACGCCGAGACCGCCATGGAGCTGCACGCGCGCGGCTATCGCAGCGTCTATCTGAACAAGCCCATGATCATGGGGCTGTCGCCCGAATCCTTCGACCACTTCATCATCCAGCGCAGCCGCTGGGCGCAGGGCATGATGCAGATTTTCGTGCTGAAAAACCCGTTGTTCAAAAAGGGGCTGAGCCTGGGTCAGCGGATCTGCTACTTCAACTCCTGCTTCTTCTGGCTGTTCGGCCTGGCCCGGATCATCTTCTTCGTCTCCCCGCTGCTGTTTCTGTTCTTCGGGCTGCGGATCTACAACGCCTCCCTGTCCCAGGTGGCGATCTACGCCATTCCGCATCTCTTGGCCTCCTACTACGTGACGAACTATCTTTTCGGCCGTCTGCGTCACCCTTTTTTTTCAGAACTCTACGAAACCATCCAGAGCATTTTCCTCGCCCCGGCGGTGCTCTCGGTCTTCGCCCACCCGCGCAAGCCCACGTTCCGCGTCACTCCCAAAACCATTTCAGCGCGCAAAGACGCCTTGACGCCCCTTTCGGTGCCGTTCTATATCATGCTGGTCTTCGCCGCGCTGGCCTACCCGGCCGGCCTCAAGGAGCTGGTCACCGCCCCGCTGCTCGCCGACACGGTGTTCGTCTGCCTGGCCTGGAACACCTTCAACATGGTGCTGATCCTCTGCTGCCTGGGGGTCGTGTGGGAGCGGCGCCAAATCCGCCGGGCGCACCGCTACGAAACCCGGGAGCCGGTCACGGTGCGGGCGCCGGGGTCCAAGGCCCCGACGGCAGCCACCCTGGTCGACCTTTCGACCGCGGGGGTGCGGGTGATGACCGAGGCGGGGGCCCGGCTCCCCGGAGAGCGCCTGATCCTGGAGGCCTGCGACAGCGAGGGGCGCCTGCACGTCCTGCCCGTGAGCGTCCGCCGCCGGGAGCGCCGCGAAGCCGGCCTGATCCTGGGCTGCGAGTTCGAGCACCCCGACGAGCAGGCCTATGCCCGCATCGTCGACTTCGTCTACGGCGACAGCGGCCGCTGGAAATATTTCTACGATGCGAAACTGGGCCGAACCGTCAACTCTCTGAAGGGCTTTCTGATCATCCTGGGGATCGGCGTGAGGGGCTCCCTGCGCAACCTGGTCGGCATCGTGCGGCTTGCCGCGACGGTCTGCGCGGGCCTCGGATTGAATTTCATCAACTCCATCAAATGGATCGGCAAGAGGATCTAACCATGCACGCAATGAAGGCGTTATCCCTGTTCTTGCTCTTCACGGCCCTGTTTCACGCCTCGGCGTCGGCGGCCACCCTGCAGATCCCGCTGCGCAAAGTGGCCCCCGTGCAGGACTACCGCCTGCGCGGCTCGATGGACAACTACACTTTCAGCCTGCCGATCCCCGAGCGCTGGCAGGTCAAGAAGGCGAGCCTGCACTTTGCCTATGTGAACTCGACCGCCCTCATCCCCTTGAACTCCCGGCTGGTGTTCATGATCAACGATCAGCCGCTGGCCCAGATCCGGCTCAACCCGGACGCCCCCCAGGGCGAGGTGGTCGTCCCGGTGCCCGGTTCGGTTTTCAAGACCGGCTACAACTCCTGCAGCTTCTGGGTGGCCCAGCACTACACGATCGACGAGTGCGAGGACCCCTTCTCTCCGGAGCTCTGGACCTGGCTCAAACTCAACGACGCCTACTTCAGCTTCGAGCTGGAGCAGGTCGGCGTGCCCGGCCGGGTGTCGGCCATCAACGATTTCCTGTTCGACCCGCGCAACATCTTCGACACCCGGGTCAACCTGGTCGTCTCCGCCCTGAGCCCGAACCATCTTCAGGCCGCGGCGCTGGTCGCCTCGGGGATCGGTCTGCGCTATGAGTACCGGGTGCCCGAGACGGCCTTGGCAAACAGCCTCAGCCCCGGCGTCGACAACGTCCTGATCGCCCTCCACCGCGACCTGCAGGCCCTTTTGCCCGAACCCATGCAGCTGGAAGAGGGCCCGGTCATCGCCATCCAGCCTTTGCCGGAGAAGAAAATCGGCCCCACCGGACAGGCGGCGTGGGAGCCCAACCCCGGCTGCGCCCTGGTGGTCGTCACCGGAAAGGATGAAGCCGATCTGCTCACCGCCGCCCAGGCGTTCGCCGCGCTCTCCTACCCGCTTCCCGGCTCCCCGGCGACGCGCGTCTCGAACCTGCGTCTGCCCGACATCGAGCCGCGCATGATCCAGCGCGGCCTCGCCGCGGATGAAACCTACACCTTCGCCAGCCTTGGGGCCGCGACCGCGGAGTTCAGGGGCATCGCCGCCCCGCGTTTGAATTTAGACCTGCGGCTGCCGTCCGACCTCTACTTTTCGCCCAACAAGTTCGCCAGCATCATCCTGCACATGGCCTACAATGCCATGATGCGTTCGGACTCGGTCCTGAACATCCGCCTGAACGGCAAGTTCGTCTCGGGCGTCCGCCTGGACAACCCGCGGGGCGACTACTTCCGCGACTACCGGGTGGACATCCCTCTGGCCGCCTTCAAACCGGGCGCCAACCAGCTGAGCTTCGAGGCGGTGCTAACGCCCCTGCACACCGACAAGTGCACCCTGATCCAGACCGAGAATCTGCGCCTGACGATCTTCGGCGATTCCAAGCTCATGCTGCCGGACGCCCCGCACTGGATCAAAATGCCCCAACTCGGGGTCTTCTTCCAGGACGCCTTCCCGGTGGGGCGCTGGCCGGACATGCGGGAGGCCGCCGTCGCTTTGACCGACACCAGCTACGCCGCCGCCGGCGCCGCCCTGAACCTCGTCGCGCTGGGCGCCCAGAAGATCGGCTACCCGCCCTTCGGGTTATCGTGGGTGCTCGGAGGCGACAAGCCGGCGGCGCCCAAGGACCTCATCCTGGCCGGACGTTTTCAGAACCTGCCCAGGGAGCTGCTCAGCCGGGCGCCGATTGCCGGCATCGCCCCCCTGCAGATATCGCTGCCCCAGCTGGACCGGCCCCTCCCGCGGCCGGCCGAGCCGACCCGGTTTTGGACCCAGGCCGCCGAACCGGCGCAGGAGACCCCCCGCAGCCTCGCGGACCTGCGCACGGCGAGCGCGGTTCAGGGAGATTTCAGCGGGAACCTGGGACCCGGCCGGGCGGCGCTGATGCAATTCCGGCACCCGGAGAGCGCGGAGCGCACGGTCCTTCTGCTCACCGCCGACTCCGCCGCGGATCTGCTCGCCGCGAGCCGGGCGCTTTGGCAGCCGGCCGTGCAGGCCGCCGCCGACGGGGACCTGGTGCTCCTCAACCTGCAGCGGCCCGAGGCCACGGCCAGCGCGAGCCTGATCGGGCCCAGCTACTACCTGGGCAGCCCCGGCCACCTGCCGGGGATGCAGAACTTCATCAACACGAACCCCGTCCTGGCGCTGATTTTGCTGCTGGTGCTCCTGCTGCTTCTCAGCCTGGTGGTCTACCAAATGGTGAAGCATCGGCGCCGGCGCCGGCTCGAGCGCTCGCATGCGTGATGACGCCCCCAAACGGCCGGCGCCGGCGCTGCGCCGCCTGCACCTGCTCTGCCTGCTGGCGCTCATCGGGGCCGGCCCCTCCGCAGCGCAGGACTGGCAGGCCTTCAAGCAGGCCTTCGTTTCAGACGACGGGCGCATCATCGACCGCTTCCATGACGCCATCAGCCACTCGGAGGGACAGGGCTACGGGCTGATGCTGGCCCTGACCCACGAGGATCGCCCGGCGTTCGACCGGCTGTGGAAGTGGACCAGCGAGAACCTCCAGGTCCGGCGCGATGCGCTCTTCGCCTGGTCGTGGGGCAAGCGCCCCAACGGCGAATGGGCGGTCATCGACTACAACAACGCCAGCGACGGCGATCTGCTGATCGCCTTGGCCCTGCTGGAAGCCGCGGCGCGCTGGAATCACCCGCCGTTCAGGCAATCCGCCCTGCGGATCGTGCGCGACCTGCGCACCCAGCTGGCCGTGGCCCGGAACGGGCTGCAGCTGATCGCGCCGGCCTATTTCGGCTTCGAGGCCGATGCCGGATTCGTGTTCAACCCGGGCTACCTGGTGCTGCCGGCGTTTTCCCGGTTCGCCCAGGCGGAGGAAAAGAAGTTCTGGGAACGTATCGCCGCCGACAGCGAGCGGCTGCTCGACCTGGCGACCTTTTCCCGCTTCGGGCTGCCGGCGGACTGGGTCTTGCTCCAGAACGGCAGGGCCTCCGTGCACACCGAGAAAAGCCGCCACTTCGGCTTCGAGGCCATCCGGGTCCCGCTCTATCTTCTCTGGGGCGGCCGCACGGACCGCCTGCAGGCGTACGCGCCGTACCTGGAGTTCGTGGAACGCTCCGGCTACCTCCCCAGCCGGGTCGACCTGATCGACGGGTTCGTTGCGACGGAGGAGGCGCCGGCCGGGTTCTACGCCGTCATGGCGGCCTGCGCCGAGCGCCTCGGCAAGGAGAGCCTGGCGCGCAGGCTCCAACAGGACGCATGGAACAAAATCGGATCCGAGACGACCAACTACTACTCGCACGCGCTCTTTCTGCTAGCCCGAATCAAACTGGACCGGCCATGAGGTGCTGCCTCGTCTCACTGTGCGCTCTCGCACTCTGGCTGATCCCGGCCGTGGAAGGAGTCGGCCAGACGCTGGCGCTGGAACGCGAAGCGGCCGTCCATGACCAGGCGGTGCGCCAGTCCCGCTCCGAGGAGATGGTCACCACCCGCCCGGACGACAGCCGCGTCGACCTCGTCGATCCGGACTGGGTCTATGCCACGCCGCCGGACGCCGAGATCCTGGAGGCCGACAGGATGCCGCAGGCCGGTTTCGGGTCCGACGCGCCGCCCTCGGACCTCTCCCGCGCGTGGCAGCACTATTCAGCGGGGCGCTACAGCGCCGCCGCCGGGCTTTTTGCGACCCTGCTCGCCTCCCCCCCCCCCGAGGATGCCATGAACGCCCGGCTGGGGCTGGCCTACACGCTGGCGCGTCTCGGCAAGATCGATCAGGCCGCCGCGCACCTCTCCGCCCTCGTCCGCGACCGCTACCGGTTGCCCGAGACCCGGCCGGCCCTGGTCGATCTCCTGATCCGCTCCGGCCGCTGGGAGGAGGCCCGCCGCCAAATCGCGCAGCCCCCCCCCGACCGGCGCCGCGCATGGGAGCGCCGCCTGCTCGAAGCGCACCTGGCCGCGGACCACGCCGCCCTGGCCGAGGAGGCCGACGCGGCCGCGCTGCGCGCGTTTCTCGCAACCCATGAGGAGGCTCTGAAACGGTGCCTGCGGCCGGATCTGTTCCACGCGGTCGGTCTCAAGCTGCGCGCGGCCGGCGAAGGCCCTCCGGCCGCAGCGCTCCAGCGCCGCCTGCTCGCATGCGACCTGCCGCCGGCGCTGCGGGCGGGGATCCTGAGCGATCTGGCCGCCGCGCTGGCCCCGGACGAGGCGATGGAGCTGATGCAGCGGCAGGCGCCGATGTTTGAAGGCCGTCCCGCGGATGAGCGGGCCGCGTTCAGCCGAATCGAGGCCGACCTCCTCAGGCGCCGGCTGGCGGAGCTCCCGGCGGACTCCCCGGAGCGGGCTGCCGCCGCGCGGGCCGTCCTGGAGCATGCCCCCGAGGACCGCGACGCCCTGGCCGCACTGGCCTGGGATGCGCTGAACCGGGGCGGGTTCGAAGAGGCCGACCGCATCTTCGCGCAGCTGCTGGCGCGTGAGCCCGGCAACAAGCAGTTCGCGCTGGGCCAGGGCTATGCCCGGCTGAACGCCGGCCGGCTGGATACCGCCCTCGCGCCCCTCGACCAGGGGGGGATCCCCGAGGATGCCGATACCCGTGCGCTCCGAACGCTGGTCTACCGCCGGCAGGCCGGTGCCGCCGCCGCGGCGCAGGATTGGGACCGCGCCGCCGCTGCGGCGGAGAAGCTCCTGGCCCTGGACCCGGCGGACCCGGCCGCCGGCGAGCTGCTCGCCTGGGCGCGCTACGAACAGGGGCGGCACGGCGACGCCCGGCCGCTGATGGAGGCGGCCTTCGCCCGCAGCCCCGGCGCAGGCCTGGCCGGGGGGCTGCTGGGCATCTACGGCGCCGCCGGCGACGAGCAGGCGGGCTATGATCTGGCCGCCCGCCTGGCGCGGGACCCGGACCCGACGCTCCGGGCCGCCGCCGGCGGCTTTTTCTTCGACCGCGGGGCGCCGGTCACGGCCGCCCAGCTGGACCCGGGCCCCGGCCGGTGCTACACCCACGCCGACTCGCCGCGCGTCGAGGCCTTTCTCTACCACCGCAACAAGCAAAGCAGCGGAAGATACAGCGACCTGGCGGAAACTGCGCTGCCGTTGACCCTGGTGGTGCCGACGCCGCTGGGCACCTCGTGGTTTGCCACGCTGACCCCCACCTGGCTCAAAGGCGACGCGGGGCCCTCCCCCCCGCGCGCCGGCCGCTATTACCAGAGCCTGAACGGCCTGCCCCCGCAGCGCGATCTCGAGGATTCGGTGTTCGGGGTGCAGCCGCAGGTCGGCGTCGAGATGGAGGGCCGTCTGCACCTGCGGGTTCAGGCCGGCGCAACGCCCCTCGGCGGGCCGGTCGACCCCACGCCCACCTTCAGCGCCCGGCTCAGCGCGCCGAGCGGTTATGTGCAGGCGCACCGGCTGCCGGTGAAGGATTCGATCCTCTCCTATGTCGGCCAGCAGGACCCCTACAGCCGGGACGATTGGGGCCGGGTGACCCGCAACGGCATCGAGGCCGGCACGAGCTGGCCGCTGGGAAACCGCTGGTGGGTGAGCGGGTCGGCCGGCTTCGACGCCTACCGGGGGGAGCGGGTCTGGGACAACTACTCCGTTCAGCTCGACACGGCCGTCGGCCGGACCTGGTGGCGCGGCGCGGACGAACTCAGCGCCGGCCTCTTCGCCACCGCGCGGCATTTTCACCGCAACAGCGATTTTCACACCTTCGGCCACGGGGGCTACTACAGCCCGGAGCTGATGACCATGGTGGGGCCGTTCGTGCGCTACCGCACCGCCCTGTGCCGCAACGCATGGGTCGACGTCCAGGCCGCGACCGGCTGGCTGCACCAGCGTCTCGACGCCAGCCCCTTCTACCCGCTCTTCAGCGGCGATACGGCCGGCTTCACCCCCGCCGCCGCCGCCGAAGCCAACGGCAAGTACGCGGCCGACAGCGACAACAAGATCGGCGTCAGCCTGAAGCTGCAGGGCATGCACCTGGTGACCCCGCATCTGGCCGCCGGCGGATTTGCCGGGATCGACAACAGCTCCGACGCCACCGAATGGGTGGTCGGCGCCGGCCTCCAGATTTTCTTCGAACCGCAGCACCGGCTCTGGCAGCGCAGGGATTTTTTCCGCGAGTTCGGCCGATGAGCCCTGCGACCCCCATCGCCGTGGTCGGCATGGCCGGGCTTTTCCCGGGAGCGCTCGACCCCGGCCGCCTCTGGGCCAACATCTGCTCCAAAAGGGATGCCGCGGCCGATGTGCCCCGCACCCGCTGGATCGCCCCCCCCGAGCAGATGGTCCGCGCCGAGCTCCAGCCGGACAAGGCCGTCTCCGCCCGCTGCTGCCTGCTGCCGGAGTTCAGCTTCGACCCCGAGGGGCTGGCGATCGACCCGCACCTTTTGCGGCAGCTGGACCCGCTCTACCACGTGCTGCTCCAGGCCAGCCGGCAGATCCTTGCAGGGCCGGCCCCCCCGCGCCTCAATCGGGAGCGGACCGGCGTGGTTCTGGCCGCCCTGGTCCTGCCCACGGAGGCCTCCTCGCGCTTCACGCGCGAGCTGCTCGGCCGCCTGTTGGAGGCGGATCCGCCGCGGCCGCCGGCTGTCTCCGGAGGCCGCGGCCCCAGTCTCGCCGCCCGCGTGGCGGGACTGCCCGCCGCCGTTTTGGCCAAGGCCTGGGGGCTGGGCGCCGGCAGCCTGACCCTGGATGCCGCCTGCGCCTCTTCGCTCTACGCCATAAAGCTCGCCTGCGACGAGCTGGCCGCGGGACGGGCGGATGCGATGCTCGCCGGCGGGCTCTCCCGGCCGGACTGCCTCTTCACCCAGGTCGGCTTCAGCCAGCTGAGGGCGCTTTCGCCCAGCGGCCGCTGCGCCCCGTTCGACCGCAGCGCCGACGGCCTGGTCGTCGGCGAAGGGGCGGGGCTCCTCGCCCTGAAGCGCCTGCCGGACGCACTCGCCGAGCGGGACCCGATCCTCGGGCTCATCCGCGGCATCGGCCTCTCCAACGACCTGCGCGGCAACCTGCTGGCCCCCGACAGCGAGGGGCAGCTGCGCGCCATGGCCGCGGCCTACGCCGCGGCGGGGTGGTCGCCGGCGGACGTCGATTATATCGAATGCCACGGCGCCGGAACCCCGGTAGGCGATGCCGTCGAGCTGGAGAGCCTGCGGCGGTTGTGGGCCGATGCCGGCTGGGCGCCGGGCCAGTGCGCCCTGGGGTCGGTCAAGTCGATGATCGGCCACCTCCTGACGGCGGCGGGAGCGGCGGCCGCGATCAGAACCCTGCTGGGGTTTGAGCACGCCACCCTGCCGCCGACCCTGCACTTCCGGCAGGCGCCGCCCCACAGCCCGCTGCACGGGGGGCCGTTCAGGGTCCCGCTCGAGGCCGAACCCTGGCCGCGGCGAACCCCACAGACCCCGCGCCGGGCGGCCGTCAGCGCGTTCGGCTTCGGCGGGATCAACGCCCATCTGCTGCTCGAGGAGTGGCAGACGAGCGGCTCCGCCGCCGCGCGCGGCGCACCCGCCCGGACGCCGAACGCCCCTTTTCCGGTCGCGGGCATCCCCGGTGCCGGCCCGCCGGCGGTGGCCATCGTGGGCATGGCGGCCTGTCTGGGCGGGGCCGATTCGCTGGCCGCATTGCGCGAGGCGCTCTTCGCAGCAACGCCGCTGATCCGCCAACGGCCGGCCGGCCGGTGGAAGGACTGCGACCGGCTCCTGCCGGACCTTCAGCCGCTTGCGGGCGGGTTCCAGGATGCCTTTATCGTTCCGTCCGGCCGGTTCCGCATCCCGCCGCGGGAGATCCCCGACATCCTGCCCCAGCAGCTGCTCATGCTCAACGTCGCCGCCGACGCGCTGCAGGACGCCGGACTCGAACTGCGCCGGGAGCGCCCCCGCGCGGGGGCGCTGATCGGCATCGATTTCGACTTCGAGGCCACCAACTTCCACCTGCGCTGGCTGCTCGATGCGCGCCGGGCGGAGCCGCGCCGCGACTGCGCAGCTGCCCCGGAGACGCTCGACTGGATCGCCCGCGCCCAGGACGCCTGCAGCCCGCCGCTCACCGCCAGCCGGGTGCTGGGCGCCCTGGGCAGCATGGCGGCAAGCCGCATCGCACGCGAGTTCCGTTTGGGCGGGCCCAGCTTCACGCTTTCGGCCGCAGAGGCATCCGGCGTGCGCGCGCTCGAGAAGGCGCTGCGCGCGCTGCAGGCCGATGAGCTGGACTGGGCGCTGGCCGGGGCCGTGGACCTGTGCGGCGATCTGCGCGCCGTCGCCCTCCATCGGGCGCTGCGTCCGTTTTCGGCCGGCGGCCGGCTGCGCCCGTTCGATCCGGCCAGCGAGGGCACCCTGCCGGGCGAGGGGGCGGTGGCCCTCGTGCTCAAGCGCCTCGACCGGGCGCTGGCCGACGGGGACCGGGTCTACGCCGTGGTGCGCGGGGTCGGCGCCGCCGGCGGCGGCGGCATCGACTCCGAAACCGCCAGCCGCGATGCCTACCGCAGATCGCTGGAAGCCGCACTGGCGGAGGCCGGCGTCGACCCCTCCGGCATCGACGCGATCGAGGCCCACGGCAGCGGGATCCCGGCCGAGGACGCCCTCGAGTCCGAGTTGCTCGGCCGCTTTGCACGGGCAATGGCCGACGGCGATCCGCCGGGATCGGCCAAGCCGGTCTGCGGCCACACCGGTGCGGCAGCCGGGTTGGTTTCGGTCGTGAAGGCCGCCCTGAGCCTCTACCACGGCGCGACGGCCCCGCGCGCGCCGTCCACCACCGGCGTCCCGAAGCCGCTTCGGCGCGGCGCCGCCCCCCGCCGCGCACTCGCCGCCTGCCTCAGCGACGAAGGCAACTGCATGCACGTCGTTCTGGAGAGCGCCGGCCAGGCCGTTGCGCTCCCGCCGGCGGCGGCCCGCCCCGGCCAACTCCAGCCGCCCCCGCAGCGGGCCGATTCGATCCGAGTTTCCGTGGCGGGAAAACCGCTCCACGTGCCTCCGGCGCCCCGGCCGGCGGCACCCCCCGCCGCCGGCCGCCCGGCCGCCGCTCCGCCGGCCCCGGCAGGGGCGCCGGGAGCCGGCCTGATCGACGGACTGGCCCACGCGAGCCAGGCCACCGCCCGCGCCCATCAGGCATTTCTCGAGATCTCCGGCGACATCACCCGCCGCTACGCCGAGGCCCTGAAGGTCCACGCCGGGCTCCTGGCGGCGGCGGGCGGCGGAGAGGCAGCGGCAGGCCGCCCCCCCGCCCCGGCGAAGGGGCCGGCCTTCGACCGCAGCCAATGCCTCGAATTCGCCCGCGGCTCGGCGGCCAAGGTGCTGGGGCCGGAGTTTGCCGAGGTGGACGGGTTTGCAGCCCGGGTGCGTCTGCCGGACGAGCCGCTGATGCTGGTGGACCGCATTCTCGAGGTCCGCGGCGAAAAGGGGGTTCTGGGCCCCGGCCGGGTGGTGACCGAGCATGACGTGCTCCCGGGCGCCTGGTACCTCGACGGCGGCCGGGCGCCGGTGTGCATCGCGGTGGAGGCCGGCCAGGCCGACCTCTTCCTGTGCGCCTATCTCGGCATCGACAAGATCGTGCGCGGCCGCCGCACCTATCGGCTGCTGGATGCGACGGTGGAGTTCCACCGCGACCTGCCGCGGCCCGGCGAAACCATCCGCTACGACATCACGATCGAAAAATTCCTGCGCCAGGGCGAAACCTATCTTTTTCTCTTCCGCTTCCGAGGCGAAATCGATGGGGCGCCGCTCATCACCATGACCGACGGGTGCGCAGGGTTCTTCACCCCGGAGGAGGTCGAGGCCTCGGGCGGCATCATCCTGGCCGGAGAGGAGCTCCGGCCCTCCGCCGGCCGCAGGCCGCCGGACTGGGCCGACCCCGTGCCCCTGTCGCCCGGGGCCTACGATGAAGCGGCCCTGGAGGCCCTGCGCCGCGGCGACCTTGCGGCCTGTTTCGGCCGGGCGTTCGACGGCGTTCAACTGCCCGAGGCCCTCCGGCTTGCCGGCGGCCGCATGAAACTGATCGACCGGGTGCTCGAGTTCGACCCCGCCGGCGGCCGCTACGGGATCGGCCGCATCCGGGCCGAGGCCGACATCCGGCCCGACGCCTGGTTTCTGACCTGCCACTTCGTGGACGACCGGGTGATGCCGGGCACTCTGATGTACGAGTGCTGCGCCCACGCCCTGCGGGTCTTCGTGCAGCGGCTGGGATGGGTCACCGATGCCCCGGACGCCCGCTACGCCCCGCTGCCGGGCGTGCGCGCCGCCCTCAAGTGCCGCGGGCCGGTGACCCCCCGCACTCGCCGCGTCGTCTACCAGGTGGACATCAAGGAGCTCGGCTACGGACCGCAGCCCTATGCCCTGGCCGACGCCGATATGCTGGCCGACGGCCGCCAGATCGTGCGCTTCACCGGCATGTCCCTGCAGCTGGCCGGCGCCGACCGGCAGCAGATCGAGGCCTTCTGGCGGCGGCGACGGCCGGCGCCCGCCGCGACGGCACCGCCCGCCGCCCCGGCCCGCTTCGCGCGCAGCCATCTGCTGGAGTTCGCCCGCGGCCGCCCCTCCCGCGCCTTCGGCGATGCCTATCGGCCGTTCGACGCGGAGCGCTTCATCGCCCGGCTGCCCGCCCCGCCCTACCTCTTCATCGACCGCATCACCGCGGTCGAGCCCCCGGCCTGGGAGCTTCAGCCGGGCGGGTGGGTCACGGCCGAACTCGACGTGCCGCCCGACGCCTGGTACATCCGGGCCGACCGCAGCCGATCGGTCCCCTACTGCGTCCTGCTCGAGGCGGCCCTGCAGCCCTGCGGCTGGCTGGCGGCCTTCATGGGCTCGGCGCTGAAAAGCGATAAACCGCTCCATTTCCGCAACCTCGGCGGGCAGGCGCTGCTGCATCGCGACCACGGCCCCGACGACGGCACCCTGCGGACGCGCGTGCGCATGCGCCAGATCTCCGAGGTGCCGGACATGATCATCGAGCATTTCGAATTCGAGATCTCGAGCCGCACGGGCCCGGTCTACGAGGGCTCGACCTACTTCGGGTTTTTCACGCCCGCCGCCCTGCAACGGCAGGAGGGCCTGCGCGAGGCGCCCGGAACGGCCGCCGCGCCGGCCGGAGAGGAGCAGCGGCAGCCCGTTCTTTTTGCCGCCGAGGCCCCGCTCACCCCCGACGATCCGGGCGCAAGCCCCGCCCCGCCCCTGGCGATGCCCGCCGGCGCCTTGCGCATGCTCGACGGCATCGACCGGCACCTGCCGCACGGCGGGCCGGCCGGGCTGGGATTCGTGCGCGGTTTCAAAAGGGTCGCTCCGGAGGAGTGGTTTTTCAAGGCCCACTTTTACCAGGACCCGGTCTGCCCCGGCTCCCTGGGGATCGAAAGCTTCCTCCAGCTGCTGAAGTTCGCCGCCCGGCAGCGCTGGCCCGGGCTCGTCGATTCGCACCGCTTTGCGCCTCAAACCGGAAAGCCCCATCGCTGGACCTACCGGGGACAGATCCTGCCGTCCAGCCGCAGGGTCACGGTCGAGGCATCCATCACCGCCGTGCAACCGACCCCGCAGCCGGGGCTGGAGGCATCCGGCATCCTCCGGGTGGACGGGCTTCCCATCTACCGCATGGATGGCTTCGGGATCCGGCTCGTGCCCGTACACGACTAAAGCGGCAACCCGCGACAGGCCCGCATCGGGACCCGTCCACCGCCGCCGCGCCACCGGGGCGGCCGCACCGCGCCGCTGGCGGGCGGACCCGGCGCCGCTGCAATAACCGTTGACACGGCCGGCCCCGTTGCCTATGAACCGTCGACAGCAGCCATGAACTACTCACGCGTATCCATCGCCGCCTTCGGCTACGAACTGCCGCCGGACGTCGTCACCTCCGCAGACCTGGAGCAGCGCCTCGCGCCGCTCTACGCTGCGCTGCGCCTTCAACGCGGCCAGCTGGAGGCGATCACCGGCATCCAGGAGCGCCGCTACTGGAGCCCCGGGGCGGCGCTCTCCGCGGGCGCGGCCCGCGCCGGCCGCAAGGCGCTGCAGGCCTCCGGGGTGCCCCGCGAACGGGTCGGAATGCTGATCTACGCGGCGGTCTGCCGCGAAAATTTGGAGCCGGCCACCGCCTGCGCCGTGGCCGATGCGCTGAAGTTGCCGCCGGGCTGCCAGGTGTATGACGTCTCCAACGCCTGCCTGGGGGTCCTGAACGGGATGGTGCAGGTCGCCAACGCCATCGAGCTCGGCCAGGTCGAGGCCGGGCTGGTGGTGGCCTGCGAATCGGCGCGCGAAATCGTCGACCTGACCGTCGAGCGGCTGCTGCGCGAGAAGAGCATGGAGGTGCTGCGCAAGACGATCGCCACCCTGACCGGCGGCTCGGGCGCTGTCGGCGTGCTGCTGGCGGACGCCGCCCTCGCCCCCGAGGGGCGCCGGCTGCTCGGAGGCGTGGCCCGCAGCGCCCCCGAGCACCACCGCCTCTGCACCTGGGGCCCCGCCACCGGAATCCCTGCCGGCGCGAACCACATGGCCGAGACGGACTCGACCAGGGTGCTGCAGCACGGCGTGGCCTTAGGCGTCGAGACCTTCGGCGAATTCCGCCGGTCGCTGGCGCTCGGCCCGGACCAACCCGAAAAGATCATCTGCCACCAGGTCGGCGCCGCCCACCAGCGCGCCCTCCTGGAGGCCATCGGGGTGCCCGCCGAACGCGACTTCACCACCTTCCGCCACCTCGGCAACATCGGCACGGTGTCGCTGCCGATCACCGCGGCCATCGCCGAGGAGCGCGGCTTCCTCGCGCCGGGGGACTCGGTGGGCCTGCTGGGCATCGGCAGCGGGCTCAACTGCCTGATGCTGGGCGTGCGCTGGTGAAGATCGACCTCGCCCCCTTCCGCCATCTCTACCCCTTCGCCTCACGGTTCCAGGAGGTCAACGGCCGCCGCATGCACTACGTGGACGAAGGCACCGGCGAGCCGGTGGTCATGCTGCACGGCAACCCCACGTGGTCGTTTTACTTTCGCGAGCTGATCAAGGCCGTTTCGGTCGACCGCCGCGCCGTCGCCCCGGACCACATCGGCTGCGGCCTCTCCGAGATGCCCGCCGCCGGCGACTACCCCTTCCGTCTGAGCAACCGCATCGAGGACCTCGAGCGGCTGCTCGAAGCGATCGGCGTCCGGGAGAGGATCACCCTCGTCCTGCACGACTGGGGCGGCATGATCGGCGCCGCCTACGCCCTGCGGCACCCCGAGCGCATCGGCCGGCTCATCGTCCTGAACACGGCCGCCTTCCGCAAGCCGGCCGATAAACCGCTGCCCACGGTGCTCGCCTTCATCCGCCGGACGTCCCGCATCAGCGGCCCGGCGATCCTGCGGTTCAACCTGTTCGCCCGCGGCGCGCTGCTGACGGCCTCGGCCAAACGACTGGCGCCCGCAGTGCGCCGCGGGCTGCTGGCCCCCACCCGCTGCCGCGCCGGCCGCACGGCCACCCTGGAATTCGTCCGCGACATCCCGCTCACGGCGCGCGATCCCAGCTATGCCATCGTGCGCCGCGTGGACGAAGGGCTGCCGACGCTGGCCGCAACGCCGATGCTGATCTGCTGGGGAGCGAAGGACTTCGTCTTCGACGCCGACTACTACCGCGAGTGGCGGCGCCGCTTCCCCGGAGCCGAAGCCCATCTCTTCGCGCAGGCCGGCCACTACGTTCTGGAGGATGCCGCGGATGCGATCGTGCCGCTGGTCCTCGATTTCCTGAAGCGCCACCGGCTGCCCTGATTGAAAACCGCGGCGGATTGGTGTAGGTTTCACCCTGCCATGGAGGAGACCCCCCGCCCGACAACCGACGCCGTCAACGTGGCCGACCACCTGACGCACGCCGCCCGCCACCGGCCCATGCGGCGGGCCGTGGTGTGCCCGGCCGGCCGCGACCGCTACGGCCGGACGGCTTACGCCCACCTCACCTTCGACCAGCTGGAGCGGGAGTCCGGAGTCGTGGCCTACGGGCTGAAGGAAGCCGGCATCGACCGCGGCACGCGCACGATCCTGATGGTGCGCCCGAGCATCGAATTCTTCGTGCTGGTCTTCGCCCTGTTCAAGCTGGGCGCGGTCCCGGTCGTCGTCGACCCGGGCATGGGGATCCGCCGTCTGCTCGCCTGCTACCGCTCCACGCGGCCCCAGGCCTTCATCGGCATCCCCCTTGCGCATGCGGTGCGGGTGCTTTGCGCCAGGCACTTCCGATCCGTGCGCACCCGGATCACGGTGGGACGCCGCTGGTTCTGGGGCGGCCCCACGCTGCGGCAGCTGCGCGCCCGCTGTCTGCCCCCCTTCGAGACGGCCCGCACCCGGGCCGACGAGCCGGCCGCCATCCTCTTCACCACCGGCAGCACCGGGCCGGCCAAGGGCGCGGTCTACACCCACGGCAACTTCGACGCCCAGCTCGACCAGATCCGCCGCCATCTCGCCTTCGACGACGACGAGATCGACCTCTCCACCTTTCCGCTGTTCGCGCTTTTCTACCCCGCCTTGGGGGTCACGGCGGTGATCCCGGAGATGGACCCCACCCGGCCCGCCCGCGCCAACCCGGAGCGCATCTTTGAGGCCGTCGCGAACCACGGCGTCACCAACATGTTCGCATCCCCCGCCCTGCTCCAGCGCCTGGGGGCCTACGGCGGCGGCAAGGGGATCCGGCTGCACTCCCTCAAGCGCGTCATCTGCGCCGGAGCGCCGGTTCCGCCGCGCACCCTTGAGCGCTTCGCCGATCTGCTGACCGCGGACGCCCGGATCGAAACCCCCTATGGCGCCACCGAGGCCGTGCCCGTCACCTCGATCACCGCCCGGGAGATCCTCGCCGAGACCCGGCCGCTCACCGATCAGGGTTTCGGCATCTGCGTCGGCCGCCCGATCAACGACGTCGCCGTGCGCATCATCGCCGTCAGCGACGAACCGATCCGGCAGTGGTCGCAGGAGCTCGTGCTGCCCCCTGGGGAGATCGGCGAGATCGCCGTCCGGGGGGGCCTGGTCAGCCGGCGCTATTTCGAAAACCCCGCGGCCGACCGCCTGGCGAAAATCCCCCAGGACGGGGAGGTCTGGCACCGCATGGGGGACCTGGGCTGGGTCGACCGCAAGGAGCGCATCTGGTTCTGCGGGCGCAAGAGCCACCGGGTGATCACCCCCGGCGGGACCCTCTACACCATCCCCTGCGAGAGCATCTTCAACCGCCACCCGGCGGTGCTGCGCAGCGCCCTGGTCGGCGTCGGCCCCCCCCCGCACCAGGTGCCGGTGATCTGCATCGAGCTTCTGCCGGCGGAGCGCCGCCGCAGCCGCCGGAAACTCAAAGCCGAATTGCTGGCGCTGGCCAAGGAGCACGAGATCACGCAGCCCATCCGGGTCGTGCTCTTCCGCCGCAGATTCCCGGTGGACATCCGCCACAACGCCAAAATCTTCCGCGAGCAGCTGGCCGACTGGGCCCGCAAAAAAATCGGCCCGGCCGATCTTCGCCGCCTGCGGGAAACGGAGCGTCTGCATGCCGATGCCCCCGCACGCACCTGAAACGGCGCTGGTCACCGGCGGCGGGGGCTTCCTCGGCTCGGCGGTCGCGCGCCGGCTGGCCGCCCGCGGCGACCGGGTGATCAGCTTTTCGCGCGCGGAGCACCCGCGCCTCGCCCGGCTGGGCGTCGCCCACATCCGGGGGGATATCGCCGATGGGGACGCCCTCGCGCGCGCCTGCCGGGGGGTGGACGTCGTCCACCACACCGCCGCCAAACCTCCGCCCTGGGGGCCGCCCGACGAATATCGGCGCACCAACGTCACCGGCACCGCCAACGTGATCGCGGCCTGCCGCCGCTGCGGGGTGCAGCGGCTGATCCACACGAGCACCCCCAGCGTCCTTTTCGACGGCCGCGACTTGGAGGGAGTCGATGAATCCGCACCCTATCCGGCGCGCTGGCACTCGCCCTATGCCGAAACCAAGGCCCTTGCCGAGCAGCAGGTCCTGCGCGCCGCGGCCGGGGGGCTGCCGGCCGTCGTGCTGCGGCCCCACGAGATCTGGGGCCCGCACGACCCGCACTTCGTGCCGCGCATCCTGGCGCGCGCCCACCGCCTCCGGCGCATCGGCGACGGCAAAAATTTGGTCGACACCACCTACATCGACAACGCCGCGGCGGCGCACCTGCTCGCCGCCGACCGCCTCCGGCAGGCCCCCGGGCTCTCGGGCCGGGTCTACTTCATCAGCCAGGGCGAACCGATCCCGGCCTGGGACATGATCGACGCCATCCTCCGGGCGGCCGGCCGAGGCCCGGTGAAGGGCCGCATCTCCCACCGCAGCGCATGGCTGATCGGCTGGGCCTGCGAGCTGATCTACAGCGGGCTGCGCCTTTCGGGCGACCCCCCGCTGACCCGGTTTGTCGCCGACGCCCTGGCCCGGGCCCACTGGTTCGACATTTCCGCCGCCCGCCGCGACCTGGGATACGCGCCGGCCGTCTCGACGGCGGAGGGCCTGCGCCGGCTCGCGGCCTGGCTCAAACCGAACGGAAAGGACCCGACATGAAGCTGACGGACGTCGCCCCCCTGGAGCGCTGGATCGAACTCGAACGGGAGATCCACGCGCGCACCGGCATGGATGCCAACGTCTTCGACATCCGGGGCTACCGCATCACGCCGGTCAAGAACTGGGCCAACCGGCTCTGTCCGGCCATCAAGGAGACCGACAAGGGCCAGAGCTTCATCTGCGCGCCGGCCCACATGAACATCGCGGCGCAGGCCATGCGCGCCGGCGAACCGGTAGTCGAGGAGTGCGACGCCGGCATGGTCAAGCTGGTCGTGCCGATCCGATTGAACGGCGAGTTTCTCGGCGCGGTCGGCGCCTGCGGGATGAGGTTCGAAGACGCCGAGATCGACGCCTTCCTGGTCACCAAGATGACCGACATCGACGCGGAGACGGTCGACTCCCTTTCCGCCACGGTCCTGCCCGTCTCGCGGGAGAAGACCGAGGCGCTGGGGCGCTCGATCGCCGCAGCGGTGGCGGAGATCCTCGCCGCGGTCACGGCGGCGCACCGCTAGCCACAACCGGCTCTGCCCGTCGAGCGGCATGGGCGGCAGCAGGGCCCCCACCGAGATGACGGGGAGCAGATGAGCGCACACCGGCAGAATTCCGAGTGGGAGCAGAGGCTCTGGGGGCTTCGCCCCGGGGCGCACGTCTGCTTCTTGTTCGAATCCGAGCAGGAGCACCGGGCCCTGACCGCCGCCTTCATGCGCCACGGCCTCGAACGCCATGAAAAACTGCTCTGCCTGACCGAGGCCCATGGCGCCGAACAGATCCGGGCCTACCTCGATGCGGACGGGGTCCAGGTGGGCCCCCGCGAGCAAAGCGGCCAGATCCGGATTCTGCCGGCGGAGCGCTTCGCCCGGCGCGGGGGCGCCGTGGACCTGAAAGGGATGGCCGCACGGGTGCAGGCCGAGATCGGGCCGGCGCGCGCGCAAGGCTACAGCGGCCTTAGAATCGCAATCGAAATGAGCCGGCGGTTCGCGGAACAGCCCGGCCCCGAGCGGCTGGTCGAAGCCGAGTCGGCGCTCGACGCCTGGCTGCCCGGCAGCGGCTGCCTCGCCCTTTGCCAATACGATCGGCGCCGTTTCGACGCGCCGCTGCTGCTGGGCGTGCTCGAGGCCCACCCGCTGGCAGCCATCGGCACCGAACTCTACGACAACTTCTATCACATGCCGCCGCGAACGGTCGCGGCCGCCGACCCGGCGGTCGTCAAGCTGAACAGCTGGATCGGGCATCTGCGCGAACGCCAGCGCTCCGAAACCCAGATCCGGACGCTGACCCGCAAGCTTATGCAAACCCAGGAAGACGAGCGCTGCCTGATATCGCGGGAGCTGCACGATCGGGTGGGCCAGGACCTCTCCACGATCCGGCTATCGCTGGAAACCCTCTTCGACGGCCTCCCTCCGGCCGCTGCCGGGACGGGTGCCAAGGTGGGCGCCCTCTCCGGACTGCTCGACCGTTCGATCCGCGCCATCCGCGACCTGGCCTACGACCTGCGCCCTCCGGGGCTCGATGAGATGGGGATCGTGCCGGCCATGGCCACGGTGTGCGATGAGTTTTTCGAAAAAACGGGCATCCACGTGGATTACCGGTTCGCCGGCATCGAGGCGCTCACGCTCGACGTTGACACCCAGATCAATCTCTACCGCATGCTCCAGGAGGGGTTAAACAACATCTACAAACACGCCGCGGCGACCGAGGCCGTCGTCAAGCTGACGGCGGCGCACCCGAACATCCTTCTGAGAATCGAGGACAACGGCATCGGCTTCGACGTCGAAAAGCGCGCGCGGGAGATGGATTCCGAAAAACGCATGGGGCTGCGCAGCCTGCAGGAGCGAACCGCGCTGCTCGGCGGCGTCATGATCGTGGCCTCCACGCCGGGACGGGGGACCCGCATCCTCATCAAGTTGCCGCGCAGGGGGTGATCGCATGGCCGGCAGGCAGAGCATCCTGATCGTCGACGACCACGCGTTGTTTCGGGAGGGGCTTAAAGCCATCATCTCCCGCAACCCGGCATACGAGGTCGTCGGGGAGGCCGGCCGCGGCGACGAGGCCCTGCAATTGGCCGCCGCGCTGCGGCCGAAGCTCGTCTTGGTGGACATCTCCCTGCCGGACCAGACCGGCATTGAACTGACCCGTCAGCTGCGCAAACGCCTGCCCCAGACCCGCGTGATGATGGTCACGATGCACTCCAAGGTCGACTACATCGTCAAGGCCTTCCAGGCCGGGGCGACCGGCTTCGTGACCAAGGAGTCGGCCGCCGAACGGCTGCTGCAGGCCATCGAGTTCGTCCTGCGGGGTGAGTATTTCATGGACTCGGCGATGTCCCAGAAGGTGGTCCAGAAGCTGGCGGGCCTGAACGTCGCCCCGCGCTCCACGCGGGATCCGGACTACGAGTCCCTGACCGTCCGCGAGCAGGAGATCCTGGCGCTGCTGGCCGAGGGCCAATCGCTGCGGACGATCGGCGAGCGCTTGTTCATCAGCCCCAAAACCGTCGAGAACCACCGCACTAGCATCATGCGCAAACTGGGGGTGCACAGCAGCTTCGAGCTGATCCGCTACGCCGCCAAGGTGGGGATCATCGACATCGACCGCTGGAAGGAGTGAGCGGCGCCGGGTCTTTGCGGGTGCGCCCGTCTAGGAACCGACCGCAGGCAGTGCGGCGCCGCGACGGCCGGCGGCAGCGGCGATCTCATCGGCGATGCGGCGCGCGGCATCCCGCGGGTCCTTCGCATCTCGGATGGGCCGGCCGATGACGATGTAGTCCGACCCGCAGCGCACCGCCTCGGCCGGGGTGGTGACCCGCCGCTGGTCGTCGGCCGCCCCGGCCGCCCACAGCGGGCGGATGCCCGGGGTCACGGTGATGAAATCCCGGCCGAATTCCGCCTTGATCGCACCCGCCTCCAGGCCCGAGCAGACGACCCCGGCGCAGCCGGCCTGCCGGGCCATCCGCGCCCGCTGCCGCACCACACCCTCCAGGTCGCCCGCCTGCTCCGGCCGCCCGCTTGAAGCGGCGAGCTCCGCGGCCGTCACGCTGGTCAGCACCGTGATGCCGAGGACGCCGACGCGGCCGCGGCTGGCAGCCACGGCGGCCTCCATCATGCGCGGGGTTTCGCCGCAGTGCACCGTGGCCAGGCGCACGCCCAGCTCCGCCACCCCGGCCATGGCCCGCGACACCGTGGCCGGTATGTCGTGCAGCTTCAGGTCCAGAAAGACCCCGGCGGCCCCGGCGGAATGGATGAAGCGGACGATGGCCGGGCCGCAGCGGATGAACACCTCGAGCCCGACCTTGAACATGCCCACTGCATCGGCCAGCAGCTCCACGCAGCGCTGCGCTTCGCTCTCCGAGGGCACGTCCAGCGGGAAGATGATGTAGTCTTTGGGGTGTTTGCAGGGGTCTTTCATCATCGCCTGTCCGATGGTGCTTGGAGTTCGAACATCGATCATAATCCCATTTTCACGCATCGCGCAACTTTCCTGGCGCTGCGAGAAGGCCACGTTCAAGGCGCGCGAAGCTCGCAGTGCGAGGCGTACTTTCGTACGCCGCAGCACTGGCGAGCTGAAGCGCAACGCGGAACGTAGCCTTCTCGCAGCGTCAGGCACCGTAGTGCAGCTTCACCCAGCGCTGGTACTCCCCGCTGCGAACCCGCTCCACCCATTCGCGATGATCGAGGTACCATTGGATCGTCTGGCGCAGCCCGCTCTCGAAGGTTTCCCGCGGCTGCCAGCCCAGCTCGGTTTCGATCTTGCGGCAGTCGATGGCGTAGCGCAGGTCGTGGCCCGGCCGGTCCTTGACGAAGGTGATCAGCCGTCGGCGCGGCCCGGCGCCCGGGTCGGGCAGCATCTCGTCGACCAGGTCGCAGATGAGGGTCACCGTGTCTATGTTGACCCGCTCGCAGCGGCCGCCGATGTTGTAGGTCTGCCCTCTTCTGCCGCGCTGCATCACCGCCCACACCGCCCGGCAGTGGTCGGCCACGTGCAGCCAGTCGCGCACGTTGCGCCCCTCCCCGTAAACCGGCAGCGGCTTGCCCTCGGCCGCATTCAGGATCATCAGCGGAATCAGCTTCTCCGGGAACTGGTAGGGGCCGTAATTGTTGGAGCAGTTGGATACGGTCACCGGCAGCCCGTAGGTGTGGTGGTAGGCCCGCACCAGATGGTCCGAGGCGGCCTTGGAGGCGGAGTAGGGGCTGTTGGGCCGGTAGGCCGTCTCCTCGGTGAAATAGCCGACCGGCCCCAACGACCCGTAGACCTCATCGGTGCTCACGTGGTGAAACAGCTTCACGTCTGCGGCAAACTCGCGCGCGACCTCCAGCAGCGTGAAGGTGCCCTGGACGTTGGTTTCGATGAAGGCGCCCGGTCCGACGATCGAACGGTCCACGTGGGATTCGGCGGCGAAATGGCAGACGGCGTCGATGCGTTCGCGCTGAAAAATGGCGCGGACCGCGGCCGGGTCGCAGATGTCGCCCTTGGCGAAGCGGTAGCGCTGCCCGGCCTGCCGCGCGATCTCTTCCAGGTTCTCCGGGTTGCCGGCGTAGGTGAGCTTGTCGAGGTTGACCACCCGCCCCTCATAGCCGCTTTCGGTCAAAAGGTAGCGGATGAAATTCGAGCCGATGAACCCGCAGCCGCCGGTGACCAGAATGGCCTGCATCCGATGCAACTCCTTTGTTGTGGGTCAGCATGCCCGGGCCCCGTCGCCGGGATGCATGTTGCACAGCATACCCCAAATAGCGGCCGGCAGAAAGAATTTTCGGAGAAAAGCGTTGAATCCTCAAGCGCGGCGTGGTACTTTTTGCCGGTCGTCACACGATCATACTCTAACCTTCACCCTCCTCCATGGAACATCGCCACGTCAGTGCGGGCAGCTTTTTCGTCGGCGCCAGGCAGCCGCTGGTTTTAGAGGCCTATCTGGCCACATGCGTCGGCATCGCCCTGGTGGACGAAACGCACGGCATCGGCGGCATGGCCCATTTTCTGCTGCCGCAGCCGGTGAGCCTCGGCGGGGCCTTTCAGCCCGAGAAATACGCCTCCACCGGGCTGCCGCTTTTTTTGAAGGCGCTGTGCGAAACCGGCGCCCGGCCGGAGCGGCTCAAGGCCACCATCGCCGGCGGCGCACTGGTCGGCCCCGTGGGCGCGCTGGACATCAGTCTCAACATCGGCGGCCGCACGGCCGACATCGCCCAAGCCCTCCTGCAGCAGGAGGGCATCGCCCTTGCCAGGGTCGATACCGGCGGGATGTCGGGGACCCGCCTGAGCCTGGACATGCGCACCTTGAGCTGCAGCGTCGCAGCCAGCGACCCGGTTTTCGAAGAGGCCCCCGCCCCGGTCCCCCTTCCGGAGACCGCAGAGATCGACCAGGGCCTCGAGCGGCTGCTTCCGATCCCCCAGGTCGCCTTGAAAATCATGCAGCTGGCCGATGCGCAGCAGGAAGTCGACCTTCGCATCCTCACCGGCGAGATCCGCAAGGACCAGGTTCTCAGCGCCCGCACGCTCCAGCTGGCCAACTCGGTGATGTTTGCCAGCCGAAACCGCATCGATTCCCTTGAGCATGCGCTCATGTACCTGGGGGTGAACCTGCTGATGCGATACGTGGTCACCGCGGCCGTCGACGGGTTCTTCGACCAGCCGAGCAGGGGCTACTCCCTGTGCAAAGGCGGGCTCTTCCACCACGCCGTGGGCACCGCCGTGGTGGCGGAAAAACTGGCCCACCTCACCGGCCGCGCCAACCCGGCGCTGGCCTACACGGCCGGGCTGCTGCACGACATCGGCAAGGTGGCGCTGGACCAGCTCCTCAGCCGCGCCGCCCCGCAGTTCTACCGCCGCCTGTCCGAGGATCAAGCGCTGGATTTCACGCAGGCCGAACGCGAGGTGTTCGGGCTCGACCACGCCGAAATCGGCCTGCGCCTGGCGCAGCGCTGGTCGCTTCCGGACTCGCTCGCAGAGTCCATCCGCCATCACCACGTCCCGGAGCGGGCCTTGCAGCAGCCGGCGCTGGCCCACATCGTCTTCCTGGCCAATTTTCTCATGTCCTGCTTCCGCGCCGGGCTGCAGCTGGGAAAATTGAACGCCGCCCTGTTGGCGCCCCGCCTGGCCGCCATCGGCCTTGCCTGCGGGCAGCTGGAACAGGTGGTGGATTTGATCCCGATGCAGGTGTTCGACACCTCTCCCGAAAAGGCGCTCCAGGCGTGAAGGCCGCTCCCGTGCCCCCCGACGACCTCCAGAAGAAACGGCTGCGCGAACTTCCGGCCGTCGATGAGATGCTCGCGGCCGCCAGGTCCGATCCGGCCTTCGCGCGGGTGCCCGCAGCGGTGCTGGTCGCCTCGATCCGCGCCGCGATCGAGGCCGAGCGACGCCGCATACTGGCGAACGACGGCGGCGCGCGTGCGCCGGGGCCTGCCGACGGGCCCCTGATGGAGCGGGCCAAACAGGCCGTCCGGCAGGCGATGATGCCCAACCTGCGGCGCGTGGTGAACGCAACCGGCGTCGTGATCCACACCAACCTCGGCCGCTCCCTGCTGGCCGAAGAGGCGGTGGAGCGCATGCTGGCGGTGGCCGGGCGCTACTCCAATCTCGAGTACGACCTCGCCGCGGGCCGCCGCGGCTCGCGCTACTCGGCGGTGCGGGACCTCCTGTGCGAGATCACCGGCGCCGAGGACGCCATGGTGGTCAACAACAATGCCGGGGCGGTGCTCATCAGCCTGGAGACCATCGCCCGGGGGCGCAGCGTGGTCGTTTCGCGCGGAGACTTGGTCGAAATCGGGGGGTCGTTCCGGATCCCGGACGTCATGGCCAAGAGCGGCGCGATCCTCAAGGAGGTCGGCACGACCAACCGCACCCACCTGCGCGACTACGAGGACGCCATCGACCCCCAGACCGCGCTGCTCCTGAAAGTGCATTGGAGCAACTACAGCATCATCGGCTTCACCGCCCAGGTGCCGCTGGCCGAGCTGGCGGCGCTGGGGTCCCGGCACGGGGTCCCGGTCATGGAGGACCTGGGCAGCGGCACGTTCGTCGATTTTTCGAAATACGGCCTGCGCAAGGAGCCGACCGTCCAGGAGTCGGTCGCCGGCGGTGCGGACGTGGTCACCTTCAGCGGGGACAAGCTGCTGGGCGGACCCCAGGCCGGCATCATCGTCGGCCGCACCGCCATGGTCGAGCGCATCCGCAAAAACCCGATCAACCGCGCCTTGCGCATCGACAAGCTCACCTTGGCGGCCCTCGAGGGCACCCTGCGCCTCTACCGGGACGAGCCGCGCGCACTCACGGCCATCCCCACGCTGCGCATGCTCACCGCGACGGAGGAGTCCCTCGCCGCCCGCGCCCGGGACCTCACCCGGCTGCTGGCGGCGCTGGCCGACGCCCGGCTCTCGACCGACACCGTCCAGCTCTCCTCGAAGGCCGGCGGCGGCTCGCTGCCCCTGCTCGAGCTGCCGAGCCGCTGCCTGAAGTTGCGCATCGCCGGCATGTCGGCCAATGCACTGGAGGCGAAGCTGCGCCGCAACGATCCGCCCGTCATCGGCCGCATCGAAGACGACGCCTTCGTCATGGACATGCGCACGGTCCAGGAGGACGAGCTCGCGATCATCGCGGCGGCGATTTCATCGGTGCTGGGCGCGACCTGAGCGATGACCAGACGCAAACGCACAATTGCACGCCGGGAAGGCTCGCGCGATCATTTCCTGCTCTCCCAGACCGATGCGCGGCGCTTCGACCCGCTGCTGGGGCTCGACCGCGATGAGGTCCGCGGCTGGCTGAGCCCCCATTTCCCCGACCTGCTCTGGGGCACCGGGCTGCGCGGGGCGTGCACCCGGCGGTTGAAAACGATCGCACGCTTCGCCGCCCTTGTCCTGCGCCCGGATCCGGGCCCCGAGGCCGACCGCGCCGCCATCGACCCGCAGGCACACCTGGAGGCGGCCCGTGAGCTGGACCGGCGTTGCCGCAAGGCCGAGGGCTTCTGGGGCGTCGAGGATCGCGGGCTGCTGGCGGGCCTGCTGCCGCTCCACACGGCGGAGGAGGGGCTTGCCGCCGCCCGCTCGCTGCAGGAAAAAATCCGCGGCCGCACCGGCCGGACGCTCACCGCCGGCGTCGCCGTGCACCCCACGCTGGGGTACGCGGTTCACGAAACCCTCGAGAACGCCCGCAAGGCCTTGGACCATGCCGCCTTTTTCGGCCCGGGCGCACGGGTCGCCTTCGATGCGGTCAGCCTGAACATCAGCGGCGACCGGCATTTCGAGCACGGCGACACCGAGGCGGCCATCCGCGAGTTCCAACAGGCCCTCGCGTTGGACGCCGCCAACGTCAACGTGCACAACAGCCTGGGGGTCTGCCACGCCGTGCGCGGCGAATACGAGCCGGCGCTGGGCGAATTCGCGGCGGCCACCGCGCTCGACGCCAACGACTACATGGCCGCCTACAACACCGGCATGGTGCACCGGCTGCTCGGGCGCCGGGAAGCCGCCCTGGAGAACCTGGAGAAGGCCGCGGCCCTGCGCCACGACGTGTTCGAAATCCTCTTCCAGGCCGGCAGCCTCCAGCTCGAACTGGGCCGGCCGCAAGCCGCCCGCGAGCTTCTGGAGCGGGCCGCGCGCCTGCGCACGAAATCCGGCGGGGTCTATCGCCACCTGGGCGACTGCTACGATGCGCTGAGCCTGCCGGAGAAGGCGATCGCCGCCTATAAAAAAGCGCTCCAGTTCAACCCCAGCGACCCGCATGCCCTCTCCGGCTTAGGCTGGCTGTTCGACCGCAAGGGGGAAAACCCTGAAATCTCCCTCGTGTTCTGCCGCGAGAGCGTCATCCTCGCTCCGGAAAACCCCCTGTTCCACCACCGCCTGGGCGCGCTGCACCTCAAGCAGAACCGGCTCGCGGAGGCCCTGGCCCAGTTCGAGGCCGCCGCCGGCTTAGGGTTCGACGCCGCCGAGGAGATCCGCCGCGTGCGCGCCCGGATGGGGGAGGCCACGTAAAGAGGAGCCCCGCGCATGATCGACCCCGACCGGATCATCACCGACATCCTGGAAGAGAGCCTGCGCGTCAAGCGCGGCGCCATATCGGAAAACAGTGGGCGCCTGCGGCGCGGCGCCGAGATGATCGCCGCCGTCATGGCGGCCGGCCGCAAAGTTTTGATCTTCGGCAACGGCGGCAGCGCCGCAGACGCCCAGCACCTTGCCGCGGAGTTCGTGAACCGCTTCCGGCTCGAGCGCCCCCCGCTGGCCGCGCTGGCCTTGACCACGGACAGCTCCATCCTCACCGCCGTCGGCAACGACTACCGCTTCGAGGATGTTTTCGCAAAGCAGATCAACGCCCTCGGCGCGGAAGGCGACCTGGCCTGGGCCATCAGCACCAGCGGCAACTCACCCAACGTGGTCGCGGCCCTTCTGGCCGCCCGGCGCCGGGGGCTCGCCACCATCGGCATGACCGGCCGCGGCGGCAGGCTCGCCGAGGCCGCCGACCTCCTCCTCACCGTCGATTCGGCCGTCACCGCCCGCATCCAGGAAACCCACATCACCATGGGCCACATCCTGTGCGAACTGGTAGACCGGATCCTGTTCCCGGAGGCGTTCGCCCATGAAACCTGAGCTCGAACCGCTGGATTTGAGTGCGGTGCGCACGGCGCCCAGCGCACAAATCCCGCGCCGGGTGGCGGCCGCCGACGCCGCCCGCCCCTGGCGGCCGGGCGGCTCCTTTGCCGCGTTCCTGGAACGGCTGCCGGGCATGTTGGCCGCGGCCGACCTCAAAACGGTCATCGCCGCCGTGGCGGAGGCTGCCGGCAGCGACCGACCGGTCGTCTTCGCCATGGGCGCGCATGTCGTCAAGGTCGGGCTCGGCCCGATCGTGATCGACCTGATGGAGCGCCGGGTGATCACCGGGGTCGCCATGAACGGGGCGGGGATCATCCACGACGTGGAGATGGCCATGAGCGGGCGGACCTCGGAGGATGTCGGCCCGGCCTTGAACGAGGGCTCCTTCGGAATGGCCGCGGAGACATCCGGCTTTCTCAACCGGGCGCTGGCCGCTGCGCCGGATCCGGGCGCGGGGCTGGGCCGAATCATCGGCGAGGCCGTTCAGACGGCCGGCTTTCCCGGTGCAGGCCGGAGCATTCTGGCCGCCGGCGCGCGCCTGGGGCTGCCCGTGAGCGTGCATGTGGCCATCGGCACCGACGTCATCCACATGCACCCGGGGTTCGACGCCGCCCGGACCGGCGCCGCCTCGCACGCGGACTTCCGCCTGCTGGCCGCGCAGATCGCCCGCCTCGAAGGCGGCGTCTTCATCAACGCCGGCTCGGCCGTGGTCCTACCCGAGGTGTTTCTGAAAGCCCTCAACGTCGCGCGCAACCTGGGCTTTCGCGTCGACGCCTTCACTGCGGTAAATTTGGATTTCGTGAGGCATTACCGCCCGATGGTGAACGTGGTCTCCCGCCCCACGGTCCGCGGCGGCACCGGCATCAACCTGGTGGGCCACCACGAGATCATGCTGCCGCTCATCGCCGCGGGCGTCATCGAGGCGCTGCGCGAGGCCCCCGGCTGAGGGTTCGCGGCAAAAACGCGCCCCCCGCCCTTCCCGGCCGCCGCGCGCGCCGACCCCTTGGCGCTATTGACAAACTGTCGTATTTTGAATTTAAGCGGTTATTGCGCACTCAGCGGCCGCTGCCTGAGAGCGGGAGCCGGGCGCCGGCGGGCGTTCGGCTGGCGGCTGCCAGCTTTGACAAAGGAGATCCTTGCAGCATGCCCATCTATGAGTATCACTGCGAAAAATGCGGTGCGGAGTTCGAGTGCCTGGTGATCGGCAGCGACACGCCCGAATGCGCGGCCTGCCGCAGCAAAAAAGTGCGCCGGCTGATGTCCGCCTGCGGGTTCGTCAGCAAGGGCGGCGGCGGGCAAACCGTCAAGCAGGCCGCCGGGTCCTCCGCCTGCGGCGGCTGCCACGCATCCAGTTGCGCCGGGTGCAAACACTGATGCCCCAGCCGGTCGTCATCGGCACCCGCGGAAGTCCTCTGGCCCTGTGGCAGGCCGACTGGGTCCGCAGCGCGCTGCAGGCGCACTTTCCGGGCACCGCCGTCGTGCTGCACACCATCAAGACCCAGGGCGACAAGATCCTGGACGTGCCGCTGGCCAAGGTCGGCGGCAAGGGGCTGTTTGTGAAGGAGATCGAGGAGGCGCTGTTGGCCGGGCGGGTGGACATCGCCGTCCATAGCATGAAGGACATGCCGGCGGAGCTGCCCGATGGGCTCGCCATCGGAGCCGTCCCCCAACGGGAGAGCCCGTTGGATGTGCTGATCTCCCGCGACGGCAGAGGCTTGATGGAGCTTGCGCCCGGCAGCATCATCGGCACCTCCAGCCTGCGCCGCGCGGCCCAACTGCGCCACCGGCGGCCGGAGGTCGGAATCGCCGCCCTGCGGGGCAATCTGGACACCCGGCTGCGCAAGCTGGAGGCGGAAGGGCTGGCCGCCATCGTGCTGGCCGCCGCCGGGGTGCGGCGGCTGGGGTTGGAACACCGCATCAGCGAGTACCTGGACCCCGCGCTCATGCTTCCGGCGGTCGGCCAGGGGGCCCTGTGCATCGAAATCCGCCGGGGCGATCCGCGCATCGGCCCCATGGTCGCCGCGATCGACCACCCCGCCACCCATGCGGCCGTCAGCGGCGAAAGGGCTTTTCTGCAGCGCCTGGAAGGCGGCTGCCAGGTGCCGATCGCCGGCCACGGCACGGTGGATGGGGATCGCTTCCAGCTGGAGGGCCTGGTCGCCGACGTGGACGGCAGCTGCCTGATCCGGCAGCGGCTCTCGGGGCCGGCGCTGTCGGCCGCCCAGCTGGGCACCGCGCTTGCGGAGAGCCTCCTCAGCCGCGGCGCCGACGCCCTGCTCGCCAAACTCACCTCCGGATCCGTGTGACATGAAACCACCGATCGTCTATCTGGTTGGAGCCGGGCCCGGCGATCCCGGGCTCATGACCCTCAAGGGGTTGGAGTGCCTGGCCAAGGCCGACGTCGTGATCTACGACTACCTGGCCGCGCCCGCGCTCCTCAAACACGCCGCTGCGGGCGCGGAGCTGATCTACGTCGGCAAGAAGGGCGGCGACCACACCCTGCCCCAGGATGAGATCAACGCCTTGATCCTGCGCAAGGCGCGCGAGGCCAAGGTGGTCACCCGCCTCAAGGGGGGCGACCCCTTCGTCTTCGGCCGCGGCGGCGAGGAGGCGGAGGTGCTGGTGGAGGCCGGCATCCCGTTCGAGGTCGTGCCCGGCGTCACCTCGGCCGTGGCGGCCTCCGCCTACGCCGGCATCCCTCTCAGCCACCGCCGGCTCACGGCCACGATCGCCTTCGTCACCGGCCACGAGGACCCGACCAAGCCGGAGTCGAACATCGACTGGTCCGCCCTGGCCCGCGGCATCGGAACGCTGGTCTTCTTCATGGGGGTGAAGAACCTGCCGAAGGCATCGGAACGCTGGTCTTCTTCATGGGGGTGAAGAACCTGCCGAACATCGTGCGCGAACTCACCGCCAACGGCCGCTCGCCGCAGACCCCCGTGGCCGCGGTGCGCTGGGGGACCACCCCGGCCCAGGTGACGGTCAGCGGCACGCTGGCGGACATCGCCGACAGAGTCGAAAAAGCGGGCCTCACGGCGCCGGCCATCATCGTGGTCGGGGAGGTCGTCGGCCTGCGGGGCAAGCTCCAGTGGTTCGAACAGCGCCGGCCGCTCTTGGGCCGGCGCATCGTTGTGACCCGCTCGCGCGAGCAGGCGAGCGATCTGGTGCGCAGCCTTTCAAATTTAGGCGCGGACTGCCTGGAGTGCCCCACGATCGAGACGGCCCCCCCCGACGACAGCGGTCCGCTGGATGCGGCCATCGCGGGGCTGGCGGACGTCGACTGGATCATCTTCACCAGCGTCAACGGGGTGAGCCGTTTTTTCGACCGCCTCTTCCGTTCCGGCAAAGACGTGCGCGCCCTGGGCCGAATCCGCACCGCGGCCATCGGGCCGGCCACCGCCGAACGGCTCAGGTCCTTCGGGCTGTCGAGCGACCTGGTCCCGGAGGCCTACGTGGCCGAGTCTGTCATCGCCGCCTTCCGGGCCCATGACATCCGCGGCCGGCACATCCTGCTGCCGCGCGCCCAGGAGGCGCGCCCGACACTGCCCGTGGCGCTGGCCGCCATGGGAGCCGTCGTGCAGGAGGTGGCCGCCTACCAGACCCGCCGGGCATCGGCCGACGCCGCGCAGCTGGTCGAACACCTGAGCCAGCGCGACATCGATCTGGTGACCTTCACCAGCTCCTCGACCGTAAAGAATTTCAAGGCGCTGCTGCCCCCGGACCGTGCGGCCGAGCTCGCATCCGGCCTGCCCGCCGCCTGCATCGGGCCGGTCACAGCCGAAACCGCCCGGCAGCTCGGATTCGAGGTGGGCCTCGTCGCCGCGGAGTACACCATCCCGGGGCTTTGCGCCGCCATCGTCGCACATTTCAGCGGCGCCCGCGAGGCGGCCGGCTGAAGCGCGCTGCCGTCATCCCCCGCACACTGCCTCTCGGGGCTCCCCGCGCAGGGATGCGCCGAGCCGCGCGGCGCCCTTGAAATACGGCCGCAGCTGAGATAGATCTCTTGCATCGCTTGGGCCACGGCATTTTCGGCGGGAGGGGGCAGATGGACATCGCTCATCATGAGACCAACGGGGTGGTTTGCGTCAAACTATCGGGGCGGTTGGATGCGGAGTCGGCCCCGCTGGCCGAAAGGACGATCAAGGGGCTGATGGAGCAGGGCAACACCCGTCTGCTCTTCGACCTCGGCGGGCTGGACTACATCAGCAGCGCCGGCCTGCGGGTCATCCTACTCACCGTCAAGGGGCTGCAGGCCGCCAACGGCAAAGTGGTGCTGAGTGCGCTCACCGCCTATGTCCGCGAGATATTCGATGTAAGCAACTTCTCCTCGATCATCCCGATCACCGACACCGTGGCTGCCGGTTTGAAACAGTTCGAGTAGCCCCGCCCGCATGGATCCCATGAACCAACGCCCGCCCACCCGCCTGGTCGATGCCTGCAACCGCCACCTGAACTATCTGCGCGTGTCCATCACGGATCGTTGCAACCTGGCCTGCGGCTACTGCCTGCCGGAAGAGGCCGTCCCGCGCCTGGCCCACGCCGCCATCCTGCGCTACGAGGAGATCCTGCGCATCGTCCGGGTGGCGGTGCGCCTGGGGATCACCAAGGTGCGGGTGACGGGCGGCGAGCCGCTGGTCCGCAGGGGCGTCTGCGATTTTCTGGCCGAACTGGCCGCCGTGCCCGGTTTGCGCGATATTTCGCTGACCACCAACGGGGTCCTGCTCACGGAGACCGTCGAGCGCATCCGCAGCGCCGGCGTCACGCGGCTGAACGTCAGCCTCGACACCCTTCGGCCCGAGCGCTACCGGGCCATCACCGGCAGGGACTTCTTCGGCCGGGTCTGGGAAGGGATTCTGGCCGCGGAGTCCCTCGGGTTTCAGCCCATCAAGCTCAATGCCGTGGTACTGCACGGCGTCAACGACGACGAACTGATCGACCTGGCGCGGCTCTGCTGGGACCACCCCTTCCACGTGCGCTTCATCGAATTCATGCCGATCGGCCGCTCCCACTTCGCGGGCAAGCCCACCCTGCTCGCGCCCGAGATCATGCGGCGCATCGCAGCCTTGGGGACGCTCATCCCCGTGCCCCGCTCCGAGCACGACGGCCCGGCCCGCCGCTTCCGCATCGAGGGAGCCCGCGGCGAAATCGGCTTTATCTCAGCCATCAGCCGCCATTTCTGCGACCGGTGCAACCGGCTGCGGCTCACCGCCAACGGCCAGCTGCGGCCCTGCCTCATGTCCGACTGCCAGGAGGACCTCAAGGGGCCGATGCGCAGCGGCTGCAGCGACGACGATCTGGCGGAGATCTTCTTTAAGACCATTCAATGCAAGCCCTCGGACCACCACCTGTCCGTGGGCGAGCCGGCGCATGTGTGCTGTCAGATGCGGTCGATCGGGGGCTAACACGGAGGAGGAACCCATGGATATCAAAATGGATATCAAAATCGTCACAATCGACAACCCCAACCAGCTGAACCTGATATTAGGGCAGTCGCACTTCATCAAGACCGTGGAGGACATGCACGAGGCCATGGTGTCGACGGTGCCCGGCGCCCAGTTCGGCCTGGCCTTCTGCGAGGCCTCCGACGTCTGCCTGGTGCGCCACAGCGGCACCGACCCGGAGCTGGTGGCGCTGGCCACGAAAAACGCCTTCGCCCTGGCCGCCGGCCACAGCTTTATCGTCTTCATGAAGCAGATGTACCCGATCAATGTGCTCAACGCCATCCGCAACCTGCCCGAAGTCTGCCGCATCTTCTGCGCCACCGCCAACCCGCTGCAGGTGGTGATCGGGGAGACCGACCAGGGTCGGGGTATTTTGGGGGTCATCGACGGGTTCGCGTCCAAGGGCATCGAAACCGAAGCGGACATCCAGAAGCGCAAAGGGCTGCTGCGCGCGATCGGCTACAAGCAGTAATGACGAGAACTGGTTTCACGACTCCGCCCAACGGCCGAAGGCCCCGCCCTGGCGGGATGGTCGATAGGCTCCCGTCTTGGCGGGAACCGCCTCGCAACACGGACGCCGCGCGCCTTGATCGTGGGCTTTTTTCAACGTCGTCTGTGGCGGGGACTTTTTACGAGCCCACCCATAAAGAAAGGAGATCAAGATGGCTGCAAAAAGAAGCCTGCCGTTGTATCTGCTGGTTCTGCTGGCGGCGGCCGCCGCAGGGACCGCGCACGCCGCCGATGTCAAAACCTTCAACGTCACTTCCGGGCCCATGGGGGGCGACTGGTACTCCCTTGGCGGCGCCATGGGGGAGATGGCCAAACAGATATACCCCCAGGCCATTGTGACCGTCACCACGGGCGGCGCCGTCGAAAACATCGCCAAGGTGAACATGGGCAAGGCCGACGTGGGCTTGACGATGGCCAGCCTCTACGCTGAGGCGCTCAACGGCAAGGGGGCCTACGCGGAAAAGGGAAAAATGGAAAATCTGCGCGCGGTGGCCTTTCTGGCGGACATACCCATGAGCTTTTTCCTGGTGAAGCAGGAGAGCCCCATCGCCTCCATCGAGGAGATCAAGTCGAAGAAGCGCGGCATCCGCATCCTGACCACGACCAAGGGGTCCTCGCCGTCGGTGGCCGCCGAACGGATGCTCGCCAAATACGGAATGACCTTCGACGACATCAAGGCGTGGGGGGGCTCGGTTTCGTTCGTCTCCTACGCCGAGGCCTCCAACCTCATCAAGGACGGCCACGCCGATGCCTGGATCGGCCCGATGGTGTCGGCGATCGTGGAGCTCGCCACGACCACCAAAATGAGGATGCTGCCGATCGCCCCCGCTGTGCTGGACCAGCTAAAAACCGACCACAACTATGTGAAGATCAATCTGCCCAAGGATAAATACTACTTTGTGGAGAAGGACACCCCGCACATGGCCGAGGCGGTCATCGTCGTTGCGCAGGCCTCGCTGCCGGAGGCCCAGGTCCACGCGTTCACGAAATCGCTCAGCGAAAACAGGGACCGGGTCCGCAGCATTCATCAAACCTACGGCAGCTACGACCCGGCAACCGCGTGGCAGAATGTGGGCGGCCCGCTCCACCCGGGGGCCGAGAAATACTACCGCGAACGGGGCGTCATGAAATAGAAAACGGGGCTATGGGCGAAAAAAAATCAGCGGTGATCCGGCATGCCGCCGCCGCCGGATGCGTGGCCTTTTCGGCCTACCACCTGTGGACCACCGCCTTCGGCATGCCGGTCGCCTACCTGCACCGGCCGGTCTTCGTCACCTTCGCCATGGCGCTCGGTTTTGCGATGTATTCGTCCCGGGGTCGCAAGCAGCCGGGGGGCGCTTCGTGGCCGGACATCGCCCTGGCGTTGATCTGCCTGGTCTGCTTCGGCACGGTGGCTGCCGGGCATGAGGTCAATGCGGAGCGGCTGAGCATGGTGGACCCGCTCAGCGCCTGGCAGCTCGTCGCCGGGGGGGCCGGGGTGATTCTGATCCTGGAGCTCACCCGCCGCGTGGTCGGCTGGGTCCTGTCGGCGGTCACCGTGGCGGCGCTCGCCTACGCCTTTTTAGGGCCCTATATGCCGCATATGCTGGCCCATAAAGGGTTTACGGTCGTCGATGTCATCGACTACATGAGCTTCGGGCTCAATGGGATCTACTCGCTGCCGGTCGGCGTAGCCTCGACCTATATCATCATTTTCATCATCTTCGGCACCTTTTTGGAAAAAACCGGCGCAGGCGATGTGATCATGGACATGGGCCGCGCCCTGGCGGGTCGGTACCGCGGCGGGCCCGCTAAAATAGCGGTGCTGACGAGCGCCTTTTTCGGCTCCATCTCCGGCTCGGCAGCTGCCAATGTCTATGCCACGGGAACGTTTACCATTCCGCTGATGAAACGCCTCGGCTATTCGGCGTCGTTTGCCGGAGCGGTCGAGGCCTCCGCCAGCACCGGCGGCCAGCTCATGCCCCCGATCATGGGCGCAGCCGCCTTTTTGATGGCCGATATTCTGGGAATACCCTATCTCAAGATCTGCGCGGCCGCCCTGATCCCGTCACTGCTCTATTTTTCGTCCCTGATTTTCATGATCGATTTCGAAGCGGCGCAAAAGGGCTTGAAAGGGCTCGAGCCGTCGGAGTTGCCGCTGATGCGGCAGGCGTTCAAGCGCAGTTACCTGCTCTTGCCGATCCTGGTGCTTTTGGCCGCCATGATCCTGGGATACACCCCTTTCCTCGCCGCGTTTGCAGCAACTGCAAGCACGATCCTGGTCACCTTCTTCTCAAAAAAAACGCGCATGAACCTGCGGCGGATTCTCGCGGCGCTCAAAGAAAGCGCGGAGCGCACGGTCCTGATCGCGACCGCCTGCGCCGCCGCCGGAATCATCATCGGCGTGGTGACCATGACGGGCATCGGTCTGAACATCAGCTCGATTATCATCCGCTCATCCGGCGGCCATGTTATCGTGGCGCTCATGCTGGTGATGATCGCATCCATCATCATGGGGATGGGAACCCCCACAACGGTGGCCTATATCATCGTGGCGACGCTGGGCGTTCCCTCCCTGGTCCAGTTGGGTTTCGACGTGTTGCCGGCCCATTTTTTCGTCTTTTATTTCGGCGTGCTCTCCATGGTGACCCCGCCGGTGGCCATCGCCGTTTACGCCGCTGCGGAAATCGCCCAGGAAGATATCATCAAAATCGGTTTTGCAGCAGTCAAGCTCTGTTTTGTGGCGTTCTTCATCCCTTTTGTGTTCATATTCGACAGCAGCCTTCTCATGCAGGGGGCGTGGCCCGGCATCCTCTTCGAGTTCGGCACGGCCATGGTCGGCGTCATCGCGCTCTCGGCTTCCTTTCAGGGCTGGCTGTTTGCAAAGCTCGGCCGGCTGTTTCGCGCCGCCCTCTTTGGTTGCGCCATTCTTCTGATTACACCCGGATTGGCCAGCAATCTCGGAGGGCTCGTCGGTTTCACTCTTTTGGCCGGCGGCGCTTTGGTATCGGCCCGTCGGAAAAAATCCGCCCGCGCGGCGGTCGCTTGAGGCCACCCGGCCATCACGACAAGGAGGTGCTCGGATGAGCAGAGAACTGATCAGACCCGAGGGGTCCTGGGTCGCCATCATCACCCCCTTCACGCCCCAGGGGAAAGTGGACATGGACGGCTACAAGCGTCTCATCGATTTCCAATCGGCCAACCATACATCCGCTGTGTTGATCATGGGGTCCACGGGAGAGCCCACCACCCTTACCCTGGAGGAGCGCAAGGGGATCATTCGCGAATTGGGGCCGTATTGCAGCGGGAAAATCCCCGTCTTCTTCGGGGTCACCATGGGATCGACCGAGGCCACTGTGGATTTGGCGCGCTATGCGCAGGAGCATGACGCCGACGGCATCGTCATCGTCCCGCCCCCCTATGTGACGCCTCCTCAAAACGCGGTCTATCTGTACCTGAAAACCGTCTGCGACGCGGTGGAGATTTCGGTCGCGCTCTACAACAATCCCGCCCGCGTGGTGGTCAACATCAACCCGGAGACGATTATCCGCCTCGCGGAAGAGTGCCCCAACCTGGTGGCCGACAAGGAGGCGATGCCGGATGTTTCCCAATTGGCGGCCGTCATGGAGGGGACCGGCGGGCGCATTCAACTGCTCTGCTGCGACTCGCCCGCGTATGCCTTGACGATTCCCACCCTGGCGCTCGGCGGCAGCGGAACGGCGAATGTGACCGGCAATGTGGCGCCGCGCGAAATAGCCGAAATGTCCAAACCGTGGAGAAGCTGGGAGCAGGTGGAGCGCTGCCGGGCCCTTTATTTCGAACTTCTGCCCCTGATGGAGGCGGTCTATTCAGCCCCCAATCCGGTGGCCACCAAGGCGATGGTGCGCTTGCTGGGTTTGCCGGCCGGCTATTGCCGCGCACCGATTCCGGATGTGTCCCCCGAGACCCGCAAGGCCATGGAGGCGGTGATCGAGCGCTTCGACCTCAAACGCAAGTACGGTATTCGCTAGACGGAGGCTGCCGATGGAGATAGAGCGGTTGACAGACCTTAAATGGTATCGCCTCTCATTGGGCCCCGGCGCGGTGTTGCATCGCTCGTTGAAAGAGTTTCTGGAGCGGGAGAAGCTGCAGGAAGCCTATGTGGTGTCGTGCGTCGGGTCGTGCACCACGGTCGTGGCCGTCTATCCGACGACAGCCGATATCCCGCCGCAACTGGGTAAAACCGAATTCGAGGGGCTCTTCGAAATAAACGGCATCGGCGGCGATGTGAAACGGCGTGGAAACGAGATCCGGGTGCATCTGCACGGATCGCTCACGCATAAAGGAACGAATGTTTTCGGTGGTGCCCTCCAGGAGGGCACCACCATTTTCAAGATGGCCGATTTGATTCTAGCGGGCCGCTGACGGCTCGGATGCCAGGGCCGACCGCTTTTTGCTTTGGCCGCAGGGCCGCCGCGCCCGGCCGCGGAGGTACAACGTACCGGAGGACCCATGCCCTTGCTGAGCTTTAGCTGCAGGCACTGCGGCGATACGTTCGATCTTTTTCTTTCCTGGAGCCAAGCGCGCAAACCGGTGGCCTGCCCCACCTGCAAGAGCCCAAACGTGGAGCGCGCCGCGGGCACAAAGGAGAGCGCAGCGCCCCCGACCGGGGGCGGCTGTTCCCTTTCGAAAAAAAGCTGAGTCAAATCCTGACACGGCGGTCCGCCGTGGCGAGGGGCGTCGCCGCCCCGAACGGTCATCCTCGGGGGGATCCCCATCGCGCAGCCATAGGGAAAGCTGGCGCATCCGCTGCACAACGCCTTGCGCCCAAAGCGCCGCCGCTGCTGATCGGCGGCGGCGGGTTGCACCCCAGCTAATCGAGGATAATTGTGTTGACACGGCCACGCACAGGGCATAGGTTGAATGCAAACGAGTCTCGCCACCGAACCCAGCGGGAAGCGGCCACCGATCGAGTCGGCGCAACACCCTTCTGCAGCGTAGGGCCCAACCACCACACGGTTCAACGTGCGGTGGTTTTTTTCTTGCCGTTTGCCGTTGGGGCACGCACATGGACCGCCGGGCGCGAGGACAACCGGTACCTGAGGGAGGCAAAATGTATCCACCCGCCGAATTCGAGTTTGTGGTCGGAGAGACGTACGAGAACGAAAAAGGGCTCTTTACGGTCATGTCGATCGAGAAAAGCGACATGGTGATCCGTTGGGCAAGCGGCGAAGAGGCCCGCACCTCCATCCAGTTCCAGGACCGCATTCAGAGGCGCCGGCAGTGGGAAAAGCAGATGCGGGAGGCGAAAGCCGCCGCCAAACCGGCTCCCCCAAAAGCTGCGGGCGCCCGGCGCCGAAAACAGGCTCCGCCTGAACCATAAAGTGGAGCGCCGCCCGCGGACGCGCCCCCCCTTCGTCACGCAACGCGCGTTGCGAGCGCCCGGTGCATGCGCGCGAGGGCATCGCCCAGAAGCCCCCGCGGGCAGCCGAAGTTCAGGCGCACGAACCCTTTCCCGTCGAAATCGCGCCCGTCCTGTAGCCCCACGCCGGCCTCTTCGAAAAAGCCCACCGGGTTCTCGAGGTTTGCCGGGCGCACATCGATCCAGGCCAGATAGGTCCCCTCCACCGGCGCCATGGCGAGCCCTCCGGGCATTCGGCTCAGGGCGCCGGCCAGCAGGTCGCGGTTGCCTCTGAGATAATCGATCAGGGCCCGCCGCCAGCCTTCGCACTCCCGGTAGGCCACGGCCGCTGCCAGATAGCCGAAGGGGTTGAGCATCGGCACGATCCCGGCCTTGGCCTGCCGAAAGCGTCCGCGCAGCTCCGCCGAGGGGATGACGGCAAACGCGCACCCCAAGCCTGCCAGGTTGAAGGTCTTGCTGGGCGACATCAGGGTGATGGTGCGCGCGGCCACCTCGGGGCCGAGGGCGGCCATCGGGATGTGGCGTTTGTCGGGGTCGAGCAGCAATCCGCAGTGGATTTCATCCGCGCAGATCACCAGCTCGCGGCGCAGGCACAGCTGGGCCAACTGCTGCAGTTCCGCGCGATCGAAGACGCGGCCGACCGGGTTGTGGGGGTTGCAGAGCATGAACATTCGAGTTCGCGGGGTGAGCGCCGCCTCCAGGCGGTCGAAGTCGATGCCCCAGCGGTTTGACTCCTCGCGCAGCGGCACCCGCACCACTCCGCGTCCCGCGTGTTGGGGGGCGGAGAGAAACGGCGGGTAGACGGGGGTCAGGGTGGCCACCTCGTCCCCGTCGTCCCCGACGGCCCGGCAGGTGACGTTCAGGCCGCACACCAGCCCCGGAAGCCAGACGATCCAGTCCGGATCGACCCGCCAGCCATGGTCGCGCTCCAGCATGCCGACCGTGGCCGCGACCAGCTCCGGCGGCGGGCCGGTGTAGCCGAACACGCCGTGGGCGACGCGGCGGTGCAGGGCCTCGACGACCGCCGGCGGGGAGCGGAAATCCATGTCCGCCACCCACATGGGAATGACCTCCCGCCCGCGGTATTTTTCCCACTTCTCGCTGGCCGTGCCGCGCCGGTCGATCACCTCGTCGAAGTCGAACATTGTCCCTCCCTGTGTAAGGGTTTGAAAGCACGTGCGCGGCGCACCGCGGGCATAGGCCCCGCCGACTCGGCGGCCATCACTTCTTGGTGCGCAGCAGCCGGTGGTAGGCCGCCGTCAGGCGCAGAAAGCTCTCGTGGCTGCCGCCCTTGTCCGGGTGCAGCTCCTGAGCCCGGCTGCGGTAGAGGCGTCCGAGGTCCCGGCGCGTCAGCCGCTTCAGCGCCTCGCGGCCCTTGCCGAAGATGCGGCCGGCCTCCTCCATGCTGACGGCGACCGACTCCGGCGGCCGGTGCTCACGGTGGCGGTTCATGAAATCGCGCAGGTACTCCTCGGCCAGCGAACGGGCGCCGTAGTCGTGGTCGAAGAACATCAGGACGTAGCGCACGAGATAGTCGTGCAGGCGGCCGGCGGACGGTATCCCGGGCCAGAACGAGGCGTCCGCATCGAGCGCGCAGAGCTCCTCCACGAAACAGCGGTCGACCTCGTCCTGGTTCAGAAGCTCGGGGCTATCCTTGGCAAAACGCTGGGTGAAGAACTTCTGCAAATCGAAGATGACGTAGCAGTAGGCCTTGATCTCGCGCGGCCGCAGAGCGCTCTCCATCTGCAGGAAGCGCTGCTCGATCTCGTCGCGCGACTTGTTTTGCAGCAGCCGGACGGCCGAGGCCGGGAGGTGGTCCAGGGACCGCTGCTCCATGCGGCCGAACTTCAGAAAATGAAGGCGGCGCTTGTCGAAGAGGTGCAGGCGCCCCGGGTGGGGGGCTTCCTTGACCTCACGCTCGTCTTTGAGCCTGCGCTCCTGCCTTCTAAACGGCTCCAGCTTGCGGCGGATCTCGGGGTCGACGAAGGGCCAGAAGATCTCCTCCAGCTCCTCCTGGTTCGTCTCGATGCCGTGGCCGCGGATGGCCTCCTCCACCGCCTCGTCGACGTAAAACGAGTTCCCGCCGGGGTAGACGATGAAGCGGCCGGGGGTCGGACCCAGCTTGAACAGGTCACGGTGCCGGCAGACGCCCCCGCCCAGGAAGGACTCGCGAATGTAGAATTGCTTCCTGCCGCCTTCGGTCACAGATGCAAGATACATGGTCGGCCTCGCTTGATGTCCCAGGGTATATGTCCCCGGCCGGTCACTGTCAATCGGCCGGCCGTATCGGCTCGCCGCTTGTGTTTCGGCCGAAGCGACCCTACTATCGATCCACAGGAAGCGATTCATTCAGGAAAAAAGCCCTTTAACCACTGCACCGCCGGAGCGGGCCGGCCGGATTTCGATAGGGAGGAGTGACGGATGCAAAAAGCACTGCGCCTGGGAACGTCTGACATTATGATTTCACCCGTCGTCATGGGCATGTGGCAGGCCGGCAAGGAGATGTGGGCGGGGATCGACGATGCGGAGATAAAAAAGAGCGTCCGCGCCGCGGTGGATGCCGGCATCAGCGCTTTCGACACGGCCGAGATGTACGGCAAGGGGCACTCCGAGCGCATTCTCGCCGCCGCCACCGCCGGGATCCGCGACCGGGTGGTGCTGATGACGAAGGTCTTCTCCAATCACCTGCAGTACGACCAGGTGATCGCAGCCTGCCATCGCTCCCTCAAGAACCTCAACACCGACGTGATCGACCTCTATCAGATCCACTGGCCCGCGGGCTCTTTCGGCAGCCGCCAGGTGCCCATCGAGGAGACGATGCGCGCCATGACCGATCTGAAGGCGCAGGGGAAGATACGGGCCGTCGGGGTCTCCAATTTTTCGCGGGCCCAGCTGGAGGAGGCCGCCCGCTATGGCCGGATCGACAGCCTGCAGCCCCCGTACTCCCTGCTCTGGCGGCAGGCGGAACGGGATGCCCTGCCCTACTGCGCCGCCAACGACATCACGGTGCTGGCCTACTCGCCCATGGCCCAGGGCATCCTGGCGGGCCGGTTCGGGGCGGCGCCGACATTCGAAAAGGGCGACCATCGCCGGGGGCACCGGCTCTTCCAGCCGGACATCTACCCGCAGGTGCTCAAGGCCGTGGAGGGGTTGGGGCCGATCGCCCGACGCCGCGGGGTGAGCCTGGCGCAGCTGGCGCTGGCCTGGGTCCTGTCGCACCCCGACACCTGCGCCATTGCCGGGGCGCGCAGCCCGGCCCAGGCGGCCGAGAATGCCGGCGCCATGCAGGTGGAGCTCAGCACCTCCGAACTGGCCGCAATGGAGGCCCTCAGCCGTCCGGTCACGGGTCTGCTCGACGACAACCCGGTGCAGTGGGATTTCTAGCGTATTTGTCGATCCGGACCCGGCAGCTCAGGCCGTGGGCCAGCATGTTCTCGTAGTTGCAGGCCCGTTCGCAGACCCGGGCGATCTCCAGCGACCCCTCGCGGGTGGCGTGCTGGTAGGTGACGACCTTGACGAACTTGTGGACCGACAGCCCGCCGGTGTAGCGGGCGGCCCGCAGGGTCGGCAGGACATGGTTGGTGCCGATGGTCTTGTCGCCGTAGGAGACCGTGGTCTCCTCGCCGCAGAACATGGAGCCGTAGTTCCGGCAGCGCCCCAGGAAAAACCGCCAATCCTCGGTCTGGACCTCCAGGTGCTCCGGCGCCCAGGCATCGGACAAGTCCGCCGCCTCCTCGGGGGAGTCCACCACCACGACCTCGCCGTAATCGCCCCACGAGCGCCCGGCCACCTCCCGCGTGGGCAGGGTCGCCAGCTGCCGCTCCAGCTCCCGGATCGTCGCCTCGGCCACCGGCGTGGAGAGCGAAATCAGGCACTGCCGGGAGTTCGGGTCGTGCTCGGCCTGGCCGAGGAGATCCGCGGCCAGGATGACCGGGTCGGCCGACCCGTCGGCGATGATTAAAATTTCGGTGGGGCCGGCCAACAGGTCGATGCCCACCTCCCCGAAGAGCTGGCGCTTGGCCTCGGCCACGAACTGGTTGCCCGCGCCGACCACGACATCCACGGGCGCAAGCCCCTCCATGCCGTAGGCCATCGCCGCCAGGGCCTGGACCCCGCCCATGCAGTAGACCTCGTCGGCCCCGGCCGCAACCATCGCGTAGAGGGTCGCCGGGTACATCCCCTGCCCGTTGACCGGAGGCGAGCACGCCACCACCCGCTTCACCCCGGCCACCTTGGGGGTGATCACCGTCATGTGCGCCGAGGCCAGCATGGGGTAGCGGCCGCCCGGGACATAGGCGCCGGAGGAGGCCACGGGGATGATTTTCTGGCCCAGGAAGACCCCGGGCAGGGTCTGGATCTCGAAGTCGGAGAGCCGCTTCATCTGCTCGGAGGCGAAGTTGCGGATCTGCGTCTGGCAGAAATCGATGTCCGCCACCATCGTCGCGGGCAGCCGGGATTTGACCGCCGCGATCTCCGCGCTGTCCACCTTGAAGCTTTTGGGCGACCAGTTGTCGAATTTGGCGGAGTAGTGCCGCACCCCCGCCTCCCCCTCGCAGCGGACCCTGTCGATGATCTCCCGGACCGTTTCGCGCACGCGGGTCAGATCTTCCTTGGGCCGTTGCTTGGCCTGCTTGAGATAGCGCGCCATCTGCAGATCTCCTCTTTCAGAGCGGGGTCCGCGCCCCGGTTGACGAAAGCCTTGCGGCCGGCGGCGGTCAGTGCGCCGTCCAGCCGGCGTCCACGAAAAGGATATGGCCGGTGACCAGGGAGGCGGCCGGCGAGGCCAGGTACACCACCGCCCCCGTCACGTCCTCGGGCGTCCCGAACCGCTTGAGCAGGTTTTTGGACAAGGCATACTCGCGGAAGGCCGGGTCGGATAAAAAGCCGCGCGAGAAGTCGGTCTCGATGAATGTCGGCGCCACCGCGTTGACCAGAATGTTGTGGGCGGCCCACTCCAGGGCCAGGACCTTCGTCACCAGGTTGAGCGCCCCCTTGCTGGCGCAGTAGGCGGCGCGTTTCAGCAACCCCACGCTGCCGGTCTGGGAGGTCAGGTTGATGATGCGTCCGCCGCGGCCCTGCCGCACCATGACGCGGCCCGCCGCCTGCGCCGTGAAGAAGGCGGCCCTCAGGTTGAGATCGATGACCCGGTCCCACGCCTCGGGCGTGACCTCGAGTGCCGCCTGGGGGATGTTCATGCCGGCGTTGTTCACCAGGATGTCGATCCCGCCCAGGTGCGCCACGACCGCCTCCATCGCCGCCGGCAGCTGGTCGACCCGGGTCACGTCCTGCGGACGGACGAAGGCCTTGCGGCCCATCCGGCCGATCTCATCGGCGACAGTCTCGAGCTCCGGCCGGCTGCGCGCGACCAGGGCCACATCGGCGCCCGCCTGCGCCAGGGCCAGGGCGCAGGCCCGCCCGATGCCCCGCCCGGCGCCCGTCACCAGGGCCACCTTTGATGTCAGTTCAAAGGGGTTTCCACGCACGCATCCTCCTTGTCCCGCATGAGACGATGCAACATTGCCCGCCCGCCCTCAGCAGGTGAACGGGTAGAAGTGGTGGTAGCAGTAGCCGCCGGGGTCGCCGTAGGCGACCTCGACGTCCATCAGGCACTGTCCGATCGCCTCCTTGGAGGCGGCTTCGTAGTCGGGGCGCTTTTCCTCGGAGTGCTTGCATGGCAGGCAGATCGGCTCGTGGTCGTAGACCGAGAGGATCCGCTGGTCTTTCGGGGCCAGCTTGCGGCTGCAGCGGTGGCATTGGGTGGCGCAGGACAGCTTCTCTTTCCAGCTCGTGCTCATCGGTTCCTCCTGGTCGTCTGTGGGATGGGGGTCCGACCGGTCTATTTTTTCTTCAAGAGATCGGCCACCAGCTCCTGCATGATCTCGAGCAGATTGCCGCCGCGCAGGCGGCCGATGCGGTGGGCCTCGGCGACGATCTGCGCCGCATGGCGCCGGATCTGCTCCTCGGCCGGCGCCGCCAGGCCCTGCTTTTGGTATTGCCACCGCAGAAACCGCGCGGCAAGCTTTTCTTCCTGGTTGCGGATAAAGCCCATCGTCACCCGTGCGTGTCACATATCTGCCACACCACCCGCTCCAAAATCAACCGCGGATGAAGCGGGGAGGATTTGAGCTCGGCATCGGCCGCGCTGAGCCGCCGGATCACCGCCAGCAGCTGCTCCCGACGGAAGCCCTGCGCCTTTTTAAAGAGCATGTAGACCGGGTAGGCATTGCCCGGGTTGCGGGCCAGCACCAGGTCGGAGGCCGCCCGGGGCTTCTTCTTTTTCTTGCCTTCCGCCGGGGGTGCGGCGGCGGCCTCCTCCCACGCTTCGAGCCGGGCCAGAAACTCCTGGTCGCGGCGGACGACAGCCGGCAGGACGGTTTTCTGGAAGAGCGGGAAGCTGCACCCGCGCTGCCAGAGCGCACCCTCAGGGCTCGCGGTGAACTCCTTGACCGCGAGCAGCTTGCGCACCTGGTTGGCCATGGCCGCCAGCGCCTGCAGCGGGTGGATCTCGCCGTCAAGCAGCGTGCCGAGGAAAAACAGGGCGTGGTCGAGATGGCGCTCGGTCAGGGCGTTGGTGAACTCGAAGATAGGGTCTTTTTTGGTCCGCGCCAGGACCGCTGCCACGTCCCCGGCCGTTATCTCCCGGCGCTCCCCCGCGTAGTCGATGAGGATCTCCAGGTTGTTGGCGAAGATGCCGAGGTTGAACCCGGTCATCTCGCAGAGCGCCTGAAACGCGGCCGGCTCCAGCACCTTGCCGTGCGGGGCCAGGGCCGCCCGCACGTGATCGGAGAGGACCGCCTCCTGGGCCTGCCGGTCGGCTCGGCCCTCGCCCGTGGGGACGGAGCAGTCCACGATCAGGCCGGCAGCGTTCAGGGCGCCGTAGACGGACCGCCGGCGGTCGGCGCCGTCGGTGGTGATGATCAGGTGGTTGCCGCGCGGGAAGCCCTTTGCGACCGCCCGCTGCAGCATCCCGGCGGAGTCTGCGGCGGGCGGGATGCTCAGGCCGTTCTCGCCGCAGTAGGCTAAGACGGCGTCGACCCAGCCGTCCTCCTCGGCGCCGTCGGCGCCCGCCGGCAGGAGAACCGCGCGCTCGGGCCGGCGGGCCTCCGCGAACGTCAGGCCCAACTGGCTCAGGGCGGAGAGCAGGCCGCGGGCCGCGCGCGGCAGGTCGTCCTCGGCGTGGGCCTTGCGCGCCTGGGAGAGCAGACGCGCCGCGTCCTCCTTGGAGTGGAAGATGCGCGCCGCCTTGAGCACCACCACCTTGGCGCCGGGGGTCAGGGAGAAGGTGTTCATGCGGGCGAGCACATCGCCCATATCGGCGGTGGCGCCGTCGAAGGGCTCGTAATTGAGGCTCCCGCGGGCCTCCGGCAGCAGCCGCTCCAGGATGCGATCGAGTGCCCCTTGCACGATGCGCTCCTCACCGTGGATCAACACCACAGCAGGCGGGGCGTTGCCCGCGGCGGGGTCAAGCCCCCGAAGGTGGGAGCGGAGCTCGTTGTGGGTGATTTCGGCCATGGTCCCCCAGGGGGCGCCCTGCGCCGTGAGCGCAGCGGCCGCCGGTCACGCCGAGGGTTTCGCAAAAATCAGGTGGGCGGCAAAGATGCAAACACCCACGGTGATGGCGCTGTCGGCCACATTGAACGCGGGCCAGTGCATCCGCCCGATGTAGACATCGAAAAAATCGATCACCACCCCGAACCGGATCCGGTCGATGAGGTTGCCGAGGGCGCCCCCGAAGACGAGCGCCAGCCCGAACGCAGCCAGCCGCTGCCGGGTCGGGGTCTGCAGATACAACCACAGGATGACGCCGGCGGCGAGCGCCGAGGCGGCGATGAAGACGATGGCCCGCACCACGGGGCCCATCGTGGCCAGAAAGCCGAAGGCCCCCCCCGGGTTGTGGACGTGGGTGAGGTCGAAAAAGCCGGGAATGAGCGTCAGGCTCGCGCCCAGGGCCAGGTGCTTCAGGACCCAGGCCTTGGTCAGCTGGTCCAGGACCAGCACCCCGCCGGCCACCAGGGCCAGGAATTTGAGCTTGGCGGCCGTCATGCGGGGCCGGCCGCCCCCATCCGGGCCAAGGCATCCCGGCAGCGGCCGCAGATCGTGGGGTGATCGGCGCTCTCCCCCACCGATGGGGCATGCACCCAGCAGCGTTCGCACTTGGCTCCGGGCGCCGGCCGGACCTGCACCTTCAGGCCGGGAACCTCGGTGCTCTCGATCGCCCCCGCGAGCGCCGCAGCGGGCACCAGCTCGGCCGCGGAGACGATCAGGATGGAGCGCAGCTCCGCCGCGAAGGGGGCCAGTTCGGCATAGAGCTCCGGCCCGGCCGCGACGGTCACGGCCGCATCCAGCGCATGGCCGATCTGCTTCTGCACCCGCGCCGCCTCGAGCGCCTTGGTCACTTCGGCCCGCACCTTCAACAGGCTCTCCCAGCGCGCGGCCAGGGCCTCGTCGATGAAGCCGGCATCCGGCTCCGGGAACCGGACCAGATGGATGCTCGCGGCCTTGTCGGACGCAGCGGGCAGGTGCTGCCAGATCTCCTCGGCCGTGAAGGGCAGGATCGGGGCCATCACCCGGGCCATGGCGTCCAACAGAAGGTGCATCGCGGCCTGGGCGCTTCTGCGCTCGCGCGATCGGGCCGGCGAGGTGTAGAGCCGGTCCTTCAGGATGTCGAGATAGAGGGCCGAGAGGTCCACGGTGCAGAATTGATAAAGCCCATGGTAGATGGTGTGGTACTCGTAGCGCTCGTAGGCCTTCCGGATCTTCTCCAGCAGCACCTGCAGCCGGTGCAGGATGAACCGGTCGATCTCCCGCATCTCGGCGGGCGCCGGCCGGTCCCGGGCCGGATCGAAATCGTAGAGGTTCCCGAGGATGAAGCGGCTGGTGTTGCGGATGCGCCGGTAGGCGTCGCTCAGCTGGGCCAGGATGCCCTCCGAGATGCGGATGTCCTCCTGGTAGTCCGAGGCGGACACCCACAGCCGCAGGATCTCCGCGCCGTAGCGGTCGATCACCTCGCGCGGGGCGACGACGTTGCCGAGCGACTTGGACATCTTGCGGCCGTCGGCATCCACCACGAACCCGTGGGTGAGCACGGAGCGGTATGGCGCCCGCCCCCGTGTGCCCACGGCGGTCAACAGCGAGCTGTGGAACCAGCCGCGGTGCTGGTCGCTGCCCTCGAGGTAGAGATCGGCCGGCCAGCGCAGCTCCGGGCGCACCTCCAGCACGGCCGCATGGCTCACCCCGGAGTCGAACCAGACGTCCAGGATGTCCTCCTCCTTGACGAAGCGGTCGTGGCCGCACTGGCCGCAGCGCGTGCCCGCCGGCAGGATGTCGGCGGCGCTCTTTTCGAACCAGATGTCGGCGCCGTGCTCGGCGAACATGCGCGCGATCCGCTCGGCGATCTCGGGGGAGATCACCAGCGCCTCGCAGCGCTCGCAGGTGAGCACCGTGATGGGCACCCCCCAGGCGCGCTGGCGCGAGACGCACCAGTCGGGGCGGTTCTCGATCATGCCGGTGATGCGCTCCCGCCCCCAGGCGGGGATCCAGGCCACCCGGCCGATCTCATCGAGGGTGCGCCGGCGCAGCCCGGTCTTGTCCATGGGGATGAACCACTGGGGGGTCGCCCGGTAGATCACCGGCTCCTTGCAGCGCCAGCAGTGCGGATAGGAGTGCTCGAAGCGGCTCTCGTTCACCAGGGCGCCGCGGCGCTGCAGCTGCGCGCTGATGTGCGGGTTGGCCGCGAAGACCGAGCGGCCTGCGAAGAGCTCGACCTCGTCCGTGAAGCAGCCCCGGTCGTCGACCGGCGAGTAGGGCTCAAGGCCGTACTCCAGCCCGACCTCGTAGTCCTCGCGGCCGTGCCCGGGCGCGGTGTGCACGCAGCCGGTGCCGGCGTCGAGCGTCACGTGGCGGCCCAAAACGATGAGCGAGTCGCGCGCGTAGAGCGGGTGCGCGCAGCGTTTGCGCTCGAGCCGCACCGGGTCTATTCGGGCCAGCTCCGTGTAGCGCTCGATACCGAAGCGCCGCATGCAGCCCGCGACCAGCTCGCGGGCCATGATGAGCACCCCCTGCGGCCCCGCATCCACCGCGACGTATTCGAACTCCGGGTGCAGGGCCACCGCCAGGTTGGCCGGCAGGGTCCAGGGCGTGGTCGTCCAGATGACGACGGCGACCGCGCGGCCGGCCAGCTCCGGGTAGTCCGCGCCGAGGTCGTCCGTCAGGGCGAACTTGACGTAGATGGAGGCCGTGGTCTCGTCCTGGTATTCGATCTCGGCCTCCGCCAGGGCCGTCTGGCAGGTGGCGCACCAATAAATGGGCTTTCTGCTGCGCACCAGCCCCCCGCTCAGGGCAAACCGCATGCACTCCCGGGCGATCACCGCCTCGTATTCGTGGTTCATGGTCAGGTAGGGGTTCTCCCAGTCCCCCATGACGCCCAGGCGCTTGAACTCCTCGCGCTGGATGTCGATGAACCGCTCGGCGTAGGCCCGGCAGAGCCTGCGCACCTGGGGCTTGGACAGGCGGTTCTTCTTCTCCCCCAGCTCCTTGTCCACGTTGTGCTCGATCGGCAGGCCGTGGCAGTCCCAGCCGGGGACGTAGACCGCATCATAGCCCGCCATCTGACGGGAGCGCACGATGATGTCCTTGAGGATCTTGTTGAGGGCCGTGCCGATGTGGATGTGCCCGTTGGCGTATGGCGGGCCGTCGTGCAGGATGAAGGGCTCCCGGCCCCGGGAGTCCTGCCGGATCGTTTCGTACAGACGCATCTGCTCCCAGCGCTGCAGCTGCTCGGGCTCGCGCCGAGCCAGGTTGGCCTTCATGGGGAACGGGGTGGAGGGCAGGTTCAGCGTCTGCTTGTAATCCATCGGCTCCTCTCGCATCGGGTGTTGGGATTGTCGGTTGGTCCACCCCGGGGCGGGGTCTGGAAAACGGCCGTCACATCGGCCGGCCGTCCTCGTTGGCGACCTCCACCAGGTAGCGGCCGTAGTCGTTCTTGGCCAGGCCGGAGGCCAACGCAAGCAGCTGCTGCCGGTCGATGTAGCCGAGCCGGTAGGCGATCTCCTCGATGCAGCTGATCTTCAGGCCTTGACGGTCCTGGATCGCCTGCACGTAGTTGGAGGCCTGCTGCAGCGCCTCGTGGGTGCCGGTGTCGAGCCAGGCGAACCCGCGCCCCAGCGGCTCGACCCGCAGCTCGCCCCGGCGCAGGTAGGCCAGGTTGACGTCGGTGATCTCGAGCTCCCCGCGGCGGGAGGGGGTCAGCGCCGCGGCGATGTCGACCACCCGGTTGTCGTAGAAATAGAGGCCCGGCACGGCGTAGTTGGACTTGGGCGCCTGCGGTTTTTCCTCGATGCCGACCACCCGGTGGTGCGGGTCGAACTCAACGACGCCGTAGCGCTGCGGGTCCCGGACCGGGTAGCCGAAAATGAGCCCACCGGAGGTCAGCTGCACGGCCCGCTGCAGAATCTTGGAAAAGCCGGGGCCGTAGAAAATGTTGTCGCCCAGGACCAAACACACCGTCTGCCGGCCGATGAACTCCCGGCCGATGAGGAAGGCCTGCGCCAGCCCCTCGGGCCGCGGCTGCTCGGCATAGGAAAAAGAGAGCCCGAGGTGCGCGCCGTCGCCCAGAAGCCTTTTGAAAAAAGGCAGGTCGAGCGGGGTGGAGATGACCAGGATCTCCCGGATGCCTGCCAGCATCAGGGCCGACAGCGGGTAGTAGATCATGGGCTTGTCGTACACCGGCAGGAGCTGCTTGCTCACGCCGAGGGTGATCGGAAACAGCCGGGTGCCGGATCCCCCGGCTAAAATGATGCCTTTCATCGCTGAGGTGTCCTCTGGGCTAGACGCTGAGTTCGGCCAGAAGGTCGCTGAAGCCCGAATTCTGAAATTTCATGCGCAAAAATTCCGATATGGTGGGCTGAAAGGCCTTCACCTTGAGGTACATGGCCGCCTCGTTGGGGGTGCGGCCGCCCTTCTTGAGGTTGCAGCTGCGGCAGGCGGCCACACAGTTTTCGAAGTTGGTTTTGCCGCCGCGGGACTTGGGCACGATGTGGTCGATGGAGAGCCGCTCCTTCTGCCCGCCGCAGTAAGCGCAGCGCAATCCGTCCCGCACCAGGACGTTGCGCTTGGTGAACGCCACGCCGGCGCGGTATATGGTGCGGATCAGCTTGACCAGGCGCATGACGGCCGGGATCCGCATCTCGACCCCGCTGGCTACGCGCACGGCCGAATCGGAATCCTTGATGACCTCCACCTTGCCTTTGGTCAACAGGCAGACGGCCCGTTTCCAGTTCACCAGGTTGAGAAACGTGTAGTCCGCGTTGAGCAGGATGCAGTGCCGCATGAATCCGCTCCCGTTTCGGTTGAGCCTGCGGTGCAACAAACCGCACCGCGCCTTCGCAACCCGGCGGCAAAATACACGATTCGCCGCTCGAAGTCAAAGCCCGCGGCGGCGACCGGGGCTGCCGCCCGGCGCAACGCGACGCCCCTGCCCGCGATCGTCGCCGTCGCGGGGGGGCCCTTGCATGCCGGCCGCAAGTTGGTTATTAGTCTTTCAGGCGACGATCCCCCGCCCGGCGGAGGCAGAGGCTCCCGCCGTGCGACAGGGGGACCTCCGGTGTTCGACCATTTTCGCTATCTGGCACCGTTTTACGACCGCCTGCTGGGGCCGCCGGATGCGGATCGGCTCGCCCGCATCCTGAAACTTCCGGTGGCCGGCCGGATCCTGGACAGCGGGGGCGGCACGGGCCGCCTCACGCGCGCCCTGCGCCCCCTGGCCGGACAGGTGGTGGTGGCCGACCCCTCGGCCCACATGCTCGCCCGGGCGCGTGGCAAGCGGCTCGCCGCAGTGGCCGCCCGCTCCGAGCGGCTGCCTTTCGCCGGCGCCTGCTTCGAGCGCATTCTGGTGGTGGATGCGCTGCACCACTTCGGCGACCAGCATGCGGCCCTGGCCGAGCTGGTGCGGGTCCTCGCACCCGGCGGCAGGCTCTTGATCGAGGAGTTCGACGCGAACCGGGCCGCCGTGCGCCTGATCGCCCTGGCCGAGAAAGCGGTCGGCATGGGCAGCCGGTTCCTGCGGCCGCAGGAGATCTGCGAGATCCTCAACGCTCATGGCCTCGCGACGCAGGTCCATGGCCGCAGCCGCATCGGCGCCTGGATCGTCGCCGACAAGCCCGGGCCGTGAGCCGCCGCGTGCGGAAATCGATATGCCGGCAACCACACCTCAGGCCCCCGCGCACCCGCCGCGCCATGGCACCCAAAGCAAACGCCCGGGCCGCCCCCGGCGGAGGCTGCGCGAAACCGTTTTGAAGGCGCTGACGGCGGCGGCGCTCCTGCTGGCCACCGTCTCGTGTTCGCTGTGGCGCGCCGCTCCCATCCCCTACGGGCAGGAGGTCACGGCCGTCAGGCGCCTGGACCCCCTGCAGCAGCGCCTCGAAGCGGCCGACGCCGCATCCGTCAACCTGCTGCTGACCGATATCGGGCGAATCGAATACCCCGGCTTTGCATCGGTCTTCTGGCGCATGGTCTACCGGCCGTTTGCGCCCGGGCTCAAGCGGGTGTTGATCGTGGCCGGGGTGCGCGGCAACGAGGCGGCCGGGGTGGAGTGCACCCTGGACATCATCGACCAGCTGCGCGCGGCGCCCGGCCCCGGAAGGCTCTTCAACGCCGACATCCTGCCCGTAGTGAATCCCTGGGGCTGGACCCACGGCCTGGGCCGCAACCGGGAAAAACTCGACATCGGGCAGGACTTCAGCGCGTTCCGGTCGCGCGAGGCCAGGATCGTGCGACGGTTTCTGAGGGGCAAGCGCTACGATTTGGTGGTGGACCTGAGCGAGGAAGCCGATGCCAGGGGCTTTTCCATCCGCACCTACGCGCCGGAGACGCTCACGGCCGCCGAACGCGTCGTCGCCGAGATCCGCGCCCGCGGCTACCCGATCGAACCCCGGGCCGGCGACCCCTGGCGCAGTCCCCAGGAGGGGATTCTCACCGCGGGCCGGTGGCACCTCGCCCTGAAGGACCGGCTGGGCGCGGTTTCGCTTCCGGAATACGCGCGCCGCCAGTTCAGCCCCGCCGTTTACACGGTGGTCACCCCGGCGCTTCTGCCGCTGGCGGATCGAGTCGCCATGCAGCGCGCGGCCGTAGACGCCCTGCTCGCCGCGCATGCGGCCCCGACGGAGCCCCCGGCCGCAGGCGCGCCACCCACCGCACGCGAGGCCCCATGACCCAGGTCGAACCTCTGAAAAAAGTCACCGTCGACATCCGCACCCGGCCGGATCCGCAAGCGGGGGCCGCCGCGCCCGTTGCGTTCGAGGTCGCTTTTGTCTGCGGCATCGGCCGCACCGGCATCACCCCCTTCGAATCGCTTTTGGCCGGCCGCCGCGTCGGCGATGCGATCGATCTGCGCGTCTCGGCGCCGGAGGCCGCCAGGTTTTTCGAGCACCTCGCCCCGCTCCTGCGGGCGGCCTTCGCGGGCCGGGACACGGTGGAGCTCGCGGTGCGGATCACCCGCATCACCCCCGCCGAGGGCCGCGAGGTCGTCAGGGCCATGGCCGAAGTGGCGTCCTCGTCGGAAGGCGGCTGCGACTGCGGCTGCGGCTGCGGGTAGAGGCGGCGCCGCGCGCGCCCAAGCCCCGACGGTTGTAAACCGGGCGGAAATATGCGAAGTGTTTTTTCCCTTTCACCACACAGCGGGCGTTCGCAGCGCCCAGCGGAGGATCGCGTGAAGAAAAAACTGACGGCCGTGTGGATGACGGCCTACGATTTCACCACCGCCCAACTGGCCGAGAAGGCCGGCATGGACATGCTCCTGGTGGGCGACAGCCTCGGCATGGCCGTCTACGGCTACCCCGGCACCGTGCCGGTCACCCTCGAGCAGAGCCTCTACCACACCGAGGCGGTGCGCCGGGGAGCCCCCCACACCTTCGTCATCGGCGACATGCCCTTCGGCACCTATCACGGCAGCGTCAACGACGCGGTGCAGAACGCCGTCCAGTACCACAAAAAGTGCGGGGTGGACTGCATCAAGCTCGAGGGCGGGGTGCGGGTCGCTCACATCATCCGCGCCATTGCCGACAGCGGCATGCTGGTCATGGGCCACATCGGGCTGACGCCCCAGAGCACGGGCGCCCTCGGCGGGTTCAAGGCCCAGGGCCGCACCGCGGAGGCCGCCCAGGCCATCATCGCTGACGCCGAGGCGGTCTGCGCGGCCGGCGCCTTCTCCATCCTGGTGGAGGCGGTCCCGCCCGAGGTCGCGAAGCTGATCGCCCAGGAGCTTCCGATCCCGATCTACGGGATCGGCGCCGGCGTCGACTGCGACGGCCAGGTCATGATCGTCTCGGACATCCTCGGCATCTTTCAGGCCTTCACGCCCAAATTCGTCAAGAAATACGCCAACCTGGGCGCGGAGATGCTCAAGGTCTTCGAGGCCTACATCGCCGATGTCCGCAGCGGCGCCTTCCCGGCCGAGGAGCACACCTACCGCATGATCGAGGGCGAAATGCAGAAGCTCGCAAAACTTCGCAAGAAGACGCGGGCGGCGGGCGGAAAGAAATAATCGGCATCAACCCATCCTGCACGCATTGCCTACGGAGACGAACGCGCACGCATGACCCATCGCACCTTCACCCTCAAGTACGGCCGAAGCGAGCTGAGCGTCGACCTCCCGGCCGCGCAGGTCCTCTGCGAGCTGAACGGCCGCAACCGCCCGCCGCTGCAGGACCTGCGGCAAGCCTACCTCGCAGCGCTGGACCACCCGGTGGACTCCGCGCCGCTGCGGGAGATGCTCAAGCCCGGCGGCACGGTGGCCGTCACGGTGAGCGACATCACGCGCGGCTGGCAGAAAAACGCCGACACCCTGCCCCTGCTCCTCGAGTATCTGAACGCGGCCGGGGTCAGCGACGACCGAATCACCCTCATCATCGCCGTGGGGGCCCACCGCCGGAACACCCCCGCGGAGTTCGTCGAGCTGTGCGGGCCGGAGGTGTGCCACCGCGTGCGGGTCGTGAACCACGACGCCTGGGACGAGGGCAACATGGTGCCCCTCGGCCGCACCCGCCGCGGCACACCGGTGGAGGTCAGCCGCATCGGCGCGGAGGCCGACACGCTGATTCTCACCGGTGGGGTGATCTACCACTACATGGTCGGCTACGGCGGCGGCCGCAAGAGCATCATGCCGGGGATCTGCTCGAACCGCACGATCCAGGCCTGCCACCTCTGGTCCATGGCGCCGGAGCCCGGGGGCGGCCGCAGCCGGCTCGCCCAGTCGGGGATCACGGAGGGCAACCCGGCGCACGAGGACATGATGGAGTGCGCTTCGCTGGCGCGGCCCGATTTCATCGTCAACGTGGTGCCCAACCTGGACGGCCGGCTGTGCGCGATCTTCGCCGGCAACTGGGTCTCGGCCTGGCTCAAAGCCACCCGCCTGGTGGACGAGATGTATGGGGTCGAAATCCCGGAAAAAGCGGACATCGTCATCGCCAGCGCCGGCGGCTACCCCAAGGACATCAATCTCTACCAGACCACCAAGACCATGGACAACGCCGTGCACGCCGCAAAACCGGGCGGGATCTCGGTCATCCTCTCGGAGTGCCCGGATATCCGCGAGCCGATCGAATACTTCAAGTGGTTCGACCACCCGACGATCCAAGCGCACGACCAGGCGCTGCGCGCCAACTACACCATCGCCGGCTGGTGCGCCCTGATCACGCGGGAGTACTGCCGCGAGAGCCCCACCATCATGCTGACCCGGCCGGAAAACGCCGAGCTGGCGCGCAAGGCCGGCCTGATCCCGGCGGCCACCATCGCCGCGGCGCTCCAAACGGCCGTCGACATGTGCGGCCGCAAACACCCGACCATCACCGTGATGCCCCAGGGCGCCAACACCCTGCCGCGCATGCAAGGGAGGAAGACATGACCTCAGACCGGATGCATCGCCCGCTCGCTTCCGCACGCTTCTATCTGCGAACCGCCGCCGTCTTCGCGGCCGCCTGGCTGCTTGTGGCCGGAGGCGGAGTACCTGCCGGTGCGCAGGCAGCGGGACCCGCGGAGCCCGCAGCAGCGTCGATCACCGTCACCGGGACCGGCGAGGTCGCGGCCTCCCCCGACCGGGCCCAGGTCAACCTGGGGGCCGTCGTCGAAACCCGCCAGGCGGCCGATGCCCAGGGGCAGCTGGCGCAGATCCTCCAGCGCGTGCTGAAAGCGATCAAGGCGCTGGGGATCCCGGATGAAAAAATCCGCACCGCGGGCGTGACGCTCACGCCCGTCTATTCGCAGCCCAAACCCAAGTCGGACCCCGAACCCGAAGGACCGCGCATCGTCGGCTACCGCGCTACGAACAGCGTGAGGGTCCAACTGGACGATGTGGACCGGGTGGGGGCGGTGATCGACGCCGGAATCGCCGCGGGCGCCAACCAGCTCTCCCACCTGAGCTTCGAGCTGCGGGAAGATCTCCCCCAGCGGCAGCAGGCCCTGAAGCTGGCCGCGCGCGAAGCGCGCGTCAAGGCCGAAGCGATCGCCGCGGCCCTGGAGCTGAAGCTGGGCGAAGTGCTCGACGTGCGCGAGGACGGGGCCCAGGCCTCCTACCCCGTGGAGCGCCGGTTTTCGGCCCCGGCCGCGGCGGGCACGCCGATTCAGCCCGGCCAGGTCCTGGTGTCCGCCGCCGTGACGATCCGCTACCGGCTGGGCCCGCTGCCGAAGTGATCGGTCCACTCCCGATGCGGCGGTTGCCCCGGGGCTCCGCCGCAAGCCAGGAGCCGCCATGAACGCAAGAAATGGCCGCACGACCGTGCTGGGAACGCTTGCGGGGCTGCTGCTGGCCTCGGTCACGGGGCTGTGCGCAGCCGCAGACCTCTCCGACGACCAATGGCGCCAGGCCATGCTCGGCACTTGGGTCCAGGCCTACGCGATGGCGGTTGAGCAGGTGGAGTTCAACGCCGACGGCACCTACACCTCCACCTCGGTCGTTCCGCTTCCGGAGCGCGACCTGGAGCTGCGCGCCCGGGCGACTTGGGCCGTGGCGGACGGCCACCTGCTCCTCACCTTGACCGAAGCCGACCCGCCGGGCATCCTGAAGACGGGCGAGCAGCGGCGCATCCGGCTGCTGGCCACCGACGGTCGGCGCATGACCAGCATCGACGAAAAGGGCGCCGAGGCCCTCTTCTGCCGCCCGTTGGAGGCGGAGCACCGCCGGGTGATCGAAACGTTGATCGACACGATCGAGGCGCGGCAGATCCAGGCCCTGCTGGAGAGCCAGCTCCAACAGACGGCCAAGCAGCTCCGCGGCCTCGCCTATCCCACGAAAAGCGAAGAAAACGACGCGATCCTCGTCGAGCGGGTGACCGCGTTCCTGCGCAAGGCGTCTCAGGTCGAGCGTTTCCGATCCTACCACATTCACCTCTACGGCAGCATCTTCTCGAAGGCCGAGATCCAGGCGCTGGTCGATTTCTACGGCACGGAAATCGGCCGGGCCATCAAGGACAAGATGCCCGAGATGCTCGAACGCACGCAGCGCGATACCGCGGCGCGCATGCAGTACATGGTCCCGGCGATCCAGGCGATCATCGAGAACACCCTGAAAGCGCTGCCGGGCAAGGCCGGGGCATGAACCCAGGGGCACCGATAGCGGGGATACCTCCCCCGCCCCCGGCGGAAACCGGCCCGGCCGTTCCCATCGGCATGGACATCGCGCTGACCGCCCGCTGCCCGCTGCGCTGCCGCTTCTGCACGGTGGCCAAGCAACCCACGCCCGAGCTGGACGCCGCGCAGTGGCTGGCCGCGATCGGGGGCATCGCCGCGTTGCGCCCGATCCGCCTGATCAGCCTGGAGGGCGGCGAGCCGTTCGTGCGCCCCGACCTGGCCCGGATCGCCCGCGGCGCGCTCGCGCACGCCGCCGAGCTGAAAATCGTCACCGGCGGTTCGCTGCCCCTCGAGGAGCGCCTGCCGCGCGAGCTCCTCTGCGACCCGCGCCTGACGATCGAAGTCAGCGTGGACGGCCCGCAGCCGATCCATGACGAGCTCAGAGACGGCAGCTGGGAAGCCGCCTGGGCGTTCATCGGCGATGCCCGCCGCCGCGGCGCCCGGCTGCGGCTGCGCACGGTGGTGTCGGAGCTCAACCGGGAGGCGGTCGTCGCCTGGCTGCAGGCGCTCGACCGAGGCTTCGCGGACGGCGCCGCCCCGGTCGGCTTCCGCTTCGACACCCTGATCGCCCCGGAAGCGCTCGCGCCGCTGGGCGGCCCGCTGCCGCGCCATCCGCTGCGCGGCTACGCCAGCCGCGGTCTCATCCCGACGCCGGAGGCCGTCGTGGGCCTCTTCCGCCGCCTGCACGCCGAGCGCTTCCGGAACCTGCGCGTGGAGCAAACCGAAGCCTTCCGCGGGTGCGGCGCCGGCCGCATCCCGTTCGTCTCCTTCGACCCTGCGGGCGGCTTCTCCTTCTGCTGCGAGGCCCCGCGCGGCTTCGGCTCGATCCTGGCCACGGGCGCCCCGCAGCTGCTGGCGCTCTTGGACGCCCAGATGGCCGCCCTGCCCTGCCGGCGGTGCGCTCATTTCGCGCAAAACCGCTGCGACGGCTGCTGGACCGGCCAGAAATGCGGCATGACCTCCGCCGGGGGTCTGACGGACTGCCGGGCCCTGCTCGACTCCGCCGGCGCTCACCACGCGCTGGCGCGCAGCGGCCGCACCCTTCGACGCCACCCCGAAGGCGCGGCTGCGCCTCCCCGATGACCGAAAGGTTTTTCACCATGGACCATTTCTGGGAATTTCCGTACCCCTCGCAGCGCATGCCCGTACTCGCGCGCAACGTCGTCGCCACCTCGCAGCCGCTCGCGACCCAGGCCGGGCTGAGGATGCTGCTCAAGGGGGGCAACGCCGTCGATGCCGCCCTGGCCGCCGCCATCACCCTCACCGTGGTCGAGCCGACCGGCAACGGCATCGGCGGGGATGCGTTTGCGATCGTCTGGGACGGAAAAACCCTGCACGGCCTGAACGGCTCCGGCCGCGCCCCGCGGGCCTTAAGCCGGCAGCGCTACGCCGGCCTGGCAGAAATGCCCCGCACCGGCTGGGAGACGGTCACCGTGCCGGGAGCGGTCGACGCCTGGGTGCGCCTCTCCAGCCGCCTGGGAAAGCTGCCGTTCGCGGAGCTCTTCGCGCCCGCCATCGATTACGCCGAGCATGGCTTTCCCGTGTCGCCGATCACCGCCGGCCGCTGGCAGGACGCCTGGCCGATCTATGCGCAGTTCCCCGAGATCGCGCGCACCTTTTTCCCCCAGCGCCGCGCGCCGCGCGCCGGCGAGTTCTTCCGCTGCCCGGAGCAGGCCGAGACCCTGGCCGCCATCGCGGCCAGCCGCGGCGAGGCGTTCTATCGCGGGCGGCTGGCGGAGCGGATCGCCGCCTGCGCCGCGGCCGAAGGCGGCGCCCTCACCCGGGCCGATCTCGACGCCCACCGCTCGGACTGGGTCGAGCCCCTTTGCCGCGACTACCGGGGGGCACGCCTGCACGAAATCCCCCCGAACGGCCAGGGCATCGCCGCGCTGATCGCGCTGGGGATTCTCAGCCGCTTCGAGCTCTCCCGCCACGCCCCGGAGTCGGCCGCGAGCCTGCACCTTCAGATCGAGGCGATGAAGGCCGCCTTCGCGGAGGTCTTCCGCCACGTCGCAGACAGCGACCATATGCGGGTGGCCCCGGAAGAGCTGCTGGCCGAACGCCGGTTGGCGGCCCTCGCCGCCGGGATCGACCTCGACCGGGCGGCCCCGCCGACGGCGGACGCACCCGCCGGCGGGGGCACCGTCTACCTGGCCGCCGCCGACGCCGGCGGCGCCATGGTCTCCCTCATCCAGTCGAACTATCTCGGCTTCGGCTCCGGGGTGGTCGTCCCCGGCACCGGGATCGCCCTGCACAACCGCGGCTGCGGCTTCGTGCTCGAAGCGGGCCACCCCAACGAGGTCGGCGGCGGCAAGCGCCCGTTCCACACCATCATCCCGGGCTTCGTCACCCGCGGCGGGCGGCCGCTGATCAGCTTCGGCGTCATGGGCGCCCACATGCAGCCCCAGGGGCATCTGCAGATGATGGTGCGCATCTGCGACTACGGCCAGAACCCCCAGGCCGCACTGGACGCCCCGCGCTGGCACGTCGCACCGGATGCGAGCGTCGCCCTCGAGGCGGGGTTTCCGGCGGCGGTGGTCGCGGACCTCCGAAAGCGGGGCCACCGCGTGGTGCTGGGCGAGGCCGCCGCTCTTTTCGGCGGCGGCCAGACGATCCTCCGGCTGCCGGAGGGCTACCTGGCCGCCTCCGACCCGCGCAAGGACGGGCAAGCCGCCGGGTTTTGAGGAGAGCCGTCCGGCAAACGATGCGCATGGACCCAATCGAAACGAGCCGAATCGCCTTGCATGACCGCGAGCGCCGCGGGATCTATATCCACGCCGCCCTGCTGGCGGAGAGCCCCTTCCGCCCCGGCGACCGTTTCTCGCTGCAAACGCGCAGCACCCGGCTTTTCGCCGTCACGCTCATTCGCGATGCGGCAGGCGATGTCGTCTATGACCGCCACGGCATCTTCCTGCCGCGCTCCCGCCGGGTCGATATGCTGCTGGGCGGCATCTTCGAGAAACATCTCGTTACGATCGACCCCGGGCCGCCCGGCGCCATCACGCTGCGGCCGCTGGAGATTGTGTTGGACAAAAATCAAAAATGGTTTTAAGAAAAACCGGAAAAAGGAGAGACACCCCATGCCGAAATTGGGATTCATCGGCGCCGGGCCCGTCGGTACCACGTTCGCCGTGAGGCTCTCGGAACAGGGCTATGCGGTGGCGGCCGTGGCGGACATCGCGAGGGCCTCCGCCCAGCGCCTGGCCGAGCGCGTGCCCGGCTGCCGGGCCTGCGCGGAGAACCAGGCCGTGCTGGAAGCCGCCGAGATCGTCTTCATCACCACCGCCGACGACTTCATCGCCCCGGTTTGCGCCGGCCTCGCCTGGCGGCCGGACCATACCGCGGTTCACTGCAGCGGCGCAAGCACGGTGCAAACGCTGGAGGCGGCCCGGCAGCAAGGCGCTCGGGTCGGCTCCATCCACCCCTGCCAATCCTTTTCGGATATCGAGCAGGCCGTGGCGAACCTGCCCGGCTCCACCTTCGGCATCGAGGCCGAGGAGCCCGTCCGGAGCACCTTGACGGCCATGGCGCAGGCGCTCAAGGGCGACATCGTCTACCTCAGCTCCGAGGACAAGGTCCTCTATCACGCGGCGGCGGCCATCGCCTGCAACTACGTCACAACCCTGCTCAAACTCGCAACCGGCCTGTGGCAAAACTTCGGCAAGCAGCCGGCCGACGCCGTCAAGGCCTACCTGCCGCTGCTGCGGGGGACGCTCAACAACATGGCGACGGTCGGTTTTCCCGGATGCCTGACCGGCCCGATCGCCCGGGGCGACGCCGCCACCATCCGCCGCCACCTGGCCGCCCTTGAAAAATGCGCGCCGGACCTGCTCGCGCTCTACAAAGCGCTCGGCCGTTTCACGGTGCCCATCGGGCAGGAAAAGGGAAGCCTGCCTGCCGACAAAGCTGCGGAAATCATGCAGCTGCTGGCAGACTGAGATGCCCGAACCTCCGCGCCGCGGCCTGCCGCCGGCCCCCAACCGCCGGCGCGGCGCGCACGGATGACCCATTCGATGCCTCTGCGGATCCTGCACAAGATGCAAAATGGGGTCTTTTACCCAGGTCATCATTTGGGCAACCGCGAGATGCTGAGCGCACTGGAGACCCAGGGCCTCATCGAGCGCATGGATGCCTCGTCTCTGTGCGGCCCGGACAGCGAGCCGGCCTACTGCCTGACCCCCGCCGGCTGCCGCATGAAACGGGCATCCGCCCGCAGGCCGCGCAACCGATGCCGCTGAGCGATAGCCCCACCGAGCGCAGCACGGCCGCAACCGACCTGCTGCTGAGCATCGTTGCCCTCAGCGGCCTCCTTTACCTGCACGCCGCGCAACCGGGGGGGGCATGGCGCATCCAGCTCTGGTCCTGGCCGCTCGGCCTGATTGCCGGATCGGCCGGTTTGGGCGCCCTCTACCACGGGCTGGTATGGCCGCGAGGGCTCCGCAACGCAGTATGGCAGGCGCTGACGTTTCTGCTGGGCATGGCGCTGGCCCTTTTCGGCGCCGGCCTGACGCTCGATCTGTTTGGGCCCGAGGCCGGCCGCCGCAGCCTGCCGCTGTGGCTTGCGACCGGCGCCTTGGTTTTTCTCGTCAGCCGGCGCTGGAACGGGCTGTTCCGGGTGTTCATCGTGTTCGAGGGGGTGGTCCTGGCGGCCGCCCTCGTGGGCTACACCGCTCTGGCTGCCGCCAGCGCGCTGAGCGGCGCTGGCTGGATCGCTGCCGGCGTGCTTCTGAGCGGGATTGCCGCCGCCCTGCAGGCCTGCAACGGCCTGCGCTTCAAATGGATCTGGGAATTCGATCACAATGGGATTTTTCATCTCGTGCAGACGGCGGGCCTGGTGCTTTTGTGCAAAGGCATCGCCGGGGGCGGGTAGGCCGTGAGCCTTGAGCAGATCACCGTCGAGCTGGCCGCCGGACTCGCGCGGCTTAGCTTCGGCCCGCCCGTCGCCCATGTCTACAACCCGCTCGACTACGCCCGCGCGCCCTACCGGGAGTATCTGCGCCGCTTCGGCCGGCGGCCGCGGCCGGCCGTTCTGGTGGGGATGAACCCGGGCCCGTGGGGCATGGCCCAGACCGGCGTGCCGTTCGGGGAGATCGGCGCGGTGCGCGACTGGATGGGAATCCAGGGCCCCGTCGGCGCCCCCGCGCGGCCGCACCCCAAGCGGCCGGTCACCGGCTTCGCCTGCACCCGGCGCGAGGTGAGCGGACAACGGCTGTGGGGGTGGGCCCGCAAAAAGTTCGGCGCGGCCGAGGATTTCTTCGAACGCTTCTTCGTAGTCAACTACTGCCCGTTGCTGTTCATTACCCAAAGCGGCGCCAACCTGACGCCCGACAAGCTCAGGGCGGCGGAGGCGACGCCGCTGTTCGCCGTTTGCGACCGTGCGCTGCGCCGCACCATCGAAACCCTGGCGCCCGCGCACGTCGTCGGCATCGGGCGCTTTGCCGCCGAACGCGCGCGCCGTGCGCTGGGGGGGCTGAATGTGTTTGTCGGCGCCGTCACCCACCCGAGCCCGGCCAACCCCAGGGCCAACCGCGGGTGGGAGGCGCTCATCGCCGGCGAATTGAAATCCATGGGCATCGAGGTTTGAGCTCTCATGAAACGCTCCGCCCCCCTACCGATCCCGGCGGCGGCCGTGCTGCTCGCGCTGGTTCTGGCATCCGGCTGCACGACCACCCGACCCTCACCGGCGATGGGCGAGGCGCAGATCGCCTCGAAAATCACCTCGCTGCAGGGCAGCCTCAAGGGCCTGGGGCCGGGGGTCGACCCGGCCGAGGCCCGCCGCGTGGCGGAAGCGGCCGTGACCCACTCGCTGCGGCTCGCCGAGGAGTACCGCGTGGTCCCGCCGGCGCGCTGGCACAACCTACTGATTCAAATGGGCCTCCGCGAGCGCGGGCTTTGCTACCACTGGACCGAGGACCTGATGCGGCACCTGCAGGCGCTGCAGCTTGCGACCTACGAGCTGCACTGGGGCGTGGCCCACCCCGGCAGCGACCTGCGGGAGCACAACAGCGTCGTCGTCACCGCGCTGAACCAAACGTTTGAAAAGGGGCTCGTGCTCGACCCCTGGCGCAACTCCGGCGGCCTCACCTGGGTGCGGGTCGCGCAGGATGCCTACCCGTGGCAGCCGCTGCCGCGCGAGAAATGGTGAGAAAATGGAAACCGCCGTCGATGAGTGGTTGACAAGGGTTCAGGAGGCCGCCGCCCGCCTGAACGGGGTGGCCAACGTGACACCGGTCATGACTTCGCGCAGCCTCAACGAGCGGCTGGGGGCCGAGGTGTTTCTGAAGTGTGAAAATTTTCAGCGCATCGGCGCGTTCAAGTTCCGCGGGGCCTACAACGCCATGTCGCGGCTGACGGCCACGGAGCGGGCCCGCGGGGTCCTCACCTTCTCCTCCGGCAACCACGCCCAGGCCGTGGCTCTGACGGGCCGCCTGCTGGGAATCGCGACCACCGTGGTCATGCCCCAGGATGCGCCCGCCATCAAGCGCGCGGCGACCATGGCCTACGGCGCCCGGGTGATCCTTTACGACCCGCAGCAGCGCAGCCGCGAGGAGATCGCCCGCGACCTCCAGAAGCGGCAGGGGTTCACGCTGATCCCGCCCTACGACCACATCGACGTCGTGGCCGGTCAGGGGACCGCCGCCCTGGAGCTCTGCCGGCAGGCCGGCGGCATCGATCAGCTGCTCGTCCCGTGCGGCGGCGGGGGGCTCCTGAGCGGCTGCGCCGTCGCCGCGCGGGGGATGAACCCGAACTGTGCCGTCGTCGGAGTCGAGCCGGAGGTGGCCGACGACGCCACGCGCTCCTTTTACAGCGGCACCCTGCAGACGGTCGCAAACCCTCCGACCATCGCCGACGGCACCCGCACCCCCTGCCTGGGCAGGATCACCTTCCCCCTGGTCCTCAGCCACGTCACGCAAATGCAGACCGTCTCCGAGGAGGCCATCCGGGAGGCGGTGCGGGAGCTCTTCTACCGCCAGAAACTGGTGGTCGAGCCCTCCGGCGCGCTGGGCCTGGCCGCCCTCTTGAGCGGCAAGGTCAAGGCCCAGGGCCGCGTGGGCGTCATCCTGAGCGGCGGCAACATCGACGGGCCGACCATGGGCCAGATTCTGGCGGAGACGGCGGAGGCCAAGGGATGAAAATCTACACCGGCAGCGGCGACCGCGGCAAAACGAGCCTCTTCAGCGGGGAGCGGGTCGCAAAGGACCACGAGCGCATCGAGGCCTACGGCGATCTGGACGAGCTCAATTCGGTGATCGGCGCCCTGGCAGCCTCCCTGCCCCACCCGGCCGAAGGCGTGCGCCCCGAGCTCGAAGCCGCCCAGGCGGTCCTTTTCGAGATCGGCGCCTGGCTGGCCACCTCTCCGGGCTCAGCCGCCGCCGGCTTGCTGCCGCCGGTCGACCCGCAGGCGGCAGCGGCGCTGGAGCGCTCCATCGATCGGATGGATGCAGCGCTGCCCTCACTGGGCGGGTTCATTCTGCCGGGCGGCAGCCCGGCCGGGTCCTGGGCCCACCTGGCCCGCACGGTCTGCCGCCGAGTTGAGCGGCGCGTGGTGCGGCTTGCCGCGGCGCAGGCGGCGACTCCGGGCGACGAGTCGATGCAGCGCTCCATCGTCTATCTCAACCGCCTCTCCGACTATCTTTTCGTCCTGGCTCGGCATCTCAACCGCATCCAGGGCAGCGCGGAGCGTCTATGGAAACGGTGACGGCCGAATCCCCCGGCCGCAGCGGCCCCGCTGCGTTTCGGACCCGCCTGCTCGCCCGCCGCCCGCTCGCCGCGAGCGCCTTCGAACTCAGCCTTGCAAAACCGGCGGGCTTCACGTTTACGCCGGGCCAGCGGGTGCGCGTGCACCACGCGGAGGCCGCGAGGGACTATTCCATCGCCGCGGCGCCCGGCGAGGAGATCATCCGGCTTTGCCTCCGACGGGTGGCAACCGGCGGGCTCTCCGCTCGGCTGGCCGAAATCCCCCTTGGAGCGGAGTTGGTCTTCACCGGACCGCACGGGTATTTCACCTTTCAGGCCTCCGCGCGGCCGGCGGTCTTCGCGGCGACCGGCACCGGCGTTGCGCCGTTCTGCGCCATGGCCGCCGCCGGCGTCTCGGGCTTCATCCTGCTGCACGGCGTGGCGGCGCAGGAGGAGCTCTTCTACGGCGATCTTCTGCGGGAAAAGGCGGCCGCCTATGTGCCCTGCCTCTCGGGCGGCCGCGCTGCGGCCGCGGGGCATTACCGTGGCCGGGTGACGGACTACCTGCGCGCGCAGCTGCCGGCCGGCGCCTATGATTTCTATCTGTGCGGCCGGCAGGAGATGATCCGGGACGCGACCCTCTTGGCCGACGAGCGCTTCCCGGGGTCCCTGGTGTTCTCGGAAGTCTTCTATTAGACGCGACCGCAAGCACGGACAGCGGCAGGAGGAGGCGAACGATGCCCATTCGATTTGCAGTGACTCGGAAAGAGGCCGTCATTCTGGACCCGGGCAGCGCCATGCAAAAAAAAGCCATCCCCGTCGAGGTCCGCGCCGATCCCCTCACCGGCCGGACATCGCGCATCTGCCATTTCCGCACGCTGCGGTTCGAAAAACCGGATCTCACGCGGTTGATCGAAGCCTCGCAGGCCACCTGCCCCTTCTGTCCGGAGAAGCTGCTCCGGCTCACCCCCTGCTTTCCGGCGGAGATCCTCGCGGAGGGCCGCCTCGTCCGCGATGAGATGACGCTCTTTCCCAATATCGCCCCCTACGACGGCCTGGGGGCCGTGGCCACGCTCGGCCGCCGCCACTACATCCCCATGGCCGAGATCGAGCCCGAGCGCATCGCAAACGGCCTCGCCCTGGCCCTCGACTTCTTCCGGCGCGTCCGCGCCATCCGACACTCGGAGGCCGTCTACTACCTGCTGAGCTGGAACTACATGCCCGCCTCCGGCAGCTCGCTCATCCACCCCCACCTGCAGATTTTCGCAAGCTCGACGGCCCCCAATCAGCTGCGCGAGGAGCTCGCCGCCGCGCAGGCGTATGCGTCGCTTCACGGCGCCGCCTACTGGGACGAGCTGGCGGCGGCAGAGAAGGCCGACGGCAGCCGCTACTTCGGGCGGATCGGCCGCATCGAATGGCTGGCGAGTTTTGCGCCCTTCGGCGTCGTCGGCGACGTGGTGGGGGTGGTCGCGGGCTGCCGCACCCTGCTGGACCTGAGCGTGGAGGATCTGAAGGCAATCGCCCAAGGACTCGCCGCGGCCATGGCGGCCTACGACCGGATGGGCATCTACAGTTTCAACGTCTGCTTTTTCCCGGGCAGGCAGGAGGATGAGTTCGCGCGTCTGCGCCTGGTCTTTTCACCGCGAATCTACTACAATCCGGTGCTGGCCACCCCGGATGCGACCGCGCTCAGGACCCTCTACAACGAGAGCATCTGCGTGGGCTTCCCGGAGCAGATCGCCGCCGCGGTGCGGGCCGAATTTCAGCGCGCAGAGGATTGAACCCGCAGCCGGACCGGCCCCCATGAGGACCCGTTCGTCCCGGCCGCATCCCACCGGCGGGGTAGGTTGACGCTCTTTATTTGCCGTAGTTAAAAACAGGCCCGCACGGGGCCGCTCGGTTCTCGCCCAGGCGCCGACCGGACGACAGTGCGGATGTTCAGGAAGGACTCTCCATGCAGCTGCAGAAATTCGATTTTCCCGGGCCGGGAGGCCACCGTTTGGCGGCCCTTTTGGATCTGCCGCTCGACGGCAAGCCCGCCGCCTATGCCTTGTTCGCCCACTGCTTCACCTGCTCGAAGAACGTCCGGGCGGCCTACCACATCTCCCGCGCCCTGGCGCGCGAGGGGATCGCGGTCCTGCGCTTCGACTTCACCGGCCTGGGCGAAAGCGGCGGGGACTTCGCCGACACGAGCTTTCTCTCCAACGTCGAGGACCTGATCGCGGCGGCCCGCTTCATGGAGTCCCGCTTCGAGGGCCCCACGCTGCTGGTCGGCCACTCCCTCGGCGGCGCCGCCGTGTTGAAGGCGGCCCCCTCCATCCCCGCCTCCAAGGCGGTGGTGACCATCGCCGCCCCCGCCGACCCGGGCCATGTTTCGCATGTGCTCGGGCCCGCCGCCGAGACCATCCGCGCCGCCGGCGAAGCCCAGGTGGAGATCTCCGGCCGGAATTTCGTGCTGCGCAAAAAGTTTCTGGACGACCTGGCCGCAGTCGACCCGGAGGAGGTGATGCGGGAGCTGAACCGCGCCCTGCTGGTCATGCATTCACCAGTGGACGACACCGTCGGCATCGAAAACGCAGCCCTAATTTTTCAGGCGGCCCGCCACCCCAAGAGCTTCGTCTCGCTCGACCGGGCCGACCACCTGCTCTCCAAATCCTCCGATTCCCGCTATGCCGGGGCGGTCATCGCGGCCTGGGCCAGACGCTACATCGCACGGCCGGCTGCGGAACGGGCCGCCGCGCCGCCGCAGGACAACCGCATCGCGGCCCGCACCGGCCCGGGCGGGTTGCTCACGGAGGTCCGGGTGAACCGCCACAGCCTGATCGCGGACGAACCGGCGGCGGTGGGGGGCAGCGACCAGGGACCCACCCCTTTCGACCTGCTGGTGGCCGCTCTCGGGGCCTGCACCTCGATGACGCTGCGCATGTACGCCGACCGCAAGGGCTGGCCGCTCGATGCCGCCACCGTCCGGTTGACGCACGCCAAAATCCATGCCGTCGACTGCGCGAGCTGCGAACTCAAGGAGGGCATGCTCGACCGCATCGAACGCGAGATCGAGATCGAAGGCCCGCTCGACGAAGAGCAGCGGCAGCGGCTGCTGCAGATCGCCGACCGCTGCCCGGTGCACAAAACCCTGACCTCGGAGGTGGAGATCCGAACCCGCTTGAGCGAGCCCTGAGGAAGCCCTGCGGTCTGCCGCACGCATCGTCATTTGCCATGCAATATGACGATGACGACGAAGGAATTACCCGCTTCTCCCAACCGACGGTTCAGCGTCCCGTCGGACCATCATACGGACATTGCGATTTCCTGAAAGACACCCTGATTCTGAAACTTCTCGAAGAAGTGTGGGGCGAAGAATCCTCGTGATCAAACGACCCTGATCCGATCAATACCCCAGGTTGAAATCCCCCACCCGGCCGAACGCATCCACCTTGCCGTCGGTGAGGCGCACATAGTAGCGGTCGGTAAAGATCCAGTCGCTGCACAACTGGTATTTCAGATAGGTTGTGGCGCCCATCTCGCTGGTGCTGCTCGGGGCGCCGACCGCACTGACGACCTGCTCGCGGGTCATGCCGAGCCGCACCTCGTTCATCTTGCCGGCGCAGCCGCAGAGCAGCGCCGCCGCCGCCACGATCACCACGATTCGAAAACTTCTCATGCCGGCACCTCCTGTGGGCTGAAGTTTGAATGGAAGCCTCATCAGGCCGTTTTAGGCTTCTCCTTGGCCTTTTTTTCCTCCTCGGCCTGGGCGGTCGCCGCCGCGGCCGCGGCCCCGGCCTCGAGCGCCTTGATCTCTTTTTCCGTCATCTCGCTCAACGGTTTGGATTGGATCTCCGGCGGCAGGTAGACCGTCACGTTGCGGTGGGCGAATTCGATCCCGCTCGTCTGGAAGGCCTTCTGCAGGCGGGCGAAGATCTCCCGGCGCAGTCCGAACTGCTTGCCCGGCACGGTCTTGAACTTCACGCGCAAAATCATGGCCGAGTCGTCGATCTCGCGCACGCCGGTGGACTTGATGTCGCTCAGGAGCGCGGCGCGGTGCTCCTCGTCCTGCATGACCTCCTTGTTGATCTTTTTGATGATCTTGCGGACCTTTTCGAGGTCGGCGTCGAAGCGCAGGCGCACGTCGAGCTTGGTGATGATGTAGTCCCGGCTGAAGTTGGTCACCGTCTTCAGGTCGCCGAAGGGCACGGTGTAGAGCATCCCGCGCGGGTGGCGCAGTTTCAGCGAACGCAGGGACATCTGCGCCACCGTGCCCTTGGCGCTGCCCGCCTCGACATAGTCGCCGATCCTGAAGGCATCGTCGGTCAGGAAGAAGATCCCGGCGATGATGTCCTTCACCAGGGTCTGGGAGCCGAAGCCGATGGCAAGCCCCACCACCCCGGCGCCGGCGATCAGGGGGGCGATGTCGACCCCGATGGAGGAGAGGGTGATCAGTGCGACGATGACGAAGAGCACCGCCAGGATGAACTTGCGCAGCAGCATGAGAAGCGTCACCGCGCGCGAGCCGCCCGGC
>JALOOU010000141.1 GCA_025454255.1 Desulfobacterales bacterium | reverse complement strand
GAATGGGGTTCAAGGGGTCGTTGGTTCAAATCCAATCGCCCCGACCAAATTAGAGACCAAGCAGAGCCGGGGGCTTCCGAGCCCCCGGCTCTTTTTGCGCCGTCGTCGGAAAAAACGTGCGTTGGGGCCTCGACACCGCCTTCGGAATCGCCTCGGTTTTACACCATTCCGCTCCAAACCGCAAAAGGCGCCGGCAGGGGCCGATCCCAAAAGTCATGCGGCTCAGCTTTTCTCCCTTTTTTTCCGGCCTTTCCGGGCGGCGTTTGCATCGGCCCCCTCGGGGCCCGGGTCCGTGAGGGACGGCGCGGCCCGCCTCCTGGCATGCGGGAGCCGCGCAAGGACGGATGTGCTCGATTCCATCTCCGCGACGATGAAATCGATCGTCGCCCGCACGCGCGCAATTCGCCGCGAATCAGGGTTGAACTGAATCCAGAAGGTTCGGTCGATCCCCAATTCCGGCAGGACGCTCACCAGCGTCCCTGCGGAATGTGCCATGAAGTAGGGAATGATGCCGATACCGCTGTCGGCCAGGATCGCATTCATCTGCCCGATGATGGTCGAGCTTCTGAACCGGGGCCGCAACCCCGTCACGATTTCATTGATGAAATTGAGCTCCTCGTCATAGAGGAGATCCTCGATATATCCGATCATCCGGTGGCGCCGCAGATCTTCAGGGCTTCGAATCGGGGCATGCCCTTTCAAATACTTTTTCGTGGCGAAAAGTCCGAACCGGTAGCTGGGCAGCTTTTTGGCGATGATATGGCCACCGGCCGGCTTTCGTACGGTAATCAGGATGTCGATCTCCCGCTTGGCGAGGCTGTAGTACATCGGCACGGCAACGAGTTCGACCTCCAGCGTCGGGTGCAGGCGCTGGAATTGGGCCAGCCGGGGGGCCAGAAAACAGTTGCCGAAGCCATCCGGAGCACCGATTCGAATTGATCCCGAGAGCTGCTTGTCCCTGCCGGAGACCTCTTCGTCGAGAAGGGCGATGGTGGATTCGAGCCGTTCGGCGTAGGGCAGCAGCTTTTCCCCCGCCGGCGTGAGACGGCAGCCCTTTTCGCTGCGGAAAAACAGCTGCGTCTGCAAAGAGCCCTCCAACGCCGAAAGGCGCCGCGAGACCGTGCTGTGGGTGACCTTGAGTTCGGAGCCGGCCGCAACGAAGGAGCGCGTGCGGCAGAGCGCAAGGAAATAACGGATATCGTCCCAGTTCGTTTTCATGACCGGCTCCTCTTCCCGGCAGATTAGGCCTTTTCCTGTGGGGGCGGCAGCCTGCCGCATTCCTGCGGGAGCGGCATCTTGCCGCGATCGGGTCGCGGCTGGAAGCCGCTCCCACGAAACCTGAACCACCTCATTTTGAAGAAGCGCCGCCGCAAATCGGGTGCAACTCGAAAAGCGTTGTTGCGCGCCGGCGCCTGATTATTTATGCACAGCTACTTGGCTTTTTTGGCTATAGACTGTTCAATATTATGTGTTCATAATGGAGTCAAGTTGAAGATGTCAAACGACAAGCAAACAGCAGGAGGCGCCACATGGAGAAGAACGCTCAGGCCACACGGACGGCAACCGGCGGATATATGGAGCGATGGGCGTTGATGGAGGAAGGCCGCAAATTGCACGACAAGGCCGTCTTCGAGATCTGCGCCAAATTGTTCAGGCGGGCGGGTTTCTCGAAGAAAGGCCGCCAGAGGGCGAGGCGAGGCCCGGCGCTGACCCCTTCCATGGCCCATCACCGGCTGAATTGAGGCGCAGAAGCGACACGGCGGTCGCTTCCGCCCCCCATTCCGGCCTGCCGCTTTCACGCAGCTCCCCGGCCCTCCTGTGCCGTGACGGGGGGGCTGCCGCCGAGGGCATGACAGGCAAGGACGCGGTTCAACGCAAGCGCGCGTGCCGAGTCTCTGCCGATCAGCCCCTTCGAAAGGCCTTTTTCGATGCAGTCGGCAGGCCGGCCGTCGCGCCGCTGCGGGTATCCGCCCATTGCTGGCGAGATGCCCGGGCAGCCAACCCTTTGGAAGAAGAATGCCTGTGGGACCCTGAGAAAAAAAATCGGCGTCTGCGGCGGCTGGTGCTGCCGCTCCCGGATCGAAGGCGCTTTTTTGAGCGGTGCGGCATTGGCCGGCAGGATCCTCGGCGCTGCGGGGATGTGGCGGTAATCGTTGAGGAAGGGAGGGGCCTTTTGCCAACACTGCAGTGCGGAGCCACCTGAAATGAGAGAACGGGATGCCCGTCGCCAAAAAGCTCAGAAGCCGAGCGGGCCGGCTCCGGTTAAACGGTGTGCGGTATGCGGGCGCGAAATCTCATGGCGCTGAAAATGGCGCCGGGATTGGGACAACATACCGTATTGTTGAAAAAATTTCAGGCATCGGGGTTGGCGTCCCTTGATGATGAAAGCGAAAAGGTGATATGGAGGTTTCTACGGGATCGTACCGCCGGCGCAACGATCTGCCCCAGTGAGGCGGCCGGGGCCCTGCAGCCCTGTCAAGCTGACGACTCGTGGAAGGAATTGATGGAACCGATCCGCCGCGCCGCAAGGAGGTTGGCAGCCCACCGGCAGATCGTATGGCTGCAGGGCGGACGACCGGCTGATCCTCCGAGGGCCCGGGGGGCCTGTTCGCTTGAAAATCACCTGCTCGACGGGAGATTCGCATGACCCTGCACAAGCTTTTCGAACCTCTGAAAATGGGGGACGTTGAACTCAAGAACCGCATCGTTTTGGCGCCGATGACCAGGGGGCGCGCCGGCGCGGAACGAATTCCGAATGAGCTGATGGCCGAATACTATTTCCAACGCGCTTCAGCCGGTCTGCTCATCACTGAAGCAACGGTTGTTTCCGCACAAGGCAACGGTTGGGTGGGTTCGCCCGGCATCTACACCGAAAAGATGGTGGAGGGCTGGCGCATCGTTACGCAAAAGCTGAAGCCCACCGGCGCTCCGATCTTTCTTCAACTATGGCACTGCGGCCGGGCCTCACACAGTGATTTTCACAATGGAGCACTCCCTGTTTCCGCCTCCGCGGTCAAACTGGATGGCGATCAGATTCGCACTCCTTTCGGGAAAAAAGACTACGAAACGCCGCGGGCCTTGACCGTTGATGAAATCAAGGCCACGGTCAACGATTATCGCACCGCCGCGGCAAATGCGAAGGAGGCGGGCTTCAGCGGTGTCGAGGTCCACGGCGCCAACGGCTATCTGATCAATCAATTTCTGGACTCAAAGACCAATTTGCGGAAGGATCAATACGGAGGCCGTCTGGAGAACAAGTACCGCTTTCTCAAAGAGGTGATGGCGGCGGTTTTGGAGGTATGGCCGTCCACACGAGTGGGGGTGCGGCTGTCGCCCAACGGTGTCTTCAACGACATGGGCAGCCCTGATTTCCGGGAAACCTACCTCTATGCGATCAGGGAACTCAAGAGGCTCAATCTTGCCTATGTCCACATCATGGACGGCCTGGCCTTCGGTTTCCATCAACACGGCGAACCGATGAGCCTGGCTGAATTTCGGGCCGAATACGACGGGATTATTATGGGCAACTGCGGCTATACCAGGGAGACGGCGGAGGAGCGGCTCGTAGCAGGCCATGCGGATCTCGCCGCCTTTGGCCGCCCCTTTATCACCAATCCGGACCTGCCCGAGCGCTTTAGAAATAGTTGGCCGCTTCATCCGGCTGACGACATGTCCTTGTGGTATACTCCCGGTGCTGAAGGGTATACGAATTACCAACCCTATCGATAACGGGGCGCTAAACCCAAACCGAAAATCCCCGGACGACCGTTACCGGCAATATCGCCTGTCAACCTCGCGTTTATAGAAAGCGGATATGGTGCCAGTCGCTGTCGGTATCGTCAAGACGACGCACCAATTGTCGCGATGGTTGTTGCTGCTCCCGGTTTTCACCGCCGCTCATTACCGTGTCAGCCGTCTCCAGATCCCGCTGCTGAAAAGATATGGGGCCCGGTCGCAAGCACCACTCCGGATAGGAGTTGACACTTACCCTATTTTCCGCTTTACCTACGAAATTTATGCTCGTGATAACCGTAAGACAAGCCGATGGGGGTCCTGTTCATGAATCCGCGTTTGATCTTTATGACCGCGAGCCTGGGGTTTCTGCTCTCCGGCATGTCGGCCATCATGAGCCAGATCTGCTGGGGCAGAATTCTCACCGTGCTCTCTGGAATCGATGCGCTCTCTGCCACAACGGTGGTGGCGGCCTTCATGGCCGGCCTGGGGCTGGGCAATCTGATCGGCGGCAGGGTCGGCGACTGGCTCTCCCCGCGGCAATGTGTCGCCGGATATGCCGCAGTCGAGATCGCCACGGCCGCTCTCATCTGGCACAGCCCCTACCTCCTCTACGATGTCTACGGGAGGCTGGCCCCTCACCTGGAATGGCTTCCGATCAAGTTCACCGTGGAAGTGGCCCTGTTTCTGCTGCCCACGCTGTTGATGGGTGCCACCCTGCCCATTCTGGCCAGAGGACTGGTGCGCTCAGTTCCCGATATCGCGCCGCGCGTAGGCCGCCTCTATGGAGTCAACACATTTGGCGCCGCGCTGGGAGGGGTGCTCCTTTCCGGCCCCTGGCTGTTGGGACATGTGGGCATTGCTGGAATGCTCCGCTTGGCCGCGACCCTGAACCTGGCTGCCGGGGCATTGATGCTCTACCCCTTGATCGTCCTGTTGAACCACCGGCGCTTCGAGGTCTCAACCCCCTCCAGCGCTGAAAAGTCAAGGGGGATGACGGCAGGCGAGCCCTCGCCTTACACCCTGTTCGCAATCTATGCGCTGAGCGGCTTTATCGCCCTCTCCCTGGAAGTGCTCTGGTTTCGAATGCTGCAGGCGCTCTTGGTCGCCAACACCTATACCTTTGCCCTTCTGCTCTCCTTTTATCTCGGCGGGATCGCCTTGGGGGCTGAAGTCGGCTCTCTCCTGGTCAGCCGAGTCTCTCGGCCGGCGCGGGTCTTTTTCTCTCTGCAGTTCGGGGCCTGCCAGTGGGGGCTGCTCGGGCCGTTTTTAGTTTGGATTCATTTGAACTCCAGCGGAACCGCATCGATGAGGCCCGGATCGGTCTTCCCCGCCGAACTGGGCAACCCCTATATGCTGATCGCCTTCATCATCCTGCCTGCCACCATCATGATGGGCGCCTCCTTCCCGTTTATCCAGAAAATGGTCTCCCGCGATCTCCCCACTCTGGCCCGGCGGACCGGAGCGCTGTTGTTCGCCAATACGATAGGGGCGTTCCTGGGATGCGCTCTGACCGGCCTGGTCTTTTTAGAGGTGCTGGGCACCTGGCACGCCCTCTTGGGACTCTGCTTTTTGGCTCTGCTCTTCCCCATGATGGAGACTGTCGTTAGTCCGATGGCCCAGGGGTACCGGCTCCGGCCGAGGATGCTCGGCTTTGCTCTGGTTCCACTGCTCTTTCTCCTGGTCCTGCCGCAGACCAACCGGCTGTGGGCCGCCTTTTACCGCATTGGTCCCGAGGA
>JALOOU010000077.1 GCA_025454255.1 Desulfobacterales bacterium | reverse complement strand
CCTTGCCCGTCAGGTTGACGAACCGCAGCAGGTTCAGCGCCTCTTCGTTCGCCTGCTTCTCCTCCCGGCGGGTGGCGCGGGAGCCGAAGACGATGCCGAAGAAATTGGCATGCAGGTGGCTGTGCTGGCCTACCAGGATGTTCTCCAGGGCGGTGAGATTGGGGAACAACCGGATGTTCTGGTAGGTGCGGGCGATCCCGTGGCGCACGATCTGGTCCGGGTTCAACCCCACCAGGGGATAGTCCTCCAGGAAAATCTGCCCGATCTCGGGGCGGTAAAACCCGGTGATGCAGTTGAACAGGGTCGTCTTGCCGGCACCGTTCGGCCCGATGACGCTGTGGATGCTCCGCTCTTTGACCGTGAGATCCAGGTTTTCGATCGCGACCAGACCGCCGAACTGCTTGGTGATATTCTGAATGGTGATGACCGCCATGGAATGCTCCTTCTATCCCGGAGGGGCGGCGGCCGCACCCGCTGCGGGGGTGGCCGCAGGCTCTGTCGAGTCGTGCAGCTCGCGCTGGTGGGTGGCCTCCGGCCAAAGCCCCTCCGGCCGCAGGAGCATCATGGCGACCAGTGCGGCGCCGTAGACCAGCAGCCGGTACTCGGCGAACTCCCGCAGGAGCTCGGGCAGCCCGACCAGGGCCAGGGCCCCGACCACCACCCCGGGCATGCTGCCCATGCCGCCCACGATGATCACGCACAGAATGTTGATCGAGATCATCACGTTGAAGCTGTGGGGGTAGACCGAGCCGATCTTCGAGGCGAAAATGGCGCCGCTCAACGCCGAGAATCCGGCGCCGGTGGCAAAGGCGAGCAGCTTCGTGGCCACCAGGTTGATGCCCATGGCCTGGGCGACATCCTCGTCCTCGCGCATCGCCATCCAGGCGCGGCCCAAGCGCGAGTCGCGCAGCCGCCAGGAGATGAATCCCACCAGGATGCAGCCGGCCAGCAGCAGGTAATAGACCTCCTGTGGGGTTGCGAACTCCATCTCGCCGATCTGGGCTTTGGCGATCTTGCCGATTCCCTGAGCGCCTCCCAGCCAGGGGCGCAGCGCGTCGGAAAGCACCAAAATGCGGATGATCTCGCCGAAGCCGAGGGTGGCGATGGCTAGGTAGTCCCCGCGCATTTTGAGGACCGGGACGCCCAGCATGACCCCGGCGATCACCCCGAAGATGATCGCGAAAGGCAGGGCCTGCCAGAAGGTCATGGTGAAGCGGCCGATTTCAGGCGATGTCAGGATCGCCACGGTGTAGGAGCCGATGGCGAAGAAGGCCACATAGCCCAGGTCGAGCAGACCCGCGAAGCCGACGACGATGTTGAGGCCCAGCCCGAGCAGGATATAAAGTCCGACGATGGTCAGCACCTCGCTCAGAAAAAGGCCTAACGCGTGGGGGAGCACGATCAGCACCAGCGCCGCGGCCATGAGCGCGGCGAGTTTCAGCCTGCGCTTGGGGCCGGCCTCCATCCGGATCACCTTGTGGCGGACGGTGTCGCCTTTGGCCGTCCAGGCGGCGGTGCCGCCGGCGATCAAGATGAACAGGGTTAATGCGCCGCTGACGGAAAGCCCGTTGCCGGAGAAGATCCACTCCCCGATGGGGGCAAACGGCCCCCAAGCGGAGAGCACGGGGGCGATCAGGTCCTGGAGCATCCCGGCCACCGCCAGGCTGCAGAGCCCGGTAATCAACGCCCGCCGCACCAAAGCCGGCATGAGATGGAGCAGGCCCGTGAAAAAACCGACCGCGGCGCCGGCCAGGAGCAGAAGGGCCGCCCCGGCGCCGAAATTTTCCTGATAGAACAGCAGGGCGTTGAACAGGGCCGGGGAGGCATTGATGAACACCTGGCGCATGTTGACGGTTTGGCCGATCAGGACCAGCAGGGCCAGCAGGGCGGTCATCACCACCCCGGCCGTCACGGCAGCGGCCAGGATCCGGCCGGGGGCCTTCGGCCGGGTGCGCACGGCGGCCATGTAGGCCACGAAGGCGGCGGTGAAGAGCAGCAGGGTCTGGCCCATGGAGATCACCTCGCTCACGATCTCCCGCTGATTGAAGGCATGCACCATGCCGATCAGCGAGAGGAGCACCAGGCACACCCCGCCGATCACCCCCAGACGCAGGCCGGGAAACTCTTTGGTGGAAGTCGTGTCCATGGAATCCACTTACGCTTTCTTGACTGCGAGCCGCTCGCCCAGGATGCCGCTGGGCCTGAAGATCAGCACCAGGACGAGCATGGTGAAGGCGATGGCGTCCTTGAGCTGGTAGGGGGCGACGATCCCCAGCCCGTCCAGGAAAAGGCTGGGGCCGACCGACTCCACCAGGCCGAGAAAGATCCCTCCGAGCATCGCGCCCGGAATGTTGCCGATCCCCCCCAGGACCGCCGCCGTGAAGGCCTTGATCCCCGGGATGAACCCCATGAAGAAGTGGACCTGCTTGAACATGATGGCGTAGAGCACTCCTGCCGCCCCGGCCGCGGCGCCCCCGATCATGAAGGTCATGGAGATCATCCGGTCGACATCGATGCCCATCAGGGCGGAGGCCTCCTTGTCTTCGGAGACCGAACGCAGGGCTTTGCCGAGGCGGGTGCGCTGCGTGAACTGGTAGAGTGCCACCATCAGCAGCCCGGCCGCGACGATGACCAGGGCCTGAAATTTGAGCACCCGGATCGGCCCGAGGGTGAACTGGCCCTCCAGTGCGCTGATCACGGGGTAGGCCTGGAACCCCGAGCCGTAGAGCCCGCGGAATACGTACTGCAGGAAAAAGGAGGCCCCGATGGCGGTGATGAGCGGCACCAGGCGCGGGGCGCCGCGCAGCGGGCGGTAGGCGATGCGTTCGAGCAGCACCGCGATCATGACCGAGGTGGCCATGGACACTAAAAAGACGAGCACCAGGCTGATCACCGGGTGGGAGTCGAGCAGACCGCTGCGGTGGAAATAGGCGGCGAAAAAGTAGGCCGTGTAGGGGCCGCTCATGAAGACCTCGCTGTGGGCGAAGTTGATCATGCGCAGCACGCCGTAGACCATGGTGTAGCCCATGGCGATCAGGGCATAGATGCTGCCCTGGGCCAGGCCGAAGATCACAAAATCGATCCAGTGCCGGGCGCTGTAGGTCCCTTTGATGATCGTTGAGGCCGTGCCCCAGACGATCAGGATTGCTAAAATCCCTCCGATCGACCACATCACGATGTCGGTGGGGCTCATGCGTTCGCGCAGATTTTTGACCATGCGATTCTCTCGAGGCCGCCTTCGTATGGCGCGTGCCGTCGCTGTTCCAGAGCGCCTCCCCGCGTCCGTTTCTGGGGGCGGCCTCCCCCCGCGGGGGACCCAGGCTAAAAAGAGAGCCGGGCGCCTGGGCGGTGCCCGGCTCAATCGATGAGGCGGATGGTGTCGGCCGCCGAGCTTACGGCACGGCGGCCGAGGCGAATCCGTCTATTCTCCCCGATCAGTAGGGCTTCCAGAACGGGGTTTGCGGGTTCTCCAGCTTCTTGATGTTCTCCGCGGTCTGCTGATAGACAGCGATGCGCGGGTCGGCGCAGTCGCCGAACTTGTCACAGGTGAGGTTCCCGGTCAGACCCTGCAGCCCCTTGGTGGCATAAAGGGCATCGCGCAGCGCCTTGCGGCCGATGTGGATGGTGTCGCCGTCCTTAACCGCCACTTTTTCGATGGCGGCGAAGATGATCATGGCTGCATCGTAGCCGTGGGCGTGGAAGGGGGCGATGGGCTTCTCGCCGTATTTTTTCTGGTGCTTGTCGAGGAAGCCCTTGTAGCCGGCGGCGAAGGCCGAAAAGTCAGGGCTGGAGTGGAACATGCCGACCGCGGTCTCGCCGGCGGCTTTGTAGAAGTCGGGCGAGAAGGATCCGTCCGCGCTCATCAGGTAGACCTTCTCCAGGCCGGCGACCTCTTTCACCTGGCGGGTGATGTGGCCGGCGGCGGCGATGAAGATCGGGTAGTAAATGAACTGGGGTTTGCCGGTGGCGATCTTGGTCAGGACCGGCCGCATGTCGGTGTCGGTCGGGGCGACGGCCTCCTGGGAGGTGATGGTGCCGCCGAGCTTCTTGAACTCTTCCGCGAAGACCGCCTGCAGCTGCTCGGCATAGACGCTGCCGTCGTGGATGGTGGCGGCGGTCTTGACGCCCATTTTCTTGATGGCGAACTGGGCGGCGACAGCACCCTGGACCTTGTCGTTGTGGGCGGTGCGCAGGTAGCCGTCGTATTCAGGCCCGCGCTTGGGGTCGGTCAGGTAGGGGGCGGTGTTGGAGGGCGACACCGTGCTGATGCCGGCCTTCCAGAGGATCGGCGCCCCGGGCCGGGCGGCACTGGAGCAGTTGGATCCGACCGCCGCGACGACGGTGGGGTCCGAGGCGATCTTGGTGGTGGAGGCTTGGCCTCCTTCAGGCCCGCACCCCTCGTCCTGCCCGGTCAGCTTGATCGGGTGGCCCAGGAGCTTGCCGCCCTTGTCGGCGATGGCGATCTCGACGCCGCGCTTGGTGTCCTCGCCCAGGGAGGCGTCGGGGCCGGCGACCACCATCCAGTAGGCAATGTGGATGGGCTGGCCCTTCTTGATGGTGATGACGCCCAGGGGGTCCTTGGGCGGGGCTGCCTGGGCGGTGCTCATCAGCGCAAACGCGACGACCAGGGCCAGTGCAACTGCTAGAGCAAAACGACGTTTCATGGCTGCCTCCTTTAGGGATTTAGAGTGGGTGGGGTGAAGAGTTGTTATACCCTGCCATTGCCGCCGGCAGGCCAACTTTAACAACCCGGGAAAATTAACATGGCGAAGGTACTAAACGAACTTCATTTTGTCAAGCGCTCTACAATTAAAAACAACCGAGCATCTCAGACCAAGCCGGCCTCGCTCAGGGGTCTGTTTTCCAGGATCCGCTGCGGCGAAAAGATCGCCAGGTCGAGCGACACCGGCCGCTGCAAAATGAGCTCGGAGAGGTAGCGGCCCACCGCCGGGCCCTGTTGCAGGCCGTGCCCCGAAAAACCGGTCGCCAGGTAAAGTCCCTTGATTTGAGGCCATTCTCCCAGAATGGCGTTGCCGTCCAAGGTGTTCACGTCGTAGAGGCCGGCCCAGCCGCGGACGAGCTTCAGCCGGTCCCAGGCCGGCACGAACTCGGCCAGCTCCGGCCAGAGCAGCTCCATGAAGCGCTGGTCGTCCCAGCTGAAGTTGAACCCCACCGGGTCCTCCGGTACGGATTTCCCCAGCAAAACCAGTCCTCCGGTTTCGGTGCGAAAATACAACCCGGAGAGCAGAACGGTCAGGGGCAGGGGGCCTTCGGGCTTGACGGCGGTGTCCAGGGCGAAGACCTGGCGCTTGACCGGCACCACGGGCAGTTCGACCCCGGCCGTCGCGGCCAGTTCGGCCGCCCAGGCACCCCCGCAGTTGACGACGATGCCGGCGGAGACTTTATCCCCGGTGGCGAGCGCCACGCCCGTTGCGCTGCCGGCCGCGGTCGCGATGGCGGCCGCATCCCCGGTGATATAGGCGGCCCCCAACGAGCGTGCCTTGGCCTTGTAGGCCATCAAAACGGCGTAGGCGTCGAAGTGGCCGTCGTCCGGGCCGTAGGTGGCCCCGACGATATCATCGCCCGGTTCGTACAGGGGATAGCGCTCCTTGATCTGCGCCCGCGGCCACCACTCGATGCGGCAGCCCAGACTGCGCTGCAGGTCGAAGGCCTTTCTGGCGGCCGCCTCGTTTTCGGCGCCGACCAGGAAGAGGTTGCCCTCCTGGTGGAAGTAGATCCTGGGCCGCTCCCCCCCGACCGCCATCTGCTCCTCGAAGCCCTTCAGCACCTCGAAGGCGTACTGGGAGATCTGGATGTTCTCCTTGAGGCTGAACTGGATGCGTACGTTGCTCATGGAGAGGGTGGTCGAGGCGCGCGCGTAGGTCGGGTCGCGCTCCACCACGGCGACCTTTAGCGCCGGGTCGGACTTCATGAGATGATAGGCCGTGGCGCTGCCCATGATCCCGCCGCCGGTGATGATGACGTCGTAGGTTTGGGATTGTGTCATTCGGTTTTCAACCCATTTATCGAGTTCGAAATTGCAGCAGACAAATCGTACCGCCGACAGGCGGCACGATTCACAGCGGCAGCCAGGTGCCGATGCCCTTTTCTTTGGCGCGCCGGTAGATCAGCGGGGCGACCGCCATGTCGTCGATGGCCAGCCCCAGGTTGGCGGTCAGGGTGCGCTCCTTGGGGGTTTCGCGGCCTTTCTTCGCGCCGGTAACCAGTTCGCCGAGGTCGGCGTGGATCGGCGGGATGTTTTGGAAATAGCCCATGCTCTGGTAGAGCCTGAGCTGGGGCACGTCGTCCGTGCAGAACTTGGCCGCCTGGGCCAGGGCCTCCCGGCTCCAGTAGGAGTCGTAGTCCACCAGCGAGGCGAAGGCCCCCTCCTCGAGCCAGCCGGCCTGGATGGTGGCGTGCGGCACTTTGAGGATCGGGCCGGCCGTGGCCACGATGTCGCAGCCGCTCACGGCCTCGCGCGGGGTTTTGACCGGCACCACCTCCACCGCCAACTGGCGGCTCATCTCGTCCGCATAGCGCTTTGCGGCGTCCGCATCCTTGTCGTAGGCCATGATTTTTTTGAGCGCAAAGCACTCTCTGAACGCCTCGGCGTGGCTGCGGCCCTGGACCCCGCAGCCGAGCATGCCCATCACCGCCGACTCCGGCCGGGCCAGGCGGCGCCCGGCGATGGCGCTGGCCGCCCCCGTGCGCTTGGCCGTGACCCAGACGCAGTCCATCACCGCCAGCGGCAGACCGGTTTCGACGTCGTTCCAGATCAAGAGCCCCGTGATGTAGGGCAGGCTGCGCCGGTGGTTTTCGGGAAACCCGCTGACCCACTTGACGCCGGCGGATTTGAGGTCCTGGATGTAGGCCGGCATGGCGTGGATGAAGTTGTCCCCCCCGCCGGGGTGGACGCCCGGCTTGGGCGGCATCTCGGTGCGGCCCTCGCCCTTGGCGCGGAAGGCCGTTTCGAGGGCCGCGATGATCTCGGCCATGGTGACGCCGGCTGCGACCACGTCGGCCTGGGAGAGGTAAAGCAGTCGATGTTCCGTCATACGTCCTCCGCAACGTTCAATTTTGAAGTGAACCCCCCTAATACCGGCAGATCCGATTAAGTGTCAACAAGTGGTTTTGTAACCCCGTCTGATTGTAGTAATTCAAACCGATTTCCGGTTGACCTTTTTGCCAGGGGGGATTTATAGACCAAAATGACAGCCTCCTGCGGGTGTTCCTTCAATCGGATGGGACCTGCGGCGGGAGCGCAGTGGGAGCGGCTTCCAGCCGCGAAGCCGGGCGCGGCCACGCCCCGGCGGAGATCGAACGTCATCCGGGGGGGAAAACCGGCGTTGCCGTCATGGACCCATCGCCGCTCATAGCGTTTCTGTCTGAACACGGGATCGCCTGCCGGCGCTGCGACCACCCGGCGGTCTTCACCGTCGCGGAGGCCGCCCGTCGGGTGCCCCCGCTGCCCGGTGCCAAGACCAAAAACCTCTTCCTGAGGGACAAGCCCGGGCGCAGGCATTTTCTGGTCTGCGTGCCGGCGGACAAGTCGGTCGACATGAAGGCGCTCTCCGCTGCGATCGGCGCCGGCCGCCTGAGCTTCGGATCGCCGCAGCGGCTGAAAAAGCGCTTGGGGATCGAACCCGGCGCTGTGACGCTCTTTGCGCTCTTCAACGACCCGGACCATGCGGTGGAGCTCTATTTCGACGAGGAGCTCTGGCAGGCGGAGGCCTTCCAGTTCCACCCCCTGGTGAACACGAGCACCCTCGTGATAGCGCGGCAGGCGCTGGAGCGCTTCCTACAGCTGACCGGGCACCGCTTGCATCTGGTGGCGCTGGGGGGAAGGGAGGCGGCAAGCAGCGAGCAACGGGCAACGCGCAGCGAGCAGCGCGAAAGAAGCGCCGAGTCGGAGCCCCGATTCTGACTTTCACCCGGAACCCAACACCAAACACCAAAAACGAACCACTCTCTCACTCTCCCCGTGAGGCCTCTACATGGAACACTACATCATGGCGATCGACCAGGGGACGACCGGCTCGCGGGTCTTGATCGTGAATCCCGCCGGCCACATCGTTGCCAACGCCTATTCGGAGTTTCCGCAGGTCTACCCCCGGCCGGGCTGGGTGGAGCACGACCCGGAGGCGATCTGGCAGGCCACCCGAGCGGTCATGGGCCAGGCGCTGGCCTCGGCCGGCATCGGCCCCGGGCGCATCGCCGCCATGGGCATCGCCAACCAGCGCGAGACCACCGTGGTCTGGGAGCGCAGCACGCTCAAGCCCGTGCACAACGCCATCGTCTGGCAATGCCGGCGCTCCGCGGCAATTTGCGAAGCGCTCCGGGCCGCAGGCCTGGAGGCGATGTTCCGCGAGCGCACCGGGCTGCTTCTGGACGCCTATTTTTCGGGCACCAAGCTCAAGTGGCTCCTGGACGAGATCCCCGGCCTGCGGCGCCGGGCGGAGTCGGGGGAGCTCGCCTTCGGCACCGTGGACAGCTGGCTGGTCGCGCGGCTGACCGGCGGGCGTACCCACGTCACCGACGTCACCAACGCCTCCCGAACCCTGATGTTCAACATCCACGATCGGGCCTGGGACCCGGAGCTGCTGGCTGCGCTCGAGATTCCCGCGGCCCTTATGCCCGCCGTGGTCCCTTCCAGCCGGGTTGCCGGCCGCACCGACACGGCCGTCGCCGGCGCCGAGATCCCGATTGCCGGCATCGCCGGGGACCAGCAGGCGGCGCTCTACGGCCAGGCCTGTTTCGATGCGGGCCAGGCCAAGAACACCTACGGCACGGGGTGTTTTCTGCTGATCAACTCCGGCCGCAGGCCTGTGGACCCGGGGCCGGGGCTGCTGCTGACCCTGGCCTGCGACGGCGACGGGCAGCCCTGTTATGCCCTGGAAGGCTCGGTGTTCATCGCCGGCGCCGTGGTGCAGTGGCTGCGCGACGGGCTGGGCCTGATCCGCACCGCCGCGGAGACGCAAGCGCTGGCGGAGAGCGTCCCCGACAGCCAGGGGGTCTTTCTCGTGCCGGCCTTCGCGGGGCTCGGGGCCCCGCACTGGGACATGTACGCGCGCGGCGGCATCCTCGGCATCACCCGCGGCACGACCCGGGCCCACATCGTGCGCGCGGCGCTGGAGGGCATCGCCTTCCAGACCCGGGATCTGGCGGGCGCCGTCGAGGCTGCGACGGGCATGAGATTCGGCGAGCTGCGGGTGGACGGCGGGGCCTGCCGCAACGATTTCCTGATGCAGTTCCAGGCGGACCTGCTCGACTGCACGATCAGCCGGTCGCGCTACCTGGAGTCCACCGCGATGGGGGCGGCGTTTCTCGCGGGGCGGGCGGTCGGTTTCTGGAGGGGCGCGGGCGAGATCGCGGCGCTGCGGTCGGCGGACAAGACCTTCTCCCCGATGATCGACACGGAAAAGCGTCGGCGCCTGGTGCGGGGATGGGCGCAGGCCGTGGAACGGGTCAAAAGCCGCGCTTAGCGCAGGCCCTTCAGCCGCTCCATGCGGCTGGTGATTTCGGTGATGCGGATCCCGTATTTTTCGTTGCGGACCACGACTTCGCCGCGGGCGATCAGCACGTCGTTGGCGAGAATGTCGACCGGGTCGCCTTCGAACTTGGCGAGCTTCACCGCGGAGCCGGGGCTGAGCTTTAAAAGCTCGCGGATGGGGATCTTGGTCCGGCCCAGCTCCACCGTCAGCTCCATGGGAATGTCGAGCAGGATTTCAAGCCCGAGGTCTTCGGCGGCGGGAACCTTGGTCCCACCGGCGGCCGAATTCCCGGCCTCGGATGCGGGCGCCTCTCCGGTGGGGCTGCCTGCGCTCGCCGGGGCCTCGTCGCTGATGCTCTCGCCCGTTGCCGGGGCCGGCTGGGCCGGATCGTCTGTCTGGGTCCCCATCTTCGCGAACACCTTCCCTGAGTTGCACGATTTTACAACGGGGAGTTGGAAACCTCAACATCAAATCGCCGGCGCGGTTGCTTCAGGCGGGCATCAGTAAACCGCCGGCTACCGCAAGAAAGAATCCGCTGCGGCCTTCATCTGCCGCGCGAGGTTGGCCGCGCTTCGATCCCCGGAGAAGGCCATGGGTTTTCCACCTCGCGCTGAGAGGAAAAAAATCGCCGGGATGCCGCGCACGCGGTAAGCCGCCAATGTCCCGGGCTCCTTGTCCACGTCCACGTAGATCATGACGAATCTCTTGGAAGCCTCGACGACGCTGCGGTCCGGCCAGATGTATTTTTTCAGCTCGACGCAAGGGGCGCACCAGTCGGCGGTGAAATAGACCAGGGCGGGCCGGCCGCTCTCTTGCGCCTGGCGCAGGCCCTCGGCGTGGTCTTTCACCCAATCGATTCCGGCCCCGCCTTCGGGTGCAGGCGCGCATCCGCTCCCCGCGGCGGCGACCCACATCAGCAGGGCCGCCGCAGCATATGCTATGGATCGCCTCAACGCTTCAGCATCTCGAACGGGTCGCGCTCCCACTCCGGGGTCCCCGCTTCGGCGGCCGACCCGTCCGAGCCGTAAAAATCAACGGCCGCCAGGCTGGCGCACATGGCCTTGATCTTGGCGGCCACCGGCAGGTGGTCCGGGTGCTTCTGGTAGCGCTCCAGGGCGGGGAGGTTTGCAAACAGGGCCACCAGCGCGAAATCGTAGGAGCGCTCGGAGCGCAGCACGTCCCGGCCGAATTCGAACATCTGGATCTCCATGATCTTGTTGGGCAGATCGTCCAGAAGCCTCTCCAGCTCCTGCACCTGCGCAGCCTCGGTTTCGGGGTGGAATTTCATCAGCACCACATGAGTCAGCATCTTGCCCCCGTTCGTTTGGGTTGAACCGGTGCCGCCGCCACGCTGCCGCTCGCGCCGGCGGCGCTCAACGAGCCGTAATCCAATCCGACCGGCCGGTCAACCGCACGGCGACATCGGTGAACCACACCCGAAACGAACCCTCTGCCCCGCGGCGGTCCAGGGACAACACGAGTGGGCCTACCCGTTGGTGGCCCTCCCAGGTGGTGATCCGCGTCGGCGTCGGGTCGCCGCCCTTGCGGTAGACCCATTGCGCGATGCGGCCGGAATCATCGATGAACAGCTCGTAGACATCGCCCGGGGTGTACCCTTCGTTTTTCGGGTAGCGCACCACCAGTCGCCGGGCCCGGCCGTCCCCGATGGGAAGCGGCAGCGGCTCGGGGTCTGCGGTCACGGTGGCCGACTGGTCCCAATAGATCCGCAACGGGAAAAGCAGCCAGTAATTGTCGTTGACGAACTGGGGGTCGATTTTGCGGACCTTGTCATCGGGTTGGCCTGTCAGCACCGAACGATCGTAGGCAACCACCCCACCCTGCTCGGGGGTGCCCCTGAAGGTTACGCGGTCTTTCTTGGGCTCCCATGTCCAGCTGCGGCTGAGGGAGCGATCGGGAAGGCTGACGTTGAAGGTGTAGCGCAGCTCTTCGACCTGATCGAAGTCGTGCAGCCCGTAGGTTTGGGCCAGCCGCAGCCGCGGCTCTTCGGTCTGCCGCCACCCGGCGCAGCCGGATAGAAGCAGGAGCAGGAGACCGCAGAAGCAGATCTGTCGCAAGGGATAGGGCTTGGTTTTCATCATGTACTCCCTTTCAGATTGGAAAAACCTCTCCTCATTGGGCTGGAGGAAGAATTTTTGTAATTTGAGCTACAATATAGTTGCAATTTTGCGCTTTGAAACGGGGCGGGACCAAATATTGATGGGCTCGTAAAAATCCTCTGACCCAGACGACGTTGTAAAAAGCCCAAGATCAAGGCGCGCGGACCCCGTTTTGCGCGGCGGTTCCCGCCTCGGCGGGAGCGCAGCGACCCCGGGATGAAGCGCAACGCTGACAGTGGGGTTTTTACGAAGCCGCCGATATGCGTGCAGTCGGTTTCCGGTTCAGGCAGGGGCCGCCGCCGCGATGGCTTTATGGCTCAGCTGGAGCGGCGGTTGCGTGCGTACACGATCTGGTTCTTCAGCTCACTGAGAATGAAGCTGCTCTTCAGGCTGCGGGCGATCTCCTCCTCGCTGGGCGGGGCGCCGAGGACGGTGGTGGCATGCGCGCGAATGGCTGCCATCCCGCGGCCGATCTCCTCGATGAAATACCCGGCCCGGGTCAAGCTGCTTCGCTGGAGGCCGGCCGCAAGGTTGATTCGCCGGCGCGGCCGGGCCATCCCCCCGGCGGGCGGCTGCGCTGCCTCCCCGATGGGCTTTTTGCGGAGGTAGCGGATCTGGTTGGTGACCTCATCGAGGGTGAAATAGGAGCTCAAGGCCGCGGCGATTTCAGCCTGCGTCGGTTCGCTGCCGGTGGACTGGGCCACGAAGCGTGTCACGCACAAAATCACGTCCCGGGTGGTTTCGCCGAGTCTGATCACGCAGTACCGGATGCGGACGGCCTTCCACGACCGCCCCGCGAAGGAAGGAAGCCGCGCTGCACCTCTTGGGGGGTGCCGGCGCGGCCTCCGATGCTGAGCCGCTGCCTGCCGTCCAAGGCACGGGGCAGGAGTTTGCGCGCACCTGCCTCAGAACTCGCCCAGCGGGCGTTCGAAGGTCCACTCGTACGGGGCCCGGACCAAGGCATCGGTGGCTTCCTCGGTGTTGCCGCCCAACAGAGCGAACGGGTAGCTCACCAGCCAGACCACCGAGCCGATGGCAGTGGCGCAGATCCCGATCGGCCGCAAGGCAAAGGTGTCCCACATCATCATGCCGCCGGTCGGCTTTTCCTTTTCCATCTGTTCCGCCGCCGGTGCGGCGGCGGCAAGCGGCCCCATCACGAGCACCGCCGTCAACACCATAATCGTTGTCAGTTTCCCGAATCCGAACATGTCGCCCTCCTTGACTATTGGGTACCAAACGCTTTGCGCAAGTTTGAGATTGACGGCTTCCGTGGAAGCAGGTTATGGCCCAGGCTGACCTTCAGCCGCCGGCTTTCGCCCGGTGCAGCCCCGGCACGGTGCCCTCCGCCCGGGGACACGGGCCGATCAGCAGGCCGATCCAATACAGACCTATTATACATCGAAAGCGGCCACGAATTCAAATTTATCGATATCGATTGTAATGTCAAACTGTTATATCCACCAAGAGATGCGCCGGGTCGTTTCCTGCCAGCGCGCAAGTTTATGAGCCGCCTCCACGACAGCGCGGTCGAAGTGGCCGTTGCCATGCCGGTGCACGCTACATTCACCTACCGGGTGCCGAGGGAGCTCGGCCCTGCGGTCAGCGCCGGGATGCGCGTGCTGGTGCCGTTCGGCCACCGCCGCGCAACCGGCTATGTCCTCGGACCGGCCCCTGCGGACGAGCGTCAGCAGATCAAGCCGATCCTCTCCGTGATGGACAGCCGCCCGATCTTCCCCGCCGAGATGATCCCTCTTTTCCGCTGGGCCGCCGACTACTATCTGCATCCGCTGGGGCAGGTCATCCAGACGGCGCTCCCCGGCGGGCTGACCCTATCCGAGACCGCCGTCTTTGCGTTGTCGGAGCAGGCGCGTCAGCGTCGCAAGGAGACCCCCGCCGTTTTCTGCGAGTCGGCTCTGCTGCAAGCGCTGGCTGGAGGGCCCCTTTCGCTGGAGGGGCTGCGGAACCGGCTGGGGGCGGATTTTTCAGGCGAGGCGCTGGATGCCCTCGTGGCGCAGGGATGGGTGGTGCGGGAGACGCGCCTCGCGGGGGGCCGGGCGAAGAGCCTCTTTGAAGCGCGCGTGAGGCCACTGCGCACAGATGCCGACCCCGCCGGATTTTCCGGGAAAAAAGCGCTCATCCTGCAGATGCTCGCGGAGGCGGGCGAGCTGGGGGTCCGGGAGCTGGCGGGGCGGGTGCCGGGCGCCGCCGCCCACCTGCGCGGGCTGGTGCAGGCCGGGTTGGTGGAGCGCTTCGCGCGCCGCGTTTTCCGGGACCCTTTCGGCGATCCGATCGCTCCGGACGCTGCGCCGGTGCTCACCGCGGAGCAGCAGGCCGCGGTGGCGGCGGTCGCGGCTGCCCGGGCGCGCGGATACGGCTGTTTTCTGCTGAACGGGGTGACGGGCAGCGGCAAAACGGAAGTCTACCTGCGGGTGGCGGCCGACACTCTGGAATCCGGCCGCAGCATCCTCGTCCTGGTCCCGGAGATCGCCCTGATCACGCAGACCGAGCGCCGGTTTCGAGCCCGCTTCGGGGAGCAGGTCGCCGTGCTGCACAGCGGGCTCTCTGCAGGCGAGCGCTACGACCAGTGGTGCCGCATTCTGCAGGCAGGGGCCCGCATCGTGATCGGCGCGCGGTCGGCCGTGTTTGCGCCGCTATCGGATCTGGGGGCGATCGTCGTGGACGAGGAGCACGACAGCTCCTACAAGCAGGAGGGCGGGCTGCACTACAGCGCCCGCGACCTGGCCGTGGTGCGCGCCCGCCACTGCGGCTGCCCCGTGATCCTGGGCTCGGCCACGCCCTCGCTCCAATCTTTCTATAACGTGCGCAGCGGCAAATACAGCGAACTCAGGCTGCCGCAGCGGGTGCGGCAGCGGCCGATGCCCGAGATCCGGGTGGTGGACCTGCGGACCTGCCGCGACCTGCGCGGGCCAGGGCGCTTCATCAGCGCCGAGTTGAAACAGGCCCTGCAGGAGACCCTCGCCCAAGGCGACCAGGCCCTGCTCTTCCTCAACCGGCGGGGCTTTGCAAGCTTTCCGGTCTGCGCCGCCTGCGGCAGCCCCCTGCGCTGCCGCGATTGCGACATCTCCCTGACCCTGCACCAGGCCGCCCAGCTCTACCGCTGCCATTACTGCGGCTTCAGCCGGCCGGCCGGCGCGCACTGCGAAAGCTGCGGGTCCGACAAGATCAGGCGCCTGGGCCTCGGCACGGAAAAAGTGGAGGAGGCGGTGCGGGCCCTTTTTCCCCAGGCCCGGATTGCCCGCATGGACCGCGACACGACGGCGCGCAAAGGGGCGCTGGTCGGCCTCCTGAAGGGGTTGCGGGAGCGGGCGATCGACGTTCTGGTGGGCACCCAGATGGTGGCCAAGGGCCACGACTTCCCGGATATCACCCTGGTGGGAATCGTGTGTGCAGACCTGTCGCTGAGCTTTCCGGATTTCAGAGCAGCCGAGCAGACCTTTCAGCTCCTGGCCCAGGTGGCGGGCCGGGCGGGCCGCGGCGACCGCCCGGGGCGGGTGATTTTGCAGACCTACGCGCCCGAGCATTTCAGCATCCGGACCGCCCGTGAGCAGGATTACGAGCAGTTCTACCGGCATGAAATCGAGTTCCGGCACTCCCTGGGCTACCCACCGGTCACGCGCCTGGTGCAGCTGCGCATCGCCGGGCGGGACCCGCAGCGCACCCGGGCCTTTGCAGCCGAGTTCGGCGCGGAGTGCCGGGCGCTCCAGGCCTCGGATCCGGGCCTAGCCGACGCGATCCGGATCATGGGCCCGGTCGAGGCGGCTCTGCCTCGGATTGCGGGCCACTACCGCTGGCAGGTCCTTTTGAAGTCGCCCCGCTCCGCGATGCTGCGCCGATTCCTCGTGCGCCTGCGCGCAGACCTGCCCCGGCGCTTCAGCCATCGGGGCGTGAGCGTGGTGGTCGACGTCGACCCCCAGTTTCTCATGTGACGGCCGGGGCTCTGCGCTGCCTGGCAGGGCTCATCCGAGGGATGCGTGGGGTGTTGCTCGGCCCCGGGGTACGGGCCTGCCGGCCGGGGCGAGCGGGCCCATGGGCGAGCATGGTTTGGCGCCGGTTTCATGCACCCGCGTGCAGGAGGCCGCACCGGCGGGCTGCCCGGCCCCGATCGATCCTGCTTGACATTGAAAGAGCCTCTCCATAGTATCGCACTTCAAATTTTACAAGGATGACGACCGATCATGAACGCTGTGAAAGTGGTTGCCTTCGACTGCGACGGGGTCCTGTTCGACACGCAGGAGGCCAACCGCGCGTACTACAATTTCATCCTGGCGCATTTCGGCCGCACTGCCATGGATGACGGGCAGCTGCGCTTCGTGCATGCCCATACCCTGCACCAGTCGCTCGAGCACCTTTTTGCGGACGAGGACGAACGCCGGGAGGCTGTTGCGTTTCGGAACACGATCGACTACGGCCGGTTCCTGCGCTTGCTGACCATCGAGCCCAGCCTCATCGGCCTGTTGGACTGGATGCGGGATCGCTTCCGCACCGCCATTGCCACCAATCGCACCGACACCATGGACCGGCTCCTGCAGGAGTTCGGCCTGACCGACCGCTTCGGGCTGGTGGTGACCTCGCTCGATGTGGCCCGGCCCAAGCCGTTTCCGGACCCGCTGTGGAAGATTCTGTCCCACTTCGGGGCCGAGCCGCGCCAGGCGGTTTTCGTGGGCGATTCGCAAATCGACGAAGCCACGGCCCGGGCGGCCGGGGTGTGGTTTGTGGCCTACCGCAACCCGGCCCTGAGCGCCGACCGCCACATTCGCAGCTTAGCGGATGAGAAAAACGACGATGATCCCTCTGCCGAGGAGCCGGCGACGGAGTGGGCCGATCGGCGGCTGTGCAGCGACGGCAACTGCATCGGGGTGATCGGACCGGACGGCCGCTGCAAAGAGTGCGGCAAAGCGGACGCCGGGGGCCCCGGCGAGCCGACGGTCCTAGCGGATCCCCCTGCGGGGGGCGCCGCTGAGGATCAACCCTGCCGAGGAGCCGGCGACGGAGTGGGCCGATCGGCGGCTGTGCAGCGACGGCAACTGCATCGGGGTGATCGGGCCGGACGGCCGCTGCAAAGAGTGCGGCAAACCCTTCACAGGCTGAGGCCAGGAGCGGAGGGTCAGGCATGAAGTGTCTGCCGGTAAACGCGCGCGTGGATGTTTGCGTCAGCGTCGATGTGAAGCTGATCTACCGCCAGCCGGCCTCGGGCGACCTGCGCGAGGAGGTGGTGCGCCGCGAGGCCCGGCTCAAGGCCAGCTACGCCGGCACCTGCCACGAGGCGCAGATCGCCGAGGCGGTGCGTGCGGCGCTCGTCGACGAGGAGCTCGGCGCGGGGTGATCCGGCGCCTCAGCCAGTGCCGGGTTTCGAGCGGGCCGGCAGCGTGATCGTGAACACCGCCCCCCCGCCGTGAGCATTGGCCGCGGTGATCCGGCCCTGGTGGTCTTCGATGATGCCCAGGCAGATGCTCAGGCCGACGCCCATGCCCATCGGTTTCTTGCTGGTGAAGAAGGGATCGAAAATCCGGTCCAGGTCGGCATCCGGGATGCCGGGCCCGTTGTCCCTCAACTCGATCACCAGCTCTCCGTCCCGGTTGGCCGTCTTGATCCCGATCCAACCGCCGGCCCCCGCCGAGAGGTGGGCCTTTTCGAAATAGCCCGGCGCCCCGGTGATGGCATCCACCGAATTGTTGATGAGATTCATCAGCACCTGGCCCAACTGCTGCGGGGATGCGGTGATCGTGGGATCGGTCGCCGCCAGCTCCAGCTCGGCGGAGATGATGTTCTTCTTGAGCAGGCTGCGCACGAGGGCGAGCGTGTTCTCCACCACCTGGTTGACGTCGGTCAGCTGCTTTTTCTCCTTGCCGGGGCGGTTGAGGTCGATGAGGTTTCTGACCGTATCCCGAATGCTGTTGAAGGCGCTTTTCACTAGATCGATTTTGCGCGTCAGGTACTCATCGTCTTCGTATTTGGAGCGCATGACGTTCAGCAGCGCGCTGATGCCCTGCAGGGGCGAGTTGATCTCGTGGGCGATGGAGGCCGCCAGCTGGCCGGTGGCGGCCAGCCGCTCGGAGCGGATGAGCTGGTGGTGCAGCAGCCGGGTCTGGGTGATGTCGCGGGCCACGCACAGAAAGCAGGGCATGCCCAGGTAGAGCACGAAGCGACAGCTGACCTCGAAGGGGATCGTCCGGTCGTCTTTGGTCTTGAGGTCGATTTCGTAGCGCACCTCGCCGTCGCGCCCGACTTGCGCCAGGATCTGCCCGGCCAGGGCCGACTGCTCCGCAGAGAGCATGTCCGGCAAGGAGAGCGACAACAGCTCCTCCCGGCTGAAACCGGTTTTTTCCGGCACGCGGTCGTTGGTCTCAACCAACTTTCCCCTCGCGTTGAGGATGAAGACCCCGTCGCCGACGTTGTCGAAGAGCTCCTTGTAGCGGATCAGCTCCTCTGCGCGCTTGAACTCGGTCGTGTTGGTCGAAATGATCGTGGCGGCGATGACGCGTCGCTCCAGGCGCAGCGGCCCCACCCGAAACGTGTACCAGGCGGATTTGTGCGAGTCGCCGGTGCGGATTTCGAAGGCATCGGTCTGGCCGGTTTGGAAAACGTTTTGTACGATCTCCTCGGCCAGCTCGCGGTCCTTTTCCGGCAGCAGATCATAGAGGCGTCGGCCGGTGACCTCGTTCGGGGGCATGTCGATCAGGGCGTGGTTGACGAAGCGGATGGCCCCCGACTGGTCGACGGTCATGATGGTGTCCGGAGCGGTCTCCACCAGCGAACGCCACAGCTCCTCGGATTCATTGAGGCGCTGCTTGGCCTCGTTTAGGCGGTTGATGATCGACTGGGCATGGGACCCGAGGATGACCAGCAGGCACAGGACCACCACGCGGATGTAGACATCATAGAGGTCCGGGCCTACGAGCTGCGCGATGAGGTTGAACTTGTTGGAGAAGAAAATGTTCAGAATCGAGTCCAGCACCCAGTAGACCGTGGAGATCAGGACGACGGCGAGCACCATCGAGTCCGACAGCTTACTGTTGCCTATAAGCCGCATTTTCATGACACGGTCCATCCTGTCCAGGGTCGGGGTGTTCAGGCGGGGGGCAGGGCTGATATCCCATACCACAAACGATAATAATAACAAAGTCTATTCTGCAGGTTTGAAATTGCTTCTCGGCCGGAGGCGCCGCCATGTCCACCCGGGCAATCCGCTTTCTGCTGCACAACGGCATCCCATTCGAGCGGATCGAGTACGAGCACCGGCGCAAGGGGGCCGAGTATGCCGCGCAGGCCACCGGGTTTCCGCTGGCACGCATCGCCAAGACCCTTGTTCTGGCAGTCGCCCCCGCCCGCTATGCCCTGGCGCTGCTGCCCGGTGATTGCCAGGCGGACATGAAGCGGGTGGCCGGCGAGCTGGCGGTCAAACGGGTGGAAATGGCGGATGCGGCCTCGGCCGAGCGGCTCTCAGGCTACCGCGTCGGCGGCATCAGCCCCTTCGGATTCCGGCAGGGGGTGCCGGTGCTGATGGAGCAGGGCCTGCTTTCGTATGAAAGCATCCTGGTCAACGGCGGGCGCCGGGGCACCATGCTCAAAATGGGCCCTCATGTCATCCGAGATGCGCTGGGGTGCAGGGTCGCCGACATCGCCGAACCGGAATTTTCCACCGGCCGTTGAAAGATCCGACCCGAGAGCCTATTCTTGCGGTAGGCACGCAACAAGGAGCTTTGACATGAAAACCAAAACGATCGTTTTGCTCTCCCTCTTCGCCGCGGCATTTCTGGCCGCCGTCGGCGTGGCAACCGATACCCCATCCGGAAAGACGGCAGACATGAATGCAAAAAAGGAAGGCTCCCAAACGGCCACCTTTGCGGGCGGCTGTTTCTGGTGTTCCGAGGCCGATTTCGAGAAGATCGACGGCGTGACCGCGGTCGTCTCCGGGTATACCGGAGGCACGAAGCACAACCCCACCTACGAAGAAGTGGTCTCGGGCGGCACCGGCCACTACGAGGCCGTCCAGGTGGTCTTCGACCCCAAAAAGGTCTCCTATGCGCGGCTGCTGGATGTTTTCTGGCGCCATATTAATCCGACCGACCCGGACGGCCAGTTCGTGGACCGCGGCCCCCAGTACCGGGCGGCCATTTTCTTCCACGACGAGGAGCAGAAGCGCCTGGCGGAGGAGTCGAAGAAGCAGCTTGAGCGTTCGGGCCGATTCAAGAAGCCGGTGGTGACGGCGATCCTGCCCGCGGGGGGTTTCTATGCCGCCGAGGACTACCATCAGGACTACTTCAAAAAGAACTCGCTGCGCTACAGCCTCTACCGCCAGGGCTCGGGCCGCGACCAGTTCATCCGGGAAACCTGGGGGGCGGCAGGCGCCTCGGCGCCCGGAACGGCCGCCGGCTATGTCAAACCCGATGACGCGGAGCTCAAAAAAAGGCTCTCCCCGATGCAGTACAGCGTGACGCAGCAGGACGACACCGAGCCTCCGTTCGAGAACGAGTTCTGGAACAACAAACGCGAGGGCATCTACGTGGATGTCGTCTCCGGCGAGCCCCTGTTCAGCTCGACCGACAAGTTCGACTCCGGCACCGGATGGCCCAGCTTCACGCGGCCGTTGGACCCGCAGTTCATCGTCGAACGGGTGGATCGCAGCCACTTCATGGTGCGCACCGAAGTGCGCAGCCGCTTTGCCGATTCGCACCTGGGCCACCTCTTCCCGGACGGGCCCGCGCCGACCGGGCTGCGCTACTGCATCAATTCGGCCGCGCTGCGGTTCGTTCCCAAGGAGATGATGGGGAAAGAGGGCTACTGGGAGTACCTGAGCCATTTTGACAAATAGAGCTGAGGCGAAAGAGAGGGCACGTCATCTTGCTTGCAGCCTTTCACCCGGTGGCTCCATTTTTGGTTTGGCTGCGCCGCTACAGTGGCCATCACCTGCGTGCCGATCTGGTTGCAGGGCTCACCGTGGCGGTGGTGGCCGTGCCCCAATCAATGGCCTATGCCTTGATTGCCGGGCTGCCGGTCCAATACGGCCTCTACGCATCGATCGTCCCCACCATCGTTGCCTGCCTGTGGGGCAGTTCCGCCCATCTGATCACCGGCCCGACCACCGCCGTATCGCTGGTGGTCTACGCCACCCTGGTCGATCTGGCGGCGCCGGGCGGCGGGGCGTTCATCGAGGTGGCGTTTTCCCTGGCACTGGTGGTGGGGCTGATTCAGATCGGCATGGGGATGGCGCGGCTGGGGGCCCTGCTCAACTTCGTGTCGCACTCGGTGATACTGGGCTTCAGCGCCGGGGCGGCGGTGTTGATCGGCTTCAAGCAGATCCCGGGGTTCTTGGGCGTGACGATGACCGGCGGCGGCTCCTTGCTCAGCATGCTGCCGGAGGTCGTTAGCCGCCTGCACGAGACGCACCCGGCCACGTTCGCGCTGGGGCTTTTGACCATCGTGGTCATCGGGGCGCTCAAGCGCCTCCGGCCGTTGTGGCCCGGCACGCTCATCGCCATGGGGGTCGCGGGGGCCCTGGTGGCGGGTTTCGATTTGGAGGCGCGCGGCGTGTCCGTGGTGGGGGCGATTCCCGCCAGCCTGCCGCCCTTTCATCTGCCCTGGCAGGCCGCGCACGGGCATTGGGGCCGACTCGTGCCCGGGGCCCTGGCCATCGCGCTGCTCGGGCTGGTCGAGGCGGTTTCCATCGCCAAGGCCATCGCGGGCCAGACCCGCCAGCGGCTCGACGTCAACCAGGAGTTCATCGGCCAAGGGATCGCCAACTGCGCCGCGGCGTTTTTCAGCGGGTACCCGGGCAGCGGCTCCTTCACGCGCTCGGCGGTCAATTTCCGCGCGGGGGCCAAGACGCCCATGAGCGGGGTGGTTGCCGGCCTGGCCGTTGCGGGGGCGGTCCTGGCGGCAGCCCCGCTCGCCGCCAGCCTGCCCATCTCAGCCCTGGCCGGCGTGTTGCTGGTGGTGGCCGTCGAAATGGTGCGCGTCGCCGACATCCGGCGCACCGTGCGCGCCACCCGCAACGACGCCGCCGTGCTGGGGGTCACTTTTTTAGCCACGCTGTTGCTCAACATCGAATTTGCCGTTTACGTGGGGGTGCTGCTCTCCATCGGGCTGCACATGGCCAACACCTCGCACCCGCGCATCTATTCGACGGTGCCCGACTTCAAGACCGGAAAACTGGCCCCGTCGCAAGCCGGGATCACCTGCTGCCAGATGGACATCATCCGCATCGAGGGGTCCCTCTTCTTCGGCTCGGCCGCCTTCGTCCAGGAGGATCTGCAGCGGCGTTTGAAAAGCCACCCCGCGATGGCCAGCCTGCTCATCCGCATGCATCAGGTCAACAACTTCGATGCGAGCGGCGTGCACGTGCTCGAAATCATCGCTGCGGAGATCCGCGGCCGGGGAGGGGGGCTCTATTTCTCCGGGGTCAACGGCCGGGTCTTCCAGGTGTTCAAGAACTCGGGCCTGCTCAAGGAGGTGGGCGAAACCCACTTCCGCAGCACCACCGGCTCGGCCATCCGGCAGGCGATGCGCGAGAGTTTCTGCCCGTTGATCTGCGCCCAGTGCGAGGTGGCGGTCTTCGTGGAGTGCCGCGAGCTCAAAAAAGGCAATTGGGAGGTTTTAGGCAAGGGCCAGCAGCCGCGCTGCCGGCATACCCCCGGGCGCCGGCTGCACTGAACCGCACACGCAACACCCAACACCGACACCGAGGCTGCCGTGAGAATACTTGCCGTTTTCGATGACAAGCCTGCGTCGATCCGTGCGCTGGAAACCGCCGCCGTGCTGGCGGCGCGCTCGCACGCGTCGCTGGGGGTGATCGCCGTTCGCCCCGGGACGCATGCCACCGAGGAGACCCCGCCGGTTGGAGTGGAGATCCCGGTCGCCGATCACGGGTCGCTGCCGCAGGGGATCCGGGTGCTGCTCGCGGCCGCGGATCGGCTGGTGGCCGCCGGTGTGCTCAGGCCGTTCAGCAGCGTCAAGCTGCGGGATCTGCCCCACGGGCATCTCTTTTACCTTGTGCGGGTCGACGGCGAGCGGATGCCCTTCACCGAGCGCTTCGGGGCGCTGGTCGAGGAGCTGAATCAGGAGATCGACGCGAATGGCTACAACCTGGTGGTGATCGCCTCGCCGCGCCGCGGCGCGCTGGGCCGATTTGCGCCCATGAACCTGCCGCGCAAACTGGCGCTCGACCTGCATTGCTCGTTCTGGATATCCCGCGGCGGCTCACCGGACAGCCGCTGCGCGGTCTGCGTCGACGGCTCGCCCTCCTCGCGGCGCATCTTCACCCTTCTTCAAAAGCTGCTGCCCGCCCTTGCAGGCCCCGTGGAGCTGATCTGCGCCCTTCGGCCGGACGACTCCGAGCAGGAGGAGGCTACCGCCGAGCGCTGCCTGGAGCAGGCCGCAGCCTGGATCCAGCGCCAAGGCAAGACGGTGCAGGTGTTGAAGCCGCGGGGCAAAAAGCGCTTCGAGCTGATCCTGGCGGCTGCGGGCAGCTCTGCGCTCATCGTGATGGGCGAGAGCCACATGCACGACGTCCGCCGCCGCACGTTGGGGAGCCTGCCCATGAAGGTGATGGCGCGCACCGACTCGAGCTTCCTGCTGGCCAAGCTCGCCAACGAACCGGAGGCCGAGATATTCGATACAGGGGCTTGGGGATGAGAGCGCCTTGGGCCGCCAACCGGTTCTCAGCAGATCGCGCTCAACCGCCGGAGACGCCGCCAACTGGCCGCAAGGCCGCGCGCCGGCACGGTTGTGACCGTTAGCAAGGGGAAATGATCACATGATCTACGACCGTTTCGAAAATCTGGACCTTTACTGCCGGCCGGGAACGATCCTGCATCGGGCGCTCGTGTATGCGCGCGACGCCGGCCCCACCGTCGCCGATGGCCGCACAGAGATCGACGGGCAGAGGCTTTTCTCCTCGGTGGCAGTCTACGAAACCGGACCGCGGGAGACGCGCCGCTTCGAAGCCCACCGCAAGTACACCGACGTGCAGGTGCTCCTCGAGGGGCAGGAGAGCATCGACGTGACGCTGGACAGGGACCTTCCCGTGCTGGAAGCCTATGACGGGCATAAGGACGTCCTGTTCTTGCAGCCGCCTCCGCACTTCGCATCGTTGCCGATGCGGCCGGGATATTTCGCGATCTTCTTCCCGCACGACATCCATCGTCCGGGTTGCAGCCTTCGCGGGGTGCTTAGGGTAAGGAAGATCGTGATGAAGGTTGCAGTCGAATGACGGCGCAAGGGGACGATGGTGAAATATTGACTTTCTTGACTTCGCGGGGGCGTATCCTCAACCCGGCGCCTGGAAGAAGGCCTTTGCCAGCGTTTCCGTCTGCGTGTCCTTGCGGCCGCGCTGCGCGAGTTTGCTGACCGCCGAGGGCGACACATTCAGCCGGCGCGACAGCTCTCGGCCGCTGATGCCCAGATACTCTATCGCCAGCGCACAAAGGCTCGAGCGGCCGCGGACCGAGTTCCTCTGCTTGACCGCGCTTTGCAAGTCGGCCGCCGCCAGGCCCAGCTTCTGCGCCACGCCTTCGATCAGCGCATCCAGGCTGAACCCTTTTGCGGCCGCCAGGGTCTTTTTTTCATATCGCTCCCGTGCCTGCTCAAGCACCGCTTGCACGAAATCCCCACCGCCCAGAATGCGCTCATCGCCCATGACCCGCATATTCCCGCCGCGCAACGCCTTGATAGCCGCCCAGCCCCCGGCGGAGCGGATCAGTCCACCGCCGACAAGCTCCGGCCTTCGGCCCTGGCTCACGCCTCCCGCCACGAACTGCTCATAGGCCCTGCGCGCCTGCCGTAGCCTGACATCGAAACGGCGCAGGATGTACTCCGCCTCCTGCCAGTCGCGGGCCACCCTGCCCATGAGCGCGCTGTGGCCGCAGCGGGGAAAGCTTCGGAGCGCCTCGATGTTTTTCACGATGCCGGCCCGCAGCGGATTCAGATGAATGTAGCGCACCAGGGCGAGCAGGTAGACCTCTTCCTCGCACAGGATGGATTTGTAGCGGTTTTGAAACAGCACCCCGTGCCGCCGGTGGCGGCGGTTGAACTGCTGGGCGTAGCCGGTCAACAGCCGGTGCATCAGCGTGCTGATTGGCAACCGCCCCGTTCGCAGGAGCAGATGCAGGTGGTTGCCCATCAGGGCCCATGCTAGGCAGGGGGTGGAGGATTCGGTCAGGAGATGTCCGAGGCGCAGAAGAAAGTTTTCGTAATCGGTTTCATCCCGGAAGATGGCGGTGCGGTCGATTCCGCGCACGATGATGTGGTGTAGAGCGCCGGGAGCGTCGATGCGGGCCTTGCGGGGCATGGCGGGTGATTACCGAATCTATCTTTAAAAGTCAATAATTCACCATCGTCCCTCACAACTCTCGTCCCTCACAACTCTCACAACCTCACGGGCGGGCAGGGGCAAGCTGAACCGCGGCAGCATGCCGCCGCGGTTGCCGTCGCCCGTAGCCGCGCCTTGGCGCCGACCTTTTCTATTACGGCTTCCGGCTCAAGTGTTGTTGATATAATGCCGATAATTTATTAAAACAGATTGGCGGAAAACGACCACGACAGGTCAGGTGCCATGAACGAGCCGGATTTCAACCAGGCGACTGTATTCGACAGCCACGACACGCTAGACCGCAGGAAGAACCAGGACCGGCGCAAAAACGGCCCGGCTCCTTGGTCGGTCGGTCGGATTTTCAATACCCGGCAGGCCTGCGACTATCTGCAGATATCGCGGCCGACGCTGATGAAGCTGATCCACGCGGGCAGGATCCACGCCAAAAAGATCGGCAAAGGGTGGAAGTTGGCGGAAGCGGAGCTCAGGCGCTTGCTGGGCGAAAGATAAACCTCTTAAAACGAAAAACGCCGGGGGGCGGCAGCAACGGTGCTGCCCCCCCGGCCGGTCAATTCGGGGTGCGGCCCTTCACCCCCCCCCTGCCGCTGAAGCTTGCTTAACTCGGACAAGCGCTCCAGAAAACTCCTCCGGTCGCGCTCAACCCAAAAAAATCGTTCCGGCCGATGCCCCCGATGATCAAATTATTTTCCCATCATTTTCCTGCGCCAACATGGAGAAGGTGGCCTCCGAGACCACCTTCTCCATGTTGGCGCAGGTTCTAAGCGCACCGCAAAACAGCGCCGCGAAGAGACTTGCTACGCTTTCTGCTTGCGCCGCACCCCGGTCAGCCCGAGCAGGCCCAGGCCGATCAAGATCAACGATGCGGGCTCGGGGACGGGCACTGGCTTGTCGGACACTTCAATTCTGCCGGCGGCAAGCTCGCCGTTGTCCCCGACCTCGCCGATATAGAGGTAGAGCCCTCCCAGCGACGATGCCGCCGAAGATAGGTTGAAGGAGATCCGGCCGCCGTCGCCAAGGCTCAGGAAACCGAAGGCGCCCGAACGGGTGGTGGAGTTGGCGTCAAAAAGTCCCGGGGTCGCAACGACGTAGTCAACGCCGGTGCCCGCCGCGTTCGTGCCGAACAGCTTCGGGTCCACCGGCGCACGTTGGGCGCGCTGGCGTGAAAAGCGCGCCGGCGGCGCTGAAATCGAAAACGCCCAACCCCATCAGCGCGGCGGCATCGGATGCGCTGGTCGCAAAGGTCGACGACAATTTTATGGCGTCGAGATCGAAGCCGGAAAACTTCCCGTTGGCGCCGCCGATGCCGAAGCTGTTGTCGGAAATGGAGATCGAAAGAATATCGAAGGAAATGGAAGATAAATCGGCACGGTAGATGGCCGTATGGGCCGGCGAGCCTCCCGTCAGCCCGGCAAGCTTAACAAATGTGATTGGAACGGCGGCTGCCGGGGCCGCGATAAACGCCGCCAGAACAATGCATCCGACTGCCAGGGCCCCCCGAAGACTGTGCTGCATGATGCTCTCCTCTCATGGTTGAAGTTTGGAAGTTGATTGATGAAGCCATAGCGATGGGTCGGAAGTAGAAAGGGGCCGCTGGAAAAAAAGCAATCTCACCGGGGGAAACCGGAATTCTGCAGGGGCGGGGCTGCAAGCCTTGGCGCGGCGTTCAGTTCTCGGATTCTTCTGGCAGCTCCCATCGGCAAGTCTCGCAAATCGTGAAAGCCGTATGCTTTTCGATTGATGACGTTGGTTTTGTTGTTGACCGCCCTCGGGTTCGCCAGTTTGTGTGGGGCGGGGGGCTAAAGCGAGTCTCTCTCTTCCCCGCCTTGGAAGCGCCGGGATAGCATCTCCCAGCCTTCAAGACCGTTGGGCAATCCTAATCGGGGAGCGAGGTTTGCAAGTGCATCCAGCGCCTGGGCCAGGTTCATTTGTTTTGCGAGCGCATAAGCGGTCACCCAAGCGCCGACTGCCTCCTGCGTTTGGCCATTCTGAACGTGGATGTGTCCCATATTAAATAAGGTTGCACACAAGCCCGCCTTGTCGCCGATTTGCTGCCTGATGGCCAGCGATTGTTTCAGGCAGCTGAGCGCCGTCTCGTAATCGCCCTGCGCCTTGAAGATTTGGGAAATATTGTTGAGCGTGGTGCCTTCGCCGGCCTTGTCGCCGGTCTCACGGCACAAGGCCAGGGCCTTTTCGAGAGAGCTTAAGGCAGGATTTAGCTGGCCATCTGCCATTTGACTGCTGGCTATCTGAATCAGAAGCTCTATCTGCTCCCCCGTTGCTTTCTCATTTTTTAAAACATCGCTTAAAAAGCTCGATGCGCACCGCATGCAGCGCCGTTCCGGAAAGCTCTAAACCGAGCCGCATGGCGATGGCGACCGCCTTTTCGAGATCGCCGGAGCGCTGGATCTTCCAGTAGGCCACCAAGTCGTCGAGCCATTTGCAGGTATCTGCGCCCACCTCGGCCTCCGTCCACCTGGAGGCCTGCCGGGTCGTCCAGGCGAAAACAGAAATAAGGGCACGCCCGTGCAATCATGCAATTCAAAGAGGGGCTCAAAAAACCTGCTCATCACTGGCAACGACGCGTTCTCCCCGCTGCACGCACCGGCTGGCCGCCGAAGGACTCAAACCCATTTTTCACCGGCCGCGCGCACACTCATCCCCAATTCCTTGACGGCCTAGTAAGCAACCACACTGCGCGCCATCGCGCGCCGGCGCTGCTTGCCCCTCGATAACAGGTCACGACGATTCAAGTGATAGATACCACACACTCTCGCCACCACCGCCTCTAAATCGTACCCCGCGGCGTGCAGCCGGTACTTCCGGTCTCGGGTCTCGTCCGCGGCCTTCAGCACGGAATCCACAAAATCGCTGTCGCCCAACAGCCGTTCATCGCTCTTGTAATGAACCCCCTCGCGGCGCAATCCCCGTTGAGCCTGCCAGCAGCCGGCGCTGCGGATCAGGCCTCCGCCGGTCAACACCGGCCTCTTGCCCGCCGCAAGTCCTTTCGTCACGAAATCCCTGTAGCGCCTCCGGGCGGCCCGCCGTGTTGGCCCAAACAGCGCCAGCACTTTTTCGGTATCCTGAAAACCGCGCTGGATCTTTCCCATCAACCGGCTGTGGCCGCTGTACGGGTAGTTATCCAATGCTTTCATATCCGCCACCACCCCTGCCCGGATCGAATTCAAGTGAATGTAGCACCAGTTCCAAAAGATACGGCTCCGCCTGGCATAATATGGACTTGTAACGGTTTTGAAACAGATGCCCACTGCGGCGATGACGCAAATTGAAGTTCACGGCATAGCCCGTCAAAAGCCAGCGCATGATGCCGGCCACCGGCATCGATCCGCTTCGGATTAGAAGATGGAAATGATTGGGCAGAAGCGCCTAGCAATAACAATGCGTATCGGTCTCCCCTAAGACGGTAGCCAGCCGTGCCACCAAGCGATCGCGGTCATCATCATCTTCAAATATCGCCCGCCGTTCAATTCCGCGACAGATGATATGGTGCAGCGTACCGGGTGCGTCTGTGCGTGACTTTCGTGGCATGCGGCAACCATAGCACATTTATGACCACGGACGTCCCCTTACACCCCTAGATCCGGCACTCCGATTGAGATCGTCAGCAAGGTGATCCTGCGGCATGCCCACCTATCCACCACTCAGCGGTATCTCCGCAAGGTCACCGACGTCGAGGCGATGAGGTGGATTGAGAACCTTTATGGCTTAAACGAAACTGGGGCATAGAGCACTCATGCCCTGCCCCAGTTCATCCAATTTTGGCAGATTTGGTCAGGAAAGGTGAAAAAATTCAGAACCGGATTAGTTCAGGATCATTGCCGATATACGTACCTCACGGATTGATTGACAACTGCCATATAAAAAGCTAATAAGGGTACTATAATAGTAACGGAGATGAGCTGTGCATAGTGAAAATGATAAATATTTCTCCAAGACGATTGAAAAGGGCCTGCTGATACTGAGTCTCTTCGATCGAGACCACTCAAAGCGAAGCCTATCTGAGATCTCACAGATCACTGGGATCAACAAAACTTCCGTTTTCCGCTTCGTCAATACGCTTATTGAACTCGGATACCTGCGGAAGAACAGCAGCAACCGTTTGATCCGCCTCGGGCCCAAATCCTTTGTCCTGGGTCAGAATTTTTTTCATGGCTACGACCTGCTTCAAGGCGTCAAACCGATTATCGACAAGACCTCTATCCAGCACAATGTCTCGATCGATTCTGCCCTGCTATTCGGGCGCTCGTTGATCTCTCTCTATCGCCGCGAACACCCCAGCCTGATCTATTCCCGCCTTCCTATCTTAATGGATGATTTGCATGCCCGGGCCCTTGGGAAAGCAGTCCTCGCCAACCTCGAGAGCGAAGAGCTGACCGAAATCTTGAAGTCTCTCAGGCTAACCAAACTCACGCCCAAGACCATAACTAAAAAGAAAGACCTGCTGAATGATCTCAAGGCCACGCGCAGCCGCGGCTATTCGGTCAACAACGAGGAATATTTTCCAGGCATGATATTCATCGGTGCGCCGCTGAGCAACTACAATACGAAGGTCGTCGCCGGCGCCGTAAGCCTCGGTTTCCGTGCCGCCGAATTCCCACTTAGCATCATCGAGCGGAACTACACCGGCATCCTCACCAAAATGGCGAGCGAGCTGTCCGCAATCATCACGTCGCTGGATGCATAAAGGGATAGGTTAGCCGCACCTCGCCTACTCTCTTTTATTCCGCAATCTCCGACACCGCAGTTCCTAATCAATTAAACAGCAGCTTTATAATGCTGTATATCCAATTCGTTATCTGCAAGTGCACTTCATGAACATGCAACCAAAATTTTGTATTGACAAACACCGTGCTACGATGTAACTGTTTTACTATAGTCGTGTATACATTACTATTATAGTAACAAACTAATTCGTGATACCCACATGAATTTAGCACGGTTCATTAGGCGAGCCTACACGGCGGGTGAAACACCCAATTCAGTTTCTGCCCTAATTCTCCAATGCCATCGGCGAACCGACCATCAACATAAAATGAGACGATCTCATCACTAAAAATGCGACCAGAAAGGAGGACCATTGAAAAGAGATGCAATAACTCCTTTGTCGTTATTTTTAATCGCAATAATCTTTATTGTTTATTCCTTGAAATACAAATTCGGTAGTCTAAACGCTCCGGGGGTTAGTTTTTTTCCGACTGTGAGCGCTACTGGACTCGCCGGCCTATCGTTGTTTCTTTTTTGGAAAGACAGGCGTTCAGCCAAGAAGGAACGGCAGTCCAACGTCATCCATGAATCAACCCAAGAGCCCATACAACGAGGCAAGTTATGTGCGCTATTTGTCGTTATGGTCCTTTTTGCTTTACTCCATTCTGTTTTAGGATTCTGGTTATGTATTTTCGGAGCGATGGTGGCCATTCAGCGGATTGCAGGCGTTTCCTCTTGGAAATGGTCCTTTTTGGGCGGCGGAGCAACGATGGCCATTGGTTATCTGGTTTTTGAGCGTTTGATGGGTGCGCATTTTCCCGAAGGCGTATTAGAAGCAGTCGGGTATTGGCTTAATTGACCATAAACTATTCCCTGAAAATGAGCGTATCGCCCTATAACCCAACCTATTGAAATATCGCTTGTTGGTGGGAGGGAGAGTTTTAATGGACGTCATAGGCAATATAATCTTCGGCTTTAGCCAAGCCCTGAGTGCTAACAACCTCATGTTCACTGTTGCGGGTGTTACGCTTGGGAGCCTGGTCGGTGTTCTTCCCGGAATCGGCCCGATGGGCGCAATGTCTCTGCTTTTGGGCGTCACTTTTGGGATGACCCCGATGCAAACCCTGCTCTTGTTTTCAGGCGTCTATTATGGGTCAATGTATGGTGGGTCGACCACCTCTATTTTACTGAACGTTCCAGGTGAGTCCACTTCCGTTATCACGTGTATCGATGGCTACAAAATGACCCAGAAGGGGCGGGCGGGAGCTGCGCTCTTCATAGCGGCGGCCGGTTCGTTTGTAGCGGGAACGTTGAGCGTTATTGGTCTGATGCTCTTTGCACCTCCTCTATCGGAGTTTGCGTTAAGATTTGGATCTCCAGAGTATTTCGCGCTTACATTTGTCGGCCTCATCATTCTCACCAGCATTTCCTCCGGCTCGAAACTAAAAGCGGCTCTCATGGTTTTGTTAGGAATCCTGATCTCAACGATTGGCATGGCCCCTGGATCAGGCGACCAGCGCTTTATGTTTGGAATACTTGCCCTATCTCAAGGGGTTGATTTTGTTGCAGTTGCCATGGGGATTTTTGGAATTACAGAGGTTATCGATGCGATCGTTAAAAAAACAGATTCCGTTTCCGTAAAATCGGTTCGCCTCCGCGAATTACTTCCCAATCGGAAAGAATTCCGGCGATCCATCGGCCCAACGTTTCGGGGCTCGATCCTTGGCTTTTTTATAGGGCTCATTCCAGGGCCTGCCGCTGTCATATCCACCTTCGCCTCCTATGCCATGGAAAAGAAACTTTCGAAGCATCCGGAGAGGTTTGGCAAGGGGGCTATCGAAGGAGTGGCCGGACCAGAGTCAGCCAACAACGCCTCCGCAGGAGGAGCTTTTCTTCCGTTGATGGCTTTGGGTATTCCTTTTGCGCCGCCAATGGCACTGCTGCTTTCGGCTCTGCTGATTACAGGAATTAATCCCGGACCGACTTTTATCCAGGATCATCCAGACATTTTCTGGGTTTTTGTCGCCAGCATGTACATGGGCAACGTCTTGCTCTTGGTCTTGAACTTGCCCTTTGTTGGCATTTTCGTTTCTGTTTTACGAACCCCCGAAAAAATCTTGATGCCTATTGTGGCTATATTATGCCTGATCGGAGTGTATGCCGTTAATAGCAGTTCCGTCGATATATGGGTTCTAATCCTCTCCGGAGTGTGTGGCTTTTTTTTACGGCGGCGGGGATATGATTTTGCTCCCCTGGTGTTAGCCATAGTTTTAGGACCTAAATTGGAAAGTTACCTAATCGAGTCTTTGAGCATTTCTGCTGGCGACGTGTCGATTTTTGTTAGCCGTCCAATTTCATTGATTATTCTGCTAATTCCCGTGGTGCTTATCGCATTCAAGGTGTTGGTTTTAATTTTACGGAAAGCTACCATTCGCGCGTTTCAAGAATCGTAAACAACACTAAAAGGAGGTAGTTATGAAGAGCAAAAGATTCTCACAGTTGGCCGTATTTACCTTTATTTTTTCTATCATTTTTATGCCGGCCGCTTCCACTTGGGCGGCAGACTTTCCCAAGCGGGGGATTACGGTGGTTGTCTCATTTCCCCCAGGCGGGGGCGCTGGAACAGTAGCGCAAAGGATCATAAATATAATCAACGAAAATAAAATCTGCCCTACCGGCATGCAAATCGTTTTTAAGCCCGGTGGCGCTGGCACCATCGGCCTGTCCGAGGTGCTTTCGGGAAGGCCAGACGGACATACTTTGGCCTATAGTCCTAGTGCCCCGCTCATCGTGCAGCCCCTGATAAAAGACCTTCCCTATACGACTAAAAGTTACATTCCAATCATCCAGGTTCTCAAAAACGATTGGCTTTTGGGTGTCAAAACTGATTCCCCATGGCAAACGATTCAGGAATTTGTTGAATATGCGAAACAGCACCCAGGGGAAGTTACAGTAGGTACGGCGGGTGACTATACGTGGCCCCATATTGCACTTTTGGACATTTCAAAAGCGACCGGCTTGAAATTCCGTCATGTTCCATTTGCAGGATCGGGTCCTTCCGTGGTCTCACTGTTGGGCGGGCACATCAATGCTGCGATCCAGAAGCCGATCGACATTTCATCCCAGATAGAGGCTGGAAAGGCTCGTTTTATAGCATGCGCAGAAACA
>JALOOU010000076.1 GCA_025454255.1 Desulfobacterales bacterium | reverse complement strand
CAAACCGCTGCCGGTCTTTGAACCGCTGGCTGACCGAATTTTTGGCCCGATACTGCTGAAGGTGGGCGACGATATTTCTACCGATGAAATCATGCCGGCTGGCTCTCGAGTTCTGCCTTATCGCAGCAACATTCCCGAATTGAGCAAATACGTCTTCAGTCATGTGGACGAAAGCTTTTATGATCGGGCGGCTCAAAACCAGCAACAGGGGTTTTTCGTCATTGCCGGGGACAACTACGGACAGGGATCCAGCAGGGAGCATGCTGCTATAGCCCCGCGCTACCTCGGCCTACAAGTCGTTATTGCTAAAAGCTTTGCCCGCATCCACAGCCAGAATTTGGTAAATTTCGGGATCCTTCCGTTGACCTTCGTGAAAGCAGAAGACTATGAGCGCATGAGCCAGGGAGACACTCTTGAAATTGGTCGACCACGACCTGAGCGCCCGCCAACTGGAAGCCGTTCGAGAAGGAGGCCTCATCAACGTGGTGCGCCATAGACGATCGGCTAAACTCTGAGTAACTGAGACAGGAAACAAATTCGGCTTGGCGCATGAGGCTGAAGGGAGGAAAACTTCAGAAACCGAGGGAGACTATCATGAGAGACTATAATGACCGTTACATGAAAGGGATCGACCTGATTGCCGCTTTCGTTTTGGCTGTCGGGGGGCTGTGTTGGGGCTCGGTGGGCTTTTTCGGAGTCAACCCGGTCGAGGTGGTTGTCGGCACAATGAGCCCCTTAAGCCGTTTAATATATGCCATATTCGGCGTGGCAGCACTGTACGAAATCTTTTTCTATCGTGTGATTCAGCGTCGATGGGAGTGCAGTTCATGGCCGGTTGGTACGGAACGATCACCCACCTAAAACTGCGGCATCCAGTTTTTCCATCACTGAACCGAGCTATCGCCGATATTCACACCCGCTCGATAGGCGGGGGCTGATAGAGGAGGCAATAAAATGAAAAGCGCTAAAGAGATTGAGCTCGACTGCTCGAAAAACTGCAAGCATGTCATCAAGGATTGCGAGGCAAACGGCAAGCGCCTTAATGAATGCGAGAATCGCTACAACCAGTGCGTCTCCAATTGCGCCTATGCATAGCAGAGTGGAAGCGGTTGGCAGCTGCTAACCGCTTCCAAAACAAGGAAACACCATACTTGGTTTAGCTTTAACCGCACTTGGTGAATGAAATGCGGAAAGGCTTTCGAGGCCCGCCATATATGTTGAAGATTCGTGCCCTTATTGCACTCTGATTCGGGAAGAGGGTATTTGGGATTACCAGATCAAAGGTATCGATTCAGGGAATTGTAGATTAGTTCAGACGCAGGTAGATTCCGGCAAAGGCTGCTGCGATTGGCTGAAACAATCTCAGAAATCGTCGTTCGTAATTTGTCGAATCTTTGCGCAAAGCGGGAATCATTGAGAATAAGTTCTGAAAATTTCGAAAGGCCGTTGGCATCGAGACGACCGGCCACAGGTGTTCCGTTTAGCTATTTGCCGAATCGCTCCACCAATTGCCGAATCGAATCCGCCAAGGCCGGCTGCAGCGTGCGCCACTTGGGTTTAATCGCCCCGCCTGCGGTCCAGCGAAAGTCCACGGCCTCGTATTTTTCCGGGATGACCCGCTCCCCGTGCGCTCCGTAGACGCTCTGCGGGTAGTATTCGACGAACAGCATCCGGTGGGGGTCGATCTTGAAATCGCGCGCAACCGAGGTGGCGACATGTCCGGCGCAGCTGCGCACGGACATGCGGCTTTCGGGCACATCGGAGGCGATGACGAGGATGGGACGCAGGAAAGTCGCCCCGCGCGCGGGCTCCTGTGCAAGGTCGAAAACCCGCAGCCGGCATCGGCCGCTGGAGAGTTTAAGCTGCCCGCCGAAACCCTCCCACGCATAGATGCCGTCGTAAATCAGCATAAGACACCTCAACCAACGCGCGCATTTAATTGAGCCGCAATCGGACTGCCGCCGGCGCCGCGCGCCGCCGAAGCCAGGCTTTCGGCGGCGCCGTCAGCGGGTGAGCGCGCTGTAGACCCGCAGCAGCCGCCCCGGCAGCTCCGTGACGTCCGAGATCACGTGGTGCCGGGCCTTGCCGTAGAGCCGGTCCAGCTTCGGGTCGGCCGGCAAATTCACCGTCAAGGCGTGAAAATGGACCCCTCGGGCGCCCAGCTCCATCAGTGCCTGCCGCGTGTCCGCCACGGCGTGGGCCCCTTTGTACTCGGTGTCGTTGGGGAAGCCGTCTCCCAGGATGATCAGCAGGCGCAGCCGGGCGGCCGCCGCGTCAAGATCTCGGGCGGCATGCCGGATGGCGGCGCCCATGCGCGTGTTGCGCTGGGGCCGCAGCGCACCGATCCGGAGCTTGACCTCGTCCGAAAGCCTCTCCTCGAACCCCTTGATGCGCAAATAATCCACCCCCAGCCGACCGCTGCCGGAGAAGCCGGCCACGGCCAGAGAGTCGCCCAAGACGGTCAAGGCCTCGCACAAAACCACGACCGCCTCCTTTTCGATGTCCAGAACGGTCGACTCGGACCCCGGCACGGTGTTGGCCGTGGAGCGCGACACGTCCACCAGGAGCAGAACGGCGACATCCCGCCGGCCCTTCACACGTTTGATGAACAGGCGGTCGGAAGGAACCTGCCCGATGCGGCGGTCGACGGCGGCATCGATCAGCTGCCGGTAGTCGAACTCATCCCCGTCCGGCCATTGCCGCAGGCGTTGGAGGCCTTCGGGGCGCAGACGCTCGAACATCTGACGCGTCTGCCGCACCAGCGCGCTGCGGCGGTGCAGCACCTCCCGGTAGAAACCACCCGCACTCCCCGGCAAGATCCTCTCCCGCAAACGCACATGCTCCGGCAGGTAGTCCCCGAGCCGGTCGTCCCACTCGGGATAGCGGAACACCGGCCCGTCCTCCGGCGGGCCGCCTTCCGGCCGGCCGGCGGCCAAACCGGTGAGGGCCGCCTCCAGCCGTTCGGCGGCCTCGGTGCGATGCTGGCAAAGCTCCCGGATATCCTCGGGGGTGAGGTTCCCGGCGGAGGCTTTGAGCCGTCGCTTGATGTCCGACCGATACGCACCGACCCCCTCCCGCGCAAGGGCGGCCTGGATTGTTTCCGCCAACCGATCGAAGGGGCTGCTGCCGGCCGCCGCCGGATTGGGCCAGGGCCGCCACCCGAACGGGGTTTCCAAGGGCGGCCTCCCGCCGGGCGGGAAGAGGGTGCGGCTCCTGACCGCCTCGAAAAACCGCAGGGTCTGTTCAGCGGCGGCCTCCACCGGGCTTGCGGCCGAAATGGCCGCGTCGAAGACGGCCGCGATCGCCTCGACCCCGGCATCTTGCCTGCCGACCGGCATCGCCAGCCCGAGGCGGGCCAGCAGCCGGCGCAGCAGGTCCGACGGGCCGGCGGCCGGATTGGCGGGAAAAATAAACGCCTGGCGCAGCGCCGGGTAAAGCCTCCGCACCAGGCCGGGATAGGAGTGTTCCAGCCGTTTGCGGATGCGGCCCAGCTCGAAGACCGTGAACAGGTCCGCCGCCAGCACCGGATCCGGGAAGCGCCCCAAAAAAGGCCCGAGGCCGGACGGCCCCGGCTGCGGCGCCCCCGCCTCCGGCCAGAACCCCGGAATCTTCTCTGCATCGAAGTCGAAGGTCCCGAACTCGTGGAAGCAGGCCTCCGACCGCACCAGGAGCCTGTAAAGCCCGGCGTTTTTCTCGCTGTCGGCAAACCGGTCGATCTCGTCCGGCAGGTAGATCGCCTGGGCGTCGGAGCACACCATGCGCCCCGCTCCCAGCGCCGCGGCCTCGACGGCGGCCAGCGCGGAGAGGGGGCGGATCGATAGAGAGAGGCCGGTGCGGGCCTGCAGATAACGGCGCAACCGGTCCTGGACCTGGGAGAAGCCGACGCTCACCTGCAGAGCGCTGAAGCGCTCCTGCGCCGCCCGCGACTCCAGCGACAGCGCCCGGGCCCCGTGCTCCTTTCGGTGCCGATACGCCAGCAGGCAGCCGGCGACAAAACGTTTCAGGGAATTTTTCGGCAGCAGCCCGAGCCCTCTGGACAAACCAGCCAGAAAGGGCTCCAGCAGGCGCCGGTCCGTGCGGGCGACGCGGAGGAGCTCCCGCAGCTGCCACTGCCGGCGCTGCGGCAATAGCCCCCGGGCGGCCTTGGGCAGCACGACGGAAAAGATGCGCCCCTCCTCGTAGCTCAGCTCCGCCGCGAAAAGCGTGCGCAGAAGCTCCAGATAGACGCCGGCCGCCGCCAGGTCGCCGGCGGCAAGCAGGGGCTCGATGGCCAGCAGCGGCTCCCGCAGGGTGTGGGTGCCTTTGCGCGCCATGGCCTGCCATGCCTCTTGAAACCGTGCGAGGGTTTCCCCGTCGCCGTGCGCCAGCACCGGCGGCAGGCACTCGGCCATGATGCGGCCCGACGCGGGGCCGGTGCCAGCGGCATTGTGCAGGCAGACGCGGAGGGACTCCAAGCGCTCCGGGGGCACCTCGCCGGCCAGCTCGGCATAGGCCATCGCCGCCGCCCGGCCGAAGGAGACCTCCATCCCCAGCGCCCAGAGGGCCTCTGCGACCAGCTGAGCGAGAGCCTCCCGGCCGACCGGCACCGTCTTGCGCGCCAGCCGCGCCGCAACGGCCGCCGCCGATTCAGGATCGGCCAGCGCCAGAGGCTCAAGGGATGCGTGCAGATCGCTTTGCATGGGGGAATCGGGTTAAAACCGTCCTCCTCTGGAGTCGCACTGAACTGCCCCCGCCCCCCTTCCGCCAAAGGGGGAAAAGGGAACTTCGCTGCTGGGCTATTATGGCCCATCGCTGCATAAAACGCCTCTTTGGGCGCCCGGCCCGGCGATGCCCAACGCTCGAGTTCAAGGCGCGCGAGTGCCGCGGCGCGAGGCGCACTATTCGTACGCCGCAGCGACCGCGGGAGGAAGCGCAACGCCGAAATCGGGCTTCGGCATCGCCGGGTCAAAAGAGGTCGTCGATCAGATCCTCGATCGTCTCCAGCAGCCGTTCATCGTCGGTCAGCGGCAGGCACACCGCCGTGCGCAGGGCTTGCCGTTGGCTGACCCCGGCAGCCATCAGGCGCGCGGCATGAATGAGCAGCCGGGTACTCGCACCCTCCGTCAGACCCTGTTCGCGGATCGCACGGATCTTAGCGGCCAGCCCCACCAGCTTCAAAGCGGCCGCCGGTTCGAGCCCGCCCTCCTGAGCGACGATGCGGGCCTCCTTTTCCGGCTCCGGGTAGTCGAAGTCCAGCGAAACGAACCGCTGCCGGGTGCTCTGCTTGAGGTCTTTCAGGACGGACTGATAGCCGGGGTTGTAGGAGATCACCATCATGAAGTCCGGATGGGCCGCAATGTACTCCCCGGTCTTTTCGACCACCAGCCGCCGCCGGTTGTCCGTCAGCGGATGAATGACCACCGTGGTGTCCTTTCTGGCTTCGACCACCTCGTCGAGGTAGCAGATGGCGCCGCAGCGCACCGCCATCGTCAATGGCCCGTCCATCCACACCGTCTCCTCGTTCTGCAGCAAGTACCGCCCGATCAGGTCAGAGGCGAAGAGGTCCTCATGGCAGGCCACCGTAATCAGCGGCCGGCGGAGGCGGAAGGCCATGTGCTCCACGAACCGGGTTTTGCCGCAGCCGGTCGGGCCTTTGAGCATGACCGGAAGGCGTGCGGCGCAGGCGGCTGCGAACACCTCCACTTCGCCGCCGCGGCTCAGGTAGAAGGGCTCCGCTGTGATCCGAAAGCTGTCTGTTGCGCTCGCCGTCATCTCCATCTTCCCGTCGTTGCGTTTGCCATCCGCACCCGGATGTAATAAGCTTCAGGTTGCAGCCGAGACACGGGTCCGCAGGGTCGAGCGGCGTCTCCATCGCCGTTCGCCCTGAACATACGGCCACCTCGCCATACTATACCGGAGCGTTATGACAGACAACACCCACATGGTCCATCGCTTGTTCGACGGGGACAGGGAGATTATCCTCGTCGGCACGGCCCACGTCTCGCGCGAAAGCGTGCGGCTGGTCGAGGAGGTGGTCACGGCGGAAAGCCCCGAGACCATCTGCGTCGAGCTGTGCGACTCCCGCTTTCAGGCCATGCGCCAGAAAGACCGCTGGGGGAACACGGACATCATCAAGGTCATCCGCGAAAAAAAAGCCTTCCTGCTGCTCTCCAACCTGCTGCTCGCCGCCTTCCAGAAACGCATTGCGCGCAAAATGGACGTGACTCCCGGGGCCGAAATGCTCAGAGCCGTCGAACTGGCGGAGGAGCTCGGCGCGCAGCTCTGGCTCGCGGACCGCGATATCCGCGCGACCCTCTCCCGCGCCTGGCATGCACTGAGCTGGTGGGCCCGGGTCAAACTCCTCTACCAGCTGCTGATGTCCATGGGCGCGGCAGATGAGATCACCGCAGAGGAGATCGAGCGCATGAAGCAGCAGGATGTGCTCGAGGCGGTCCTGACGGAGGTCGGACGCTCCATGCCCGGATTGAAGACGATCCTGATCGACGAGCGCGACCGCTACCTCGCCGCCAGAATACGCCAGGCCCCCGGCGCGAAGGTCGTGGCCGTGGTCGGGGCCGGGCACCTGCCGGGCATCCGCGCCCACTGGCACGAAGCCGTCGACCTCGACGCCTTGGCCGCGCTGCCGCCGCCCGGGAAAATGGGGGCCGTCCTGAAGTGGGGCATCCCCGCGAGCATCGTCCTGCTTTTCCTTGCGGGTTTTTTCTTCGGCGGCAAAGAGGCCGGCACCGACATGATCCTGCTCTGGAGCCTGTGCACCGGAGTGCTGGCGGGGCTGGGCGCCATCATGGCCCTGGCCCACCCGGCCACGGTGCTCTCCTCGGTGGTCGTGGCCCCGTTCACCACCCTGCACCCCATGATCGCCGCGGGCTGGGTGTCGGGGTTGGTGGAGGCCTTATCCCGCAAGCCGAAAGTCAAAGACCTGGAGAGCCTACCGCAGGACATCCTCTCCTTGCGCGGCTTCTGGCGCAACAAGGTCACCCGCATTCTGCTGGTGGTGGCCTTCACCAACTTGGGGGCCTCGCTGGGAACATTAGTGGCATTTCCGGTGATAGTGAAGATCCTCTTGGGGGGGCCGGCATAAAACAGCTCAACACCCAAAGGTGAAAGCAAAAAGCAACCACCCGTGGAAATTCGCGCAGCAGGCGGCGGCGTGCGCCATGCTGCTCCTTTTGATGCTATCCGGCTGCGGCGGCCAGGCCCGGCTGCGGCCCGAACCGCCGCCCGCCAAACCCAAGCCGGTGTTGCCGGCCCTGCGCTACACCATTCAGGCCGGCGCCTTCAAAAAAATCGACAATGCCGTGCGCCTCACCCAGAGACTCCTGGGTCAGAAGCTCTCGGCCTATCACTTCATCGACGACTCGGGGTTCTACAAAGTGCGCATCGGCAACTTTCCTTCGCGGGCGGAGGCCGTTGACCGGGCGGAGCGGCTGAAAGCCGCGCGCGTCGTCGACGAGTACTTCATCATTGCGCCGGAGGATTACGCCGCAACGCGCAGGGAGACGGCCGGAGAGGCGCAGCTGCGCGCCGAGATCATCCGCACGGCGGAGCGCTTCATCGGGGTGCCTTACCAATGGGGCGGAGAATCGACGGTATCGGGCTTCGACTGCAGCGGCCTCACCATGGTCGTCTACCAGCTCAACGGCCTGGATCTGCCCAGAACCTCGCGCGAACAATGGGCGGCGGGAAACCCGGTCGACGAAAGAAACCTCTCCAAGGGGGACCTGGTCTTTTTCGCCACCCGCGGCGGCAGGAACGTCTCCCATGTGGGAATCTATCTGGGCGACGACCGCTTTCTGCATGCCCCGCGCCGCGGCAACGCCATTCAGGTGGCCTCTCTTGCCGGCGACTACTATCGGACACGCTATCTGGGCGGCCGCTCCTATTTCTGACCAGCCGCGTTATCGGCAACTGTCCAACCGGGAATCAAATCACCCGCAGGCAGCGCGCAACGCTAGACCGGTTGTCTCAGTCGTTGCCTCTAAGGTCGTCAAGATCAACATCCGAACCGGTGATCATTATTATATCGCCCCAGTGGATCGGCTCCCCTTTGTAGGAGTAGGTGCTCCGGTTGGTGTGCTCCTGCGCCCAATAGGAGCGCTGGTCGATCTGTTGTTGCCGCGCTTGATAGAGCAGCCGCCGATAGGCATCCTCGTCGCCTGCATACACGCACCGGCACCCGTGGGCGTCCGCATAGACATAGAGCTGGCGCCCCTTGACGTCGACCTGGGCGAGCTGCAGCTGGGGAAGATTGCCGATGCGCTCCAGCTTGGCCGGCGTGTCGGCCATCTTCAAATCAAACCCTGCGGCCGCCAGCGCATTCATGTGCTGAAAGGTCGGGGGTTCCTTGGGCGAACCGGCACAGCCGGCCAGGGCGAGCGCCGCGGCGAGTGCAACAGCACTTAATCGTCGCTCGAAAATGAACTTCATCAGCCATCCTCCATCCTGCCCGTCTTCTCGAGCCAAGTCGTTTTATGGTCGACAGGATCGACCCGCAGACAAAATTGTTCGGCACGCCCTGCAGGCCGGAGACGATCCCCGCGCCGAAGGCTCCGGCCAAAAGGTGCTGCCGGCAGTTGTCCGAAAGATACGACGACGACGTTTGCCGAAACGAAAACGGCTGCCGACGCAACCGCCTGCGGGCATGTCTCGATGCGCGTCGGGGCCGATTCGAAAAGGGCCGCAACCGCAAAAGATTGCGAGCATCTTCGCGAGGCCTGCCATCCCGCCAGGGCGGAGCCCCCCGCCGTCAGACCGGGTTATGGAACCCTTTCAACCCTTCGTTTCGTCGAGAAAGCCGCCCGCATCTATTTAAACAACTTATGGAGGATAATCGTATCAGCCCCGAAGATAATCTGGAAATAGGACTTTGGTCTCATCCAGGCAGATCGGCAAATGACGCCGTTTCAGGGCAGTGGCGGGGTGCAGGCCGGCGGCCTGCTGCCCGACCGCGTCGTTGCCGCCGGCAGGCGGAAACAAAACGTCGCCCCGCGGCCGGAGGTGGTTTCAACCCAAAGGCGCCCATGGAGGTTGGTGATGATCGAACGACAGATGGACAACCCCATGCCCAATCCTTCGGGTTTGGTCGTGTAGAAGGCTTTGAAAATCTTTTCGGAGTCGCCGGCGGGGATGCCCTTTCCGCTGTCGGCCACAGCCGCCACGATCCCGAAGTCCTGTCGCCAGGTCCGGATCAACACCCTGCGCTTCGAGACCGGGCACTCCTGCATGGCATCGAAGGCGTTCAGCAGCAGGTTCAAGGCCACCTGCTGGAGTTGAATCCGATCGCCTTGCACGGGAGGGAGCTTGGGGTCCAACTCCGATGAAACCTTTATGCCGCCCCGCACCGCGTGAGTGTCCAGGAGAGCGACGACCTCGCGAAAAACCGAATTGAGGTCGACTGCCCTCATCTCCACTCTCCCTTTTTTCAACAACGCCCGCAGGCGGGAGATGACGTCGCCGGCCCGGGCATCTTCTTTGATGATGTCGTTCAGGATCTCTTTCAGCTCATTCAGATTCGGCGTCGGGCCGGCCAGGTATCTGCGGGCCGCCTGGGCGTTGCTCATGATCGCGCTCAGGGGTTGGTTGATTTCATGCGCAAGCGCTCCGGTCAACTCTCCCATGGTGGCGACGCGGGCGGCATGAAAGAGTTCATCCTGCAACCGCCTGAACTGCTGTCGGGCGAGGTTTCGCTCCGTGACATCCGTCGCCATGACATAGATGCCCCGCACGACTCCCTGCTCAGCCACATCCGGCACGTAGATGGCTTCCACGGACAACGGCCGTCCATCGGCCCTCTCAACCTCAAGGTCGCATTGCACCGGTTCGCCGGACAACGCCTGCTGCAAATAAGGCCTGGCGCTTTGAAAGAACCTCTCTCCGATCACCTCCGGGATGGACCGTCCCTGGGCCTCCTGCGGATCGACCCCGAACCACGCCTGGTAGGCCTCGTTGTTGAAGCGGTAGCGCAGATCGGTATCGACATAGGAAATGAGCACCGGCAAGGCATTCGTGATCAGGCGCAGGCGCCTCTCGCTTTGGATGAGGTCGTTTTGCGAACGCTTCCGGACAAGCGCATTGGTGAATATCTCCGCCACCAGTTGCAGCCGCTTCACGATCGCATCCGACCACTCGCGTTCCGCGCGCATGGCATTGAAACCCAACGCGCCGATGGGGGCCGCATTGCCAACCGCCAGAGGGAAAACACACGTGCTCTTGATGCCGAAGGTGCGATAGCTCTCGACGTCGCGGGCCGCCTCCTCCGGCAGATCCGCCAGGGAGGCGATGGCGATGATGTTGCGTCGGTTGAGTTGCTCCCGGGACCAGGGGAAAAACTCCTGTGCATCCATCGGCTGAGGCAGCGGAGGCTCTTCCCGGAACCGGTAGATATGCGTCATAATGAGCGACGCCGGCGCTGCCGCCGTCCATTGCCAGAGGGCACACAGATCCAATCCGAGGCTTTCACAGACGCGGCGCTGGGCCTCTTCGATCGCTCCATCCACGCGATCGGGGGGAAGGTTGACAAAGCGTGCCGAGATATCGGAGAGCAGCATTTCGAATTGCAGGCGCTCTTCCAGCAACTTTTCGGTCTGTTTGCGGGAGAGCGCATTCGCAAATATCTGGGCGACCAGCTCCAACTGTTGCACGAGCGTCCTGGACCAGCGCCGCTCTTCACGCGTCACGGCAAAGGTTAGCGCGCCGAATACCTTCCCTCGTGCGACCGATAAGGGAATCAAAACGGTCGACCGGGCACCGTAGCGGCCGAAACTCTCCCGGTCGAGATCGGCTTCCGCCGGAAGCTCGGTCATTCTGGCGACGGCAAGCGTCTCGCCTGCCAAAACCCTTTCGGCGGCCCAGGGGAAAGAATCCCTTGTGTTCATGTGCTCGGGCGGGGACGGGATCTCCGACGGCTGATGGATATGAGTCAGCACCAGCATGCCGGGAACGGACTCCGAGGTCATCCAGAGGGTCGATCGGTCGAGGTCCAGGGACTCGCAAATGCGTCGCTGGGCGTCGATAATTTCGTCGTCGATCTCACCGGCGGGAAGATCGATGAAGAGAGTCGAGATTTCGGCCAGCAGCCTTTCGAACGGCCGCAGCCCATCACGCTTTTCGTTACGTTTGGGTTTTGATCGCGCCACGACCGCTCTCCGCCTGGAGGTGCGGATCAGCTTTTCGGCAGGATGGTTACCACCGTGCGCTCGAGCGTCTTGCCGCCCGGCAGCGGGTGGGTCATCCGCACGGTTTTGAGGCGGCCTTCGGCGAAAAGCTGGATGCACTCGGGGTAGAGCTCCCACTCCCGCTCTAGTCCTCGCTTCCGGATCGTCTCGAGCGAGTCCTCCGGCCGGATCGGAAAAGCCCGCTGGCCGATGATGGGGCCCGAGTCCTCGCCGTAGTCGACGAAATGAACGGTGCAGCCCGCGACTTTGCACCCGTAGCGAAACGTGTCGCCGTAACCGTCGGTGCCCGGAAAGGCGGGCAGGAGCGCCGGGTGGATGTTCATGATGCGCGGCAAGGCCCGGTCGCCGTTCACCCGGTCGATGAAATAGGGTGTAAAGTTGCGCATGAACCCCGCCAGCGCAAGAAGGTCAAACGGGGTCGGCTCCATGGCCGCGACCAGGGCGGCCTCGGCTATCGCCCGGGTTTTCAGAAACGCATCCAGCCGGGCGGGATCGGAGGCCCCTGCCATCAGGCGCTGCTTGGAGCGGATCTCATCCAGTCGAAAATCCTTCGGCAGCGGGGCGGCTTCCGGAGCGGCCCGAAAGGCGCGGGCGATAGCGCGGTAGTCGACCACAAACGTCGGAATACCTGCCTTCCGGGCCCGCTCGAGGCCGGATGCCTGCGGGTTGTCGCTGCCGACGCACACCACATCGGCATCGAGGCGGGTGTTCTCGCAGGCGTCCATGATGGCCTGCAGGTTCGTGCCGCCGCCGGAGATCAGCACCCCCAATCGTATCCGCCCTGCCATCGCGCGCCTCCTTTTGGCACCCAGCCGCTTGCGCACAAGTTGACATCCATGCCCTTTGCCTTTATTATCACTTTTATTTTATTCATGAAAGGACCGACATCATGGCAGAGGGCATTATCGAAATAGATGACGGCAATTTTGAATCCGAAGTATTGCAATCCGCAACCCCCGTGCTGGTCGATTTCTGGGCGCCGTGGTGCGGGCCATGCAAGGCGATCGCCCCGGTGGTAGAGGATCTGGCCAAAAATTTCAGCGGCCAAATCAAGTTTGCCAAGTGCAATGTCGACAACAGCCCGGTCACTCCCGGCAAATACGGTATCAAAGCCATCCCGACGCTGATCTTCTTCAAAGCCGGCGCGGTTGTCAACCAGATCACCGGAATGGTTGCCAAATCCAAACTCGAAGAGGCCCTCAACAAACTCGTATAGAACGGGGAGCCTGCGATTATCCGGAGCCTGGGCGGTAGGCGTTCGAACGGCGATCATCCGCGGCGATTCCGGCTGAGGACCAACCTGCTCCCAACCGGAATCTCCACTCGGGCCTTAGCCGGGGTAACAGACGGGAATGCTTAAAAGTCATCGGTTGCTTGCAGCGGGGGTGAGTGCAGCGTTCGTGCTGATGCTATGCGGCTGCACCACCCTGAAAGAGACCTACGCCGACGTCAAGGGGTCGATCAGCGGACTTTTCGGCGGCTCCGATGAGAACCAAACGGCCGAGGAGCTGGCGTGGGCCGGCATGGATTATTACGACGGCGGCGACTACAAAAAGGCCATCGACCACTTTCAGCGCTTAAAAGACATCTATCCGTTCTCGCAATACGCCATCCTGGCCGAGTTGAAGCTGGGGGATGCGCATTACAAGCTCGAACAATACGAGGACGCCATATTCGCCTATGAGGAATTCGAAAAGCTCCACCCCCGCAACGAGGCGGTCCCCTATGTCATCTACCAGATCGGCCGCAGCCATTTCGATCGCATCACCACCTCCGACCGAGATCAAACTTACACCCGCAAGGCCATGGAAACGTTTCAACGCCTGATTCGGCAGTATCCGGACTCCCCCTACGCCCGCAGTGCGGCCGAACATGTCGTCGGCTGCTACAAGAGCCTGGCCGGCCACGATTTCGGGGTGGGGGTGTTCTACTTCAAAAGCAAGCACTACCCGGCGGCGCTGGCCCGCTTCCGCTCCGTTGTCAGCGACTACCCCGATGTCGGCTACCACCAGCAAGCGCTCGACTTCATTGCCCGCACCGAGTCCAAGATGGCCGAGACCGGTATCTCGGAGGACTCCTCCGGCACGCGATCAGGCACCTGATCGATGTTCGGCCCTGCCCGCGCTTGAAACCGTAAGGCACGCGTGACGGCATCGCCCGGGGTGCGGTTTCTGCGCGCGGGCAGGGCGAAACGGGGGTGCACTTGCTAAAAAAAGACTTGATTTGCAGGTATTTTTTAGGGTATATGGATTTTTTTAGAACACTGAAGGGAGTGTGCCGTCATGTCCAGGATGTGCGAAATCTGCGGAAAAAAGCCGATGGTGGGCAGCCACATCAGCCATGCTCATAATGTGACCAAGCGTCGCTTCAACCCCAACCTCCAGCGGGTTCGCGCCCTGCGCGGCGGTCAGGCCCGCTCCCTGGTCGTGTGCACGCGCTGCATCAAGTCCGGGCGCATCCAAAAAGCGCCGTAACACCGATCAGCCCACGCGCCGCGCATCCTGAACCTGTTTGACCCGCTTGAGAAAATCCAAAATTTTCTCCAAATGCGCCTTGTCGCCGACGTTGATCGTGAAATAGCTCTCCACCATTTTGTTCTCCTTGGTCTCGGAGCTCGCACTCAGGATATTGGCTCCTGATTTGCTGATGCTCCCCACGATATCGGCCAGCAATCCCACCCGGTCGTAGGACAAAATTTGAATCTTCACAGGATAGGTTTCGGTGGCGGCGGTGTTCCATTCGACCGCGATCTGGCGCTCCGGATTGGTGCGCAGGGCGTTCACGCAGCTGGCGCGGTGCACCGTGACCCCATAGCCCTGGGTGATATAGCCGATAATGGCGTCTCCGGGCACCGGTTGGCAACATTTTCCGAACTTGATCAGAATATCCTCGACCCCCTTGACCAGAACACCGGCCTGGGGCTTTTTCTTGCGGACGCGGCTCATGAGTTTTTCCATGAGCGACTCCCGGAAGGTGTCGTCCGCCGGCGCCCGCGCAGTGAAGGGCCGCAGCACCTGAAGCGGGGTGAGCTTGCCATACCCCACGTTGGCGACGAGGTCCTCCAGGGTTTTCACCCCGAGCTGCTCCACCACCTCATCCATCTTTGCGGTCTTGCTGAGGGCGGCGAAGTTCAGCTTCTCCTTGCGGAAGGCCTTCTCCAGGATCTCCCGGCCGAGGCTGACGCTACGCTCCTTCTCCTGCGCCTTGATCCACTGCCGGATCTTGGAGCGCGCCTTCATGGTTTTGACGAATTTCAGCCAGTCCTTGCTGGGGGTGTGGTTCTTGGAGGTGACGACCTCGACGATATCGCCGGTTTGCAGCTGATAGGGCAGGGTCACCATCTGGCCGTTGACTTTGGCGCCGATGCACTTGTGGCCGACCTCGGTGTGGATCAGGTAGGCGAAGTCCACGGGCGTGGCCCCCCGCGGCAGGGCCCGGATGTCCCCCTTGGGCGTGAACACGTAGACCTCGTCCGGAAAGAGATCGATGCGGACATTTTCCAGAAACTCGCCGGGGTCCCGGAAGCTCTCCTGGTTCTCCACCAGGTCCTGGATCCAGGCGAACTTCTGGCTGATGTTCTCGTCGATGCGGCCGCCTTCCTTGTAGCTCCAGTGAGCGGCGATACCGGACTTGGCCACCCGATCCATCTCGACGGTCCGGATCTGGATTTCGATGCGCTCGCCGACGGGCCCGATCACGGTCGTGTGCAGGGATTGGTACATGTTGGGCTTGGGGCGGCCGATGTAATCCTTGAACTTGTAATCGATGGGCTTCCACATGGAATGGATCAGCCCCAGCGCCTCATAGCATTGCGGCATCGCGTCCAGGATGATGCGGAAGGCGATCAGGTCGTAGATTTGATCAAAGGAGAGGTTCTGCTCCTGCATCTTGGTATAAATGCTGAAGTAGTTCTTGCTGCGGCCCAGGACCTCGGCCTTCAGGCCCGCCTCCGAGAGCTTCCGGTGGAGGGTCGCCTTGACGGTGTCGATGTAGCGCTCGCGCTCCGTCTTGGACTTGGCGACGAGGTTCTCGATGTTCGCGTATTGCTCCGGGTGGATGTACTTGAAGGCGTTCTCCTCCAGCTCGGTCTTGATCCAGTAGATGCCCAACCGGGCGGCGATCGGCGCGTAGATGTCCAGGGTTTCCTGCGCGATCGCCTTGCGCCGCTCCGGAGAGTGGAACCGCAGGGTGCGCATGTTGTGGAGCCGGTCGGCAAGCTTGATGAGAATGACGCGGATGTCGCGGGCCATGGCGAGAAACATCTTGCGGATGTTTTCGGCCTGCCGCTCCTGGGAGGTGGAGGTCGGCATGGTGCTCAACTTGGTGACGCCCGAGACGATGCTCAAGACCTCCGCCCCGAACATCGTCTGGAGCTCCTCCGGGGTCGCATGGGTGTCTTCCAGCACGTCATGCAGCATGCCGGCGGCGACGCTGACCGCATCGAGCTTCATGTCGGCCAGGATGTTGGCCACCTCGAGGGGGTGCATGAGGTAGGGTTCGCCGGAGAGGCGCACCTGGCCGGCATGCACCTGGGCGGAATAAACATAGGCGCGTTCGACGACATCCAGGCCCGCCGTGGGGTGGTAGGCGCAGACCTTGTCGAGGATGTCGTTGATCCGGATCATGCGCGCCCGCTTCGACCCTCAATAGGCTTTGGCATAGACCACCCGTGGGCCGGTGCGGCCGCAGACGATGCAGGCGGCCTGCCGATCTGCGTTTTCGAAGGGGATGCAGCGGATGGTGACGGTGAGCTCCTCCTTGATCTTGGCCTCGCACTCCGGCGTGCCGCACCAGCCGGAAAATGCGAACCCGCCGTGGATTTCGGGTTTTTCGATGTTGCGGGGCGTAAAGTAATCGTAAAACTCCCCGCGCTCCTCGATCTCGGCGCAGTGCTCTTTTCGGAAGGAGGCCGCCCGCGCGAAGAGGGTGGCATGAATGTCGTCCAGGATACCGGCGATTTCAGCCACAAACGCCTCGCGTTTGAGAGCGGAGCGCTCCTGATGGGGCTTGTCCCGCCGTCCCACGAAGACGGAGTTCTCCCTGACCTCCCGCGCACCGATCTCCACCCGCAGCGGGATCCCCTTTTTGATCCACTCCCAGCCCCGCGCGCCGCCGATGTCCCGCGCATCGATCTCCACCGTGAGCCGGCGGTCGTAATAGCTTTGAAGCCTAAGTTCCCGGGCAAGCCCTTCCGTGTAGGCCATGACGGCCTGGCGCTCCTCCTCCTTTTTGAAAATCGGCAGCAGGACGACGTGGGCCGACGCCGCCCGCGGCGGCATGATGACGCCGTCGTCGTCGCCGTGGGTCATGATCACCCCGCCGATGAGGCGGGTGGAGGCGCCCCAGGAGGTGGTCCAGGCGTACTCCTCGGTTTCAGCGGCGGACTGGAACTTGATCTGCGAGGCGCGCGCGAAGTTCTGGCCCAGGAAGTGCGAGGTGCCGGCCTGAAGCGCCTTGCAGTCCTGCATCATGGCCTCGATGCACAGCGTGTCCACGGCTCCGGGAAAACGCTCGGCCGCGGTCTTGCTGCCCTTGATGACCGGCATGGCCAGAACCTCCTCGGCCAACCGGGCGTAGATCTCCAACATCATCCGGGTGCGCTCGAGGGCCTCCTCCTGAGTGGCATGGGCCGTGTGCCCTTCCTGCCACAGGAACTCGCTGGTGCGCAGGAAGATGCGCGTGCGCATCTCCCAGCGCACCACGTTGCCCCACTGGTTGAGCAGGATCGGCAGATCCCGGTAGCTGCTGATCCACTTGGAGAAAGCGTCGGCGATGATCGTTTCGGAGGTGGGCCGCACCACCAGGGGCTCGGTGAGCAGCCCGGAGGGGATCAAGGCCCCGCCGGCCTCTTTCTCCAGACGGTGATGGGTGACGACGGCGCACTCCTTGGCGAAGCCCTCGACGTGATCGGCCTCCTTCTGCATGAAACTCAACGGGATGAACAGCGGGAAATAGGCGTTTTTGACCCCGGTCTGCTTGAACATGGTGTCCATGGCCTGCACGATGTTCTCCCACAGGGCGTAGCCCCAGGGTTTGATCACCATGCAGCCGCGGACCGGCGAGCGCTCGGCCATGTCCGATGCCTTGATCACCTGCTGGTA
>JALOOU010000140.1 GCA_025454255.1 Desulfobacterales bacterium | reverse complement strand
TGACGTCGCCCGAGGCCCAAGATCAAGGCGCGCGGCGCTCCCGCCGAGCGCGGCGTACTCCCTGTACGCCAAGCGAGCGCGGGGCGGCTGCGCAACGCCGAGCTTGGGCCTCCGGCGACGTCATCTCTCCGTGCAGCTGATGCACGGGTCGATGGATAGCGCCACCACCGGCACGTCGGACAGATACACCCCGGGCAGCATGGCCAGAAGCGGCGGGATGTTGGCGAAGGTCGGGGTGCGGATCCGCACGCGCTCCAGGTTTTTTTCGCCGGCCCCCTTGAGGTAATACAGCAGCTCTCCTCTGGGCTGCTCCACCCGCACGGCAGTCTCGCCGCAGGGGGGCTTGGCGCCTTTAACCTTGGTTCGGAGCTCGCCCGCCGGCAACTTGCCGATCGCCCGGCGGATCAGCTCGATGCTGGCGAAGACCTCGCGGAACCGCACCCGGGCGCGGGCATGGCAGTCGCCGCCGGCCTCAACGACGGGCTCGAAGTAAAGCTCGCCGTAGACGGCATAGCCGGTCTGACGCGCATCCTGGGCCACGCCGCTGCCGCGCGAGGTCGGTCCGACGGCACCCAGCTCGTAGGCCTGCGCGCGGGTGAGCACCCCTTTGCCCACCGTGCGCTTTTTCACGGTGTAATCCTCCATCAGAGTGGCTTCCAGGCGCTTGACCTCGTCCTCCACCCGCTCCAGCTGCCCCAGCATCCAGCGCAACTGCTCGGGGGCCAAATCGCGGCGCACCCCGCCGATGACGTTGACCGAGACGATCACGCGGTTGCCGGTGGTGGCCTCGCTGATGTCCATGATGTTTTCGCGGATGCGCCAGAACTGCATGAAGAGGCTCTCGAACCCGAAGCTGTCGGCAAAGAGCCCCAGCCACAGCAGGTGGCTCTGGATGCGGTGGACCTCGGACCAGATCACCCGCAGATACTGGGCCCGCGGCGGGGCCTCGACCGCCATCAGCTCCTCGACCCCCATGCAGTAACAGTGCGCGTGGATCATCGAGCAGATTCCGCACACCCGCTCGACGACCTGGATCATCTGGTGGAAATCGCGGATGTCGGCGAGCTGCTCCAGCCCCCTATGGACGTAGCCGAGGTTGGGGATCGCCTCGACGATACGCTCGTCGACGACGGTCAGCTTCAGATGGATGGGCTCGGGCAGCACGGGGTGCTGGGGTCCGAAGGGGATGACGGTTTTTCGCATGGGTCTCCTTGCGTCAACTGGCGGCGCCGCCGGCCCACGCCCTATTCCGGCTGGGTCTGCGCCGCCGCCGGTCCGGGGTCGGCCGCGATGGCATCGGCCGCCGCTGCGGGCCCCTGTCCCTGCCGCAGGCTGAAGCGGCAGAAGGGGGTTTTGAGCGCCTCTTGCTCCAGGTACAGCGTTCCCTGGTAATCCACCACCAGCCCCTCGAACCTCAGCCCGAATAGATCCTGGATCTCGTTTTCGATCAGCAGCGCGGCGAAATAGACGGGGGAGATGCTCGGCACGCTCGCGCGCTTCGCCGCCGCCAGCCGCAGGTGCGTCAGCGTCAGGTCCTTGTCGAAGTGGTAGAGGAGGTCCAGGGCGCCCGCGTCGATTTCCGTGCAGGAGAGGGTGACCAGGCGATACCCATCCACTTTGAGTTTCGCCACCTCCCGGACCAGGGTTTCCCGGGTGACGGGTGTGATCGTTTCACGCATGGCGCTATGCCTCTTTCCGCAGCCCGAGCTCCTTGAGTTTGTCCAGCGCGGCCACGACCCCGTCGATGATCGCCTCGGGCTTGGGCGGACAGCCCGGCACGTAGACGTCCACGGGCAGCACCTTGTCGATCCCGCCGACCACGTTGTAGGCCTCCCGAAAGACCCCGCCCGACAGACCGCAGGCGCCGACGGCGATGACCGCCTTCGGGCCGGGCATCTGCGCGTGCAGGTTGGAGAGAACCTTGCGGTTGCGGGGGTTGACGGTCCCGCTCACGAGCAACACGTCGGCGTGGAAGGGGTTGCCGACGTTGATGATGCCGAAGCGCTCGATATCGTAGACCGGCGTCAGGCAGGCGAGGATCTCGATGTCGCAGCCGTTGCAGCTGCCGCAATCGAAGTGCAGCAGCCAGGGGGATTTGGCCCGCATCCGGTTGACAGATTTCTTGATCATTTCCATTCGTTTTGCCCCGGATAGACCATCCTCGATTCGCTGCGGATGACGTTGCCCGAAGCCCACGTTCAAGGCGTGCGATCCGCCGCTGAGCGAGGCGTTCTTCGCGGTGCGCCGCAGCGAAAGCGGGGGGAAGCGTAACGATGAAATTGGGTTTCCGGCAACGTCATCCTCCCTGGGTGAGCCAGATGAGGTTCACGAGCGAGAGCGCCAACCCCACCCCCCAGACGGTGCTCAACATCCAGCGCCAGTTCATCCGCGAAGTGATATTGTCCAGCAGGACCTCCAGAAAATAGGTGGCCGCGAGCAGGATCCCCATTCCGACCCAGCTGGTGCTCCAGAACAGGGTGCAGAGCCCCAGCAGCAGCACCACCTCGAACCAGTGTCCGACCTCGGTCAGGGCCAGAAACGGCCCGGAGTAGTCGGTCAGCAGCCCCTTGACGATCTCCTGGTGGCCGTGGTGGCAGGTGGAGAGATCGAAGGGGGACTTGCGCAGCTTGATGGTCAGCGCGTAGCCCAGAACGATGAACAAGAAGGGCAGTTTGGGCAGCAGCGGATCGGGCCAGTGGTAGATCTGGGACAACTTGAAGCTGCCGGTCTCGATGTAGATGCCCACCACCACCAGCACCAGCAGCGGCTCGTAGGAGAGCATCTGCAGCAGCTCGCGCTGGGCACCGATCTGGCTGAAGGGCGAGGTGGACGACAGCGCGCCCACCACCAGCATGACAGCCCCGACGGCCTGCACGAAGAGAATCAAGAGCAGATCGGACTGCAGGAAGAAGAGCACCACGGCGATGGAGGAGGCGGCCACGTAGACATGGACACAAAACACCTGCCAGACGTTGACCACCAGCGGCTCCTTGAAGCAGAGCTTGATCACGTCGTAGAACGGCTGGAACAGCGGCGGGCCGATGCGGGACTGCATGCGGGCGGTCAGAATGCGGTCCAGGCCGCTCACGAGCCCGCCGAGAAGCGGTCCGGAGATCAGACCGCAGACGATCAGGATGGCGGTCTGCGTCACAGGGAACCTCCCACGATCAGGGTCAGCAGGACGCCGGCGCCCAGATTGAGCCAGTCGCTCAGGCGCGCCTCGCCGAAAACGGAGTCCAAGTAGTAATTTTTCGCCTCGGCTTTTGCCGTTTGGTTCATCGGACCCGTGAACATGGCCGCCTCATAGGTCTGGATCCCGCTCATGTAAGCCGGCACGATTTTGGCCCCGAAGGCCCGCCGCAGGGCGACGAAGGCAACGAGAAGCCCGAAAAGCGCCGCGAGGCTGAGCGGAAAAACGGCGAAGGCCCCGGCGGCATTCTCAAGGACGCCATCCGCAACGGAGTAGCTCGGCACATAGCTCGCTCCCAGGACCGGCACGATCATGCGCAGGTAGAGCCAGGGTGCGGCGACGCTCAAGGCGGCCGCGGCGGCGCACAAGGGCAGCAGCGCCAGCCAGGTCAGGACCGGCTGCTGCTCGCGGTGGAAGCGGCCCGCGAACGGGTCGCTCATCAGGGTGCCGGCCCAGCGCGCCCAGTACATCACGGTGAGGGCGCTGCCGAGGGCGACCATGACGATGACATAGAGGTTCTTCGCGGCCGCCTGCATGGCCATCCACTTGCTCAGCAGCACGCCGAAGGGCGGCATGATCATCATGCCCACCCCCGCCACCGCGATCAGCGCCGTGACCGGCATGACGGCGTAGAGCCCGCGCATGTCCTCGATGTCCCGGCTGGCGATGCGCTGCTCGATCGCGCCCACGCTCAGAAAGAGCATGGCTTTGATCACCGCGTGAAACACCAACAGCAGCATGGCGGCGGTCATGGCCTCGGCCGTGTCGAGGCCGGCGCAGGCGAAGATCAGCCCCAGGTTGCTGATGGTGGAGTAGGCCAGCACCTTTTTACCGTTGCTCTGGCCGACGGCCAGCGCCGCCCCTGCCAAAAAACAAAAAGCGCCAAAAACGGGCGCAGCACCATGTAGACGCCCACCTTGACCATGGTGCTCGAGTGCAGCAGGGCGGAGACCGGGGTGGGCGCCACCATGGCGCCCAGCAGCCAGCTTTGAAACGGGAACTGGGCGGACTTGACGAAGGAGGCCACGCAGAGCAGTGCTACGCCCAGCAGGTAGATCCCGGGGCCGGCCGGCCCGGGGGCCGCCAGCATCCGCTGGAGTTCGAGCGTGCCGGTCGCGTGGTAGACGGCGATGACCCCGAGGACGAACGCGGCGCCGCCGGCGCTGTTCATCCACAGCGCCCGCAGGGCGTTGCGGGTGGCGACGGTGGTTCGGTCGTGGCCGATCAGCAGGAACGAGCAGAGCGTGGTCGCCTCGAAGAAGAAATAGATGAAGGTCAGGTCGCTGAAAAGCACCAGACCGTTCATGGCGCCCAGGAAAATCAGCATCACGAAGAAAAAACGGGGCTGCTGCGAATGCGCCGGCCGATAGTGGCGCTCGTGCTCCGCCATGTAGGGGATGGCTTGGTAGCAGATGATCGCGCCGACGATGGAGATGATCAGCACCATCAACAGCGCGAGTTGGTCGCAGGTGATGCGCTGGAAGGCCGGGGGCTCGCGGATCAGGAAAAACTCGAGCGCCAGGAGCATCAGCACTTGGAAGAGGCCCAGGGCGATGATCGCCGCGTGCCGATGCTTCAGCCCGTAGAAGAGGATGACGAGCAGCAGCAGAAAATCCCCCGCCTGGATGAGGCGATGCAGGTCGAGGCCGAAAAGCGACCCGCCGCTCAATTTGAAGGGGGCCAGCGGAACCAGAAGCAGGGCGGCCAGCGCCAGCACGAAGCCGGTTGACAGCACGACGGCGGACCGCAGGGTGCGGGTTCTCAGCACGGCGCACAGCAACGCGCCGACCAAGGGGGCCACCACCAGGAGGGCGACAAGCACGGGGCGCGAATCCATGGCGCAGAGCCCTTTCCCCTGCGGGACGTCACCTCACGGAGAGCACACCTCTTTTGAGCGACACCCCGTGTAAAAGCAAGGCGTGTGCCAATTCGCACCCCCGGCCGACACCCTCTGCAGCGGCGATTTTCAGCCGAACCTCGGCGCTCTCGATCGACGCCCGTCGGGGGGGCGTGTCAGGAATTTTGTCAACCTGAAAAAATCCGCTCGAGCCGCAACCGGGCGGCGGGCCCGCGCAAGGGGCCGCGATGGGCGGGCGGCGGGCGGCTGCGCCGGGGTCAGGAGCGGGGCCGGGATAAAAACGCCCGGCAGCGCTGCAGCATGGCACCTGTGCGGTGCGGGGGCAGCCAGAGGACCCCGGGCGTCGCTCGAAACCAGGTCAGTTGGCGCTTGGCGAAGCGCCGCGTGTCGCGCTTCAGGGTGCGCACGGTCTCCGGCCGATCGATGCGGCCGGCGAGCAGGGCGCTCAGGTGGCTGTAGCCGATGGATTGCATGGATTTAAGATCCGGCCCGTAGCCGCGGGCGAGAAGCCCCCGGACCTCCTCCTCCAACCCGGCCGCGAGCATGGCATCCACCCGCCGGTCGATGCGCTCGTAAAGCCTCTCGCGCTCCATCTCCAGGCCGATCAACAGAGCGTCGAAGGGATCGTCGGCGAAGCGATGGGCGCGTTGGAAAGCGGATATCGGGCGCCCGGCCACTTCGAAGACCTCCAGGGCGCGGACCACCCGGGCGGTGTCGTTGGGGTGCAGCCGGGAGGCGGTCTGCGGGTCGCAGGCGGCCAGCCGGGCATGCAGCGCCGGGGTCCCCTCCGACCGGGCTTCAGCCGCCAGTCGCAGGCGCACGGCGGGGTCGCCGGCCGCGCAGCGAAACAGGCCGTGCAGCAGGGACTTGATATAGAGCCCGGTGCCGCCGACCACCAGGGGCACCTTCCCGCGCCGGTGAAGCGCGGCCACGGTCTCCCGGGCCAGGACGGCATAGCGGGCGGCATCGAAGGGTTCGTCCGGATCGACCACGTCGATGAGGTGATGGGCGGCGGCGGCGCGTTCGGCGGCGGTCGGTTTGGCCGTACCGACGTCCATGTAGCGATAGACCTGCATGGAGTCGGCGCTGATGATCTCCCCGCCCAGCGCCGCCGCCAGTTCGATGCCGACGGCGGTCTTGCCGGCCGCCGTGGGGCCGCAGACGACGATGACCTTCGGCTTGCCCGCCGCTGGCGGGGGGGGGGCGCTGTGAGCCTTCATGAGCGGGGGGCGTTTCCGTCGTGGTCGCCGGCCGCGGCGACCTCCGCCCGCCGCGGCAGCGAGACCCGGAAGCGGGAGCCCAGGCCCGGGGTGGATTCGACCGCGATCCGTCCGCCATGGCGGCGTACGATCGCATCGGCGATGAACAGGCCCAACCCGGTGCCCTGCGCGCCCTTGGTCGAAAAAAAGAGCGTGAAGAGATTCTTCAGCTGCTCCGGGGTCATGCCGACGCCGTTGTCCTCGACCGTGACCACCACGTCGGCGTCGCCTCCTTCGACCCGCAGCGCGACCCGCGGCTCGCGGGCCGTGGCCTGCGCGGCGCAGGCATCCGCGGCATTTTCAAGCAGGTTCACCAACGCCGGCCGCAAAATGTCGGCATCGACGTCGAAGCATCCCGGGTATGGCCCGAGGTCGAGCTCGAGCGGAACGCCCTTGGCGGCGCACTGCGGCCGCACGATCTCGAGCACCTCCTCGAGGAACGCCCGGATGTCGGTGGGTTCGCGCTTCAGTTCCCGCTCTTTGGCGAAGAGCAGGATGTCGGAGATCATGCGGCGGATGCGCTCCGCCATGCGCTGGACGATCTCAAGCCCGCTCGTCACCCGCGCCGCGTCCTGCTGCGCCACGCCTTTGGTCAGAAGATAGACCCCCGCGTCCAGCCCCGTGAGCACCCCCTTGATGCTGTGGGAGATGGACCCGATCATCAGCCCCAGGGTCGCCAGATTGCTCTGGAGCTCGCGGATCTGGGTGATGTCGAGCAGAATCACCAGCACCTGCATGAGCTTGCCGGCCGCCGTGGCCATCGGCGAGGCCCAAACCAGCACATGCGCGGTTTTGCCCGCCGAGTGGGCCAGCGCCATTTCACCGTGGCGCGGCACGCCCTGGGTGAGCGTCGCCTGGATGGGCGAGGCGGCCAGGCGTTCGGGCGCCATTGGGAAGGCGTCGGTAAAATGGCTCCCGACCCTGTCCCCGAACTCGTTCACGAAGGCCTTGTTGTTGGCCGTGAAACGCAGCCCGCGGTCCAGGACCGCCACGTAGCAGGGCACGGCGTCGAAAATAAGATGATAGCGCTGCTGCGCATGCCGGGTATCCTCCTGCAGGCGCGCGATGTCCTGGGTGCCGGCGGCGATCTCCAGCACCAGCTCGACCTGCCCGTCGTTGTCGTAGATCGGGGCCGTGTGGACGATCACCGGCACTTTGGCGCCGCTGCGGTAGCGCAGGACTTCGCGCGACTCCTGGGCCTCGGCCGCGCGCAGGGTGCGCGAAACCGGGCAGCCATCAGGCTCGCCGGCCGCACCGTCGTAAATGCGCCAGCCGCCCTCCCCGGCCTTGCCGCCGAGCAGCGCCCGGTAAGGCCGGTTGGCGGCAAGGACCCGCGCCTGCCGGTCGTGGATCGCGACGAAATAGGGCATCTCGTTGAAATACCGCACCCCGCCCTCAACGTCGCGGGAGATCCGGCCGATGAACGCCGAAAGCTTGTCAACGATCTGCTTGACGGCCAGGAAGCGCTCGGTCTCGATGCGTTCGCGCAGGCTTTTTAGGATTCGGCGCTCGAGCCGGGCCGGCTGCAGGCGGAGGCGCCGCCGAAGGTCGAACCGTTCGCAGGCCCCGCGGACCATGGCCTCCAGGCCGAGGGGGGAGGTGGCGGACCCGACGAACCCGTCCGCGATCCGCCGCAGGCGCTCCATGACCTCGCTCCGATCGGTGAGGACCAGCACCAGCGCCGCGCGGCACCGGCGCTTGAGCGAACGCACGAGCCCGGGCAGCTCCGTCGCCGGCAAGAAATCGCCGATCAGCAGGACCTTCGGCCTCCCGGTCGAGAGGGCGTCAAGGGCCCCGTCGGCGCAAGGCGCCGCAAGGACACGGTAGCCGGAGAGCACTGCCTGCAGTCGCGCCATGCGCTGGCTATCTGTGTCGACGATCAGAATGGTCTCAGGCATGATGGCTTGCTTCAAAACCGACGCCTGCGATGGCGATGAAATCTGAATGCGCGGCGACCCTTTTTGCGGCGCCCGAAACCGACGCGGGCGGTCTACCGCGTGCGAGCGTCGTTCGCCGGCGCAGGGGGAGCGCCCGGTGGCGGGAGTCATCCTCGCAGGCCGGGCATACGGCCGACCCGTCAGCCGATGGTGTTCTTGATGATCCCGATCAGCTTCTCCGGGTCGAAGGGTTTTTTGATGAACGCGATGGCATCCTTGATGGCATGTTCGCCGTCGATCCCGCTGATGACGATGACGGGAGTATTTTTCAACTCTTTGTCCTGGCGCAGCTTCCGGTAGAACCTGGGGCCCCACTCCCCGGGCATCTGGATGTCCAGCGTGATCAGATCCGGCTTCTCGCGCCGGACCACCTCCAGCCCCTCCATGCTGCTGGTGGCCGTGCAGGTGGCATATCCGTTGTCGCTGAAGACCGCCTGGAGGTACTTCACAATCACCGGATCGTCGTCGACGATGAGAATTTTCTTCGGCATCAGATCCCCCCCCTTACTTACCGGCGGCCGGAGTCGGCCGCCAGACATGGCATTGACCGCACATCACCGGACCTTTTTTCTGTTCAAGATGGCACCCTTTGCAATTGGCGTGAAAAGCCTGCGTCAGGCCGGGGACGCGGCCCTGGGCGCGCAGCTCGTGGCAGTCGGAGCAGCGCTGATCGGCCGAGTTTTCATCCTCCACTTTTTTCCCGTCCAGATAGACGTGGTGGCACTCGGCGCAGTCGTCGATGCCGGCCTTCTCGTTGTGGGCGTCGTGACTGAAAATCGAAGGCGGCCGCTGGGGTCTCTCAAAGGGGTTGGTGTCCACCACCACCATGTCTTCCTGCGAGAACACGGGGGCAAGGACCCACAGGGAGACGGCCGCCGCCAGGAGTGCCAGAACCCATCGTTGCATCGATACCTCCCTTTTCAGCCGACCGGTTTCTCGATGACCTGGTAGAGAATGTCGCCGAGAAACTTGACCTCGAACCCGATGTGGTAGTGATGGTTGATGTCTTCCAGGCCGCTGTGGCAGTTGTGGCAGGGAGTGATCAGCACCTTGGCTCCCTTGGCTTTCACCGCGAAGAGCTGCTCGGCCTTGACCCGGTTGCCCTCCATGCGATCCAGCTTGTAAGGCGGGCCGCAGTTGATCACCCCTCCCCCGGCGCAGCAGCAGTAGTTGTGCTCGCGGTTGGGGGTCATTTCGATGAAGGTCTCACACATCATGTTCACCACCACCCGCGCCTTGTCTGCCAGGCCGCCGCCGCGGACTACGTTGCAGGGGTCGTGCAGAGTGACCGGCTCTTCGAATTTCTTGGCCACTTTCAAGCGCCCCTGCGAGAGCAGATCGTGGTAAAAATCGATCGCGTGCACGATGGGAATGGGCGGCATGCGCCAGCCCAGCCAGCGGTTGCCCACGTCGTAGACGGAGCGAAACGCGTGCCCGCACTCGCCCATGACGATCTTCTTGACCTTGAGC
>JALOOU010000139.1 GCA_025454255.1 Desulfobacterales bacterium | reverse complement strand
AACGTACATTCATGCTCTGTCCTCGGTGAGGGCAGTCGACAACGCCGTCGGCGTGAAGATCCCCAAGAATGCTCGTCTGGTCCGCAACCTCATGCACGGTGCGCAGTACCAGCATGACCACATCGTCCATTTCTTTCACCTCCACGCGCTGGACTGGGTGGACGTGGTCAGCGCTCTGAAGGCCGATCCGGCCAAGACCGCGGCCCTGTCCGACAATGCGACCAACGCCCCGTGGGGCGGCACGGCCTACTTCAAGAGCGTGCAGTCGCGGCTGAAGACCTTCGTCGACAGCGGCCAACTCGGCCCATTTTCCAACGCCTACTGGGGGCACCCGGCCTACAAGCTGCCGCCGGAAGCCAACCTGATGGCCACGGCGCACTACATCGAGGCCTTGCGGCTGCAGGCCAAGGCCGCTCGCATGCACGCCATCTTCGGCGGCAAGAACCCGCACCCGCAGTTTCTGGTGACGGGCGGCGACGGGCGGCGTCACCTGCGTCGGCGACCTGACGGCCGAACGCATCGCGGAATTCCTTTACATCACCAAGGAAACCCAGGATTTCATCAAGAACGTCTATATCCCGGATCTGCTCGCCGTGGCCTCCTTTTACAAAGACTGGGGCGCCATCGGCGGCACCAGCAACTTCCTCGCCTACGGCGACTTCCCGCAGAGCGAGAAGGAGCCGGAGAGCCTCTTCATGCCGCGCGGGGTCATCATGAACCGCAGCATGTCCGGGGTGAAGCCGGTCGATCCGGCGAAGGTGACCGAGCACGTGGCCCGCTCCTGGTATGATGGCAAGGCCGACAAGCACCCCTTCCAGGGGGAGACAAAGCCGCTGCAGGAAGACCCCAAGTACAACACCAAGGACAACGACGGCCGCTATTCCTGGCTGAAGGCCCCGCGTTACGACGGCCATGCCTGCGAGGTCGGTCCGCTCGCCCGGGTGCTGGTGGCTTACGGCAGCGGCCAAAAGCAAATCTCCCCCGTGGTGGACAAGGTCGTGAACACCCTCGGCGTCAACGCCGACGCCCTGTTCTCGACCCTGGGGCGCACTGCGGCCCGCGGTATCGAAGCCCTGGTCATCGGTGAAGCGATGCAGGGCTGGGTCATGGAACTCGTCGACAATCTCAAGAGCGGCGACACCAAGACCTGCGAGAGCTACGAAATGCCGGACAAGGCCCAGGGTGTGGGGCTGAACGACGTGCCGCGCGGCGCGCTCGGACACTGGATCGTGATTGAAGGCAAGAAGATCAAAAACTACCAGTACGTGGTCCCCTCCACCTGGAACCTCGGCCCACGGGATGCCAAGGGCAATGTCGGCCCGCTGGAGGAGGCGCTGATCGGAACGCCGGTCGCCGATCCCAAAAAACCGCTCGAGGTGCTGCGCACGGTGCACTCCTTTGACCCGTGCATCGCCTGTGCGGTCCATGTGATCGACCCGGATTCCAACGAGGTCTACAAGATTAAAGCGCTGTAAAGTTTGCATGACGCAGCCGGCCTCTCCCCCTGCCGGGGAGGGGCCGGTTTTTTTGACGACTTCGGAGGACCCATCCGGGCGTTGCGCTGCATCCCGTCGGCGCTGCGGCGCACAGCCGGTGCGCCGCAGCGCCACGAGGCTTGCGCGCCTTGACCTTTTTAAGAGCGTCCAGCGGATGACTTTTGAGTGGCTCCCCTTTGCAGGGCGCTATTGACGCCATGCCGCCGTTCGTTTACTACATGTCCTGCCGGTAGCGTTTGCCGCCGGGCACCTTCCGACATCATGGAGGCTTAGTTTTGACGCCGCCTGACGCGAATCCATACGACCACAACTATGTCCCCGACATCATGGTTCTCGGGATCGGCTCGATCCTCTTCTCGGATGACGGCTTCGGCATCCGGGTGGTCCAGCGGATCGAAAAAGAATATGAATTTCCGGACCACGTGCTGGTGGTGGACGGCGGGGTCCTGGGCATCAACCTGCTGGGCGTGATTTCCAAACCCAAGCACCTCATCGTCGTGGACACCATGCGCAACAAAGGCAAACCCGGCGATCTCTACCGCTTGGAGGGGGACGCCATTCCGGAGCGCATCCGCGCCAAGAACTCCCTGCACCAGGTGGACTTCCTGGAGGCGCTCACGCTCTGCCAGGCCCTCGACAATGTCCCGCAAACCGTTATCATAGGAGTCGAACCGGAGGACATTCAGACGCTCAGCCTGGTGCTGACGCCGACCGTCCAAGCCCAGATCGGGCCGGTCATACGGATGGTCCTATCCGAACTGGAGCGGCTCGGCGTTTCTTACCGCAAAAAGGAAGGCCCGGATCATGTGCCTCGCGATTCCGTCGAAAATCACTAAGGTCGAAAACAGCATGGCCGTCATCGATGTGGACGGTGTCCGCCGGGAGTGCAGCCTGCTGCTGGTGGAAGATGCCCAGGTCGGGGACTACGTCATCGTGCATGCGGGTTTTGCGATTTCGAAAATCGACGAAGCTTCGGCCCTCGAGACCCTGGCGTTGCTCAGGGAGGCCGCCGCCCTGATGGAGGCCCAGGGAGGCGAGGGGAACGACCCGGGTGTGTAGGCGATGGAGCATCACCACGAGGCCCGGCGGCTGCAGGTCAACGGCATCGTTCAGGGGGTCGGCTTCCGGCCGTTTGTCTACCAGCTGGCCCTGCGCCTCGGCCTGAAAGGCGAGGTCGCCAACACCTCCTCAGGGGTGTCGATCCACATCGAGGGGCCGGCCGACCGGCTGCGCGCGTTTGAAGCAGACCTCGCCGGGAAAGCCCCGCCGCTCGCCCACATCGTCGAGGTCATCAGCCGCCCGGAAATCATCAAGTCCTTCTCCGACTTCCGCATCACCGCCAGCCGCGGGGGGGCGGCCATGGCCACCCTGATCTCCCCGGATGCGGCCGTGTGCGCGGATTGCCTGCGCGAGATGTTCGACCCCGCCGACCGGCGCTACCGGTACCCCTTCATCAACTGCACCAACTGCGGGCCCCGCTACACGATCATCGACGACATCCCCTACGATCGGCCCAAGACCTCGATGCGGCACTTCACCATGTGCGCCGCATGCCAGGCCGAGTATGACGACCCGCTGGACCGCCGGTTTCACGCTCAGCCCAACGCCTGCCCGGTCTGCGGGCCGCGGGTCGGTCTGTGGGATGCCCGCCGCCGGGAGATGGGGCCGGGGGACCCCATCGCCGCCGCCGCCGAGCTGATCCGGCAGGGGCAGATCGTCGCCGTGAAGGGACTCGGGGGCTTTCATCTCGCCGCGGACGCCCTGAACGCGGCGGCGGTGGCCCGTCTGCGGCAGCGCAAGCTGAGGGAGGAGAAGCCCTTTGCGGTCATGTCGCCCGACCTCGACGCCATACGGGCTTACGCCGTGGTCGAGCCGGATGACGAGACGCTGCTGCGCTCGATCCAGAGGCCCATCGTATTGCTGCGTAAGAACGAAACCGGCCGGCTGGCGGAGGAAGTGGCGCCCCGCAACCCATGCGTGGGGGCCATGCTGCCCTACACGCCGCTGCATCATCTCCTGTTGGCGCATGGGTTTGCGGCACTGGTGATGACCAGCGGCAATTTGAGCGAGGAGCCGATCGCCATCGACAACGACGACGCGTTCGACCGCCTGGCCGGGATCGCCGATTATTTCCTCGTCCACGATCGCGACATCTACCTGCGCAGCGACGACTCCGTGGTGCGCCGCGCCGCGGGCGAAACTCGCTTTCTGCGGCGCTCCCGGGGCTACGTGCCCGTGCCGGTTTTCCTCAAGCACGCCCTGCCGCCGATTCTGGCCTGCGGGGCCGAGCTCAAGAGCACCGTCTGCATCACCAAGGGCGACCAGGCCTTCATCAGCCAGCACATCGGCGACCTGGAGAACCTCTCCACCTACGAGTTCTTCCAGAAAACCGTCGGCCACCTGCAGCGTATCCTGGGCGTGCGGCCGGAGGTCATTGCCTGCGACCTGCACCCGGACTACCTCAGCACGCGTTGGGCGGACGAGCAGGAGGCGATCCCCAAGATCCGGGTGCAGCACCACCATGCCCACATCGTGAGCGGCATGGCCGAGCACCGGCTGGAGGGTGCCGTGATCGGCGTCGCCTGCGACGGCACCGGCTATGGGCCCGACGGCACGGTGTGGGGCGGGGAGGTCCTGGTGGCGGATGCCGAAGGCTTCGAGCGGGCGGCCCACCTGGCCTGTGTTCCCATGCCCGGCAGCGCGGCCGCTATCAAGGAGCCCTGGCGCATGGCCGTCAGCTACCTGAACGACGCCTTCGGCGCCGATCTCTGGGGGTTGGACCTGTTGGTGCTGCGCGCGGCCGGCCCCGACAAGGTGCGGTTGATGCTGGAGATGGCGGCCAAGCGGCTCAACTCCCCGCTCACCTCCAGCCTGGGCCGGCTGTTCGACGGGGTGGCCGCCATCGCCGGCCTGCGCAGCCGGGTCACCTACGAGGGCCAGGCCGCGATGGAGCTGGAGATGGCGGCGGCGGAAGAGACGGAGTCCGTTTACGACTACGCCTGGGAGGAGGGCGCTCCCTGTCGGATCCTGCCGGCGCCGATCATCCGCGGTGTGGCGGCCGATGTCGGCAAGGGCCTTGGGGTGCCTGCGATCAGCGCGAAGTTCCACAACACTCTGGTTCGCATGTTCAGCGACCTTTGCGAATCGATCCGCAGGCAGTGCGGACTGGGCCGTGTCGTGCTGAGCGGTGGTGTGTTCCAGAATGCCCGCCTGCTGACCGGGCTGATCCCCGCGCTGGCCGCCCGCGGCTTCGAGGTCTACAGCCACCGCCAGGTGCCGGCCAATGACGGCGGCATCGCCCTGGGGCAGGCGCTGATAGCCGCAGAGAGCATCGCGCACAAGGCATAGTGCAAACGCATGGGCGATTCACTGTTGCTGCCCTGTGCCCTCAGAGGCGGAGTGGGGGGTGCCCGCTGCGGCGAGCACACTGCTCCGACGGACATCGGCTAAAGTTGCACCGCTTATTAACGGTCTCATAATTTTCTTTACGTTGTCATTCCGGCATGCTTTTAGCCGGAATCCAGTGAATTCAACTTGTTCTGGATGCCGGATCAAGTCCGGCATGACGGTACTGTTTCGAGACGATTAATAATTGGCGGAGTAAGGATCAATTCACATGGCCATCAAACACAGTGAGGAATACAGGGACGCCGACCTGGCCCGTCCGCTGGCGGAAAAGATCCGGCGCACCAGCCGTCGGAGCATCCGCCTGATGGAGGTCTGCGGCACCCACACCGTCTCCATTTTTCGAAGCGGGATCCGCTCCATGCTTCCGACGACGGTGTCGCTTCTGTCGGGCCCGGGCTGCCCGGTGTGCGTGACCGACCAGGCGGAGATCGACGCCTTCATCGAACTCGCCAGACAGAAAGACGTCATCCTGGCCACCTTCGGCGACCTCATGCGGGTGCCCGGCAGCACCTCGTCCCTGCAGCGCGAGCGGGCGGAGGGCCGGGACATTCGCATGGTCTACTCGACGGTCGATGCGCTGACCATCGCCCGCACGCACCCCGGCCAGCAGGTGGTGTTTCTCGGCGTGGGCTTTGAAACCACTGCACCGACCATAGCGGCCGCCATCCTGACGGCCGCGCAGAGCAGGCTCGAGAACTTCTCGGTGATATCGGCCCATAAGACGGTGCCGCAGGCCCTCGAGGCCCTCATGGCGCTGGACGGCGTCCACATCGACGGGTTCATGCTGCCCGGCCATGTATCGGTCATCATCGGCCTGAACGCCTATCGGCCGTTTTTTGATCGATACCGGATTCCGTGCGTGGTCGCCGGCTTCGAGCCGTCCGACATCCTGCAGGCCATCGCCTCCATGGTGGAGCAGATCGAGTCCGGCGCGCCGCGCCTCGAGAATGCCTACCCGCGGGCCGTGACGTCGCAGGGCAATCTCAAGGCGCAAAAAATACTGGCGGAGGTCTTCGAACCGGCCGATGCCTGCTGGCGGGGCATCGGTCTCATCCCGTTGAGCGGGCTCCGGATTCGCCAGGCCTACGCCGTGTACGATGCCGGGAAGCGTTTTGCCCTGAAACTGCCGGAGGCCAGGCCGCCCAAGGGCTGCGCCTGCGGGGAGATCCTGACCGGGAAGAAAACGCCGCCGGAGCCGGAGTGCGCCCTTTACAAGAAGGTGTGCACGCCGATGGACCCGGTGGGGCCGTGCATGGTTTCGAGCGAAGGGACGTGTGCGGCGTACTACCGGTACTATTATGAGCAACGAACAACGAGGAACGATTAACGAGAAACGAGGAACAAGTAACGAGCAATGAGCAACGAGTGGCGAGGAGTGAGGAGTGGGTGCGGGGGACCGGCGGATCAATGGACATGGAGAAAACGGGTGCGCATCGATGAAATCGGATAAGATACTGCTCGACCAGATAAGATACTGCTCGACCACGGCAGCGGGGGCAAGATTTCCCATCGCATGACCAGGGACATGCTGCTGCCGGCTTTCAACAACGCCATCCTGTCCGAGCTCAACGACGGGGCCATATTCGAACTGGCCGGGGTGCGCATGGCGTTCTCGACCGACTCCTACACCGTCGACCCCATTTTTTTCCCGGGAGGAAACATCGGAGAGTTGGCGGTCTACGGAACGGTGAACGATTTGGCCATGTGCGGGGCCGCCCCCAAGTACTTGAGCGCCGCCCTGATCATCGAGGAGGGGTTCCCGGTCGAGCAGCTGGAGACGATCATTGCCGCCATGGGCCAGGCGGCTGAAATCGCCGGCGTGACGGTGGTCACCGGCGACACCAAAGTGGTGCCCAAGGGCATGGCCGACAAGATTTTCATCAACACCTCCGGCATCGGCGTGATCCCCGACGGGGTGGATGTCGCCAGCCACAAGGCCCGGCCCGGCGACCGGGTCATCCTGAGCGGCACCCTCGCCGACCACGGGGTCAGCGTTTTGGCCCGCCGGGAAGGGCTGTCGTTTGAGACCTCGGTTCAAAGCGACACCGCCCCCCTGAACCACATGGTGCGGGCCATGTTCGCCGCCGGCCGCGGGGTCCATGTGTTGAGGGACCCCACCCGCGGGGGGCTCGGGACGGCGCTCAATGAAATTGCCGAGGCCTCCTCGGTCGGCGTCAGAATCCGCGAAGACCGGATCCCGGTGAAGCCGGCGGTCGCCGGCCTCTGCGAACTGCTGGGCTATGACCCGCTCTACCTGGCCAACGAGGGCAAGCTCATCGCCTTCGTGGCGCCCGACGACGCCGAGGCGGTGCTGCAGGCGGTGCGCGCCGACCGCTTCGGGCGGGATGCGGTCGTGATCGGCGAAGCGGTCGCCGGCCCCCCCGGCAAGGTGTTCATGGACACCCGCATCGGCGGCACCCGCATCGTGGACATGCTGGCGGGGGAGCAGCTTCCGAGGATCTGTTGAAGTGATGAGCAGCAACTGATGAGCAACGAGCAACGAGCAACGAGCAACGAGTCACAAGGCGATAACAGCCGATGGATGCCCGGAGTTTCAGGCCGCAATTCTCGTTTTTCCTTCACTCGTTGTTCGTTGCTCGTTGCTCGTTACTTTTTTTTGATTTTTCTTTTAGGAGGCTTGTTCGGCTGCGACGCGAGGCGCGAGCATGCTTTCACCGGCCGCACGATGGGGACGACCTACACCGTGAAGGTGGTCACCGGCCGCTTCGGGTCGGTTGCCGGCCTCCAGGAGAAAATCGACCGGCGGCTCGAGGAGATCAACCGCAGCATGTCGCCTTACCTGGCGGGCAGCGAGATCAGCCGGTTCAACCGTTTCCAGCAGACGGGAGCCGAGTTTCCGGTTTCGGCCGATTTTTTGCGCGTGATGAAGGTGGCGGCCCGGATCTATGCGCTGTCGGACGGGGCCTGGGACGGGACGGTGAACCCGCTGGTCGACCTGTGGGGGTTCGGCCGCGCCGGCCGGCCGGGCCAGGTGCCTCCTGCCGAAAAAATCGCCGCCGCGCTCGCCGACGTCGGGTTCAACAAGATCGACATCCGGGACTCCGGCGCGCTGGTGAAACGCGAGGCCTCGGTGACCCTCGATCTGTCCTCGATTGCCAAGGGCTACGGGGTCGACCAGGCGGCCGATGTGGTTCGGGCGGCCGGCTTCACGGATTTTCTGGTGGAGATCGGGGGCGAAGTGGTCGCCGCCGGCCTCCGCCCGGACGGGCTTCCCTGGCGCGTCGGCATCAATCGGCCGAATCCCGAGGCGGGCGTTAACGAGGTCTACAAGGTCGTCGCGTTGAAGGACCGGGCCTTCGCCACCAGCGGCGACTATCGACAGTTCTTCACGCAGGGCGGCATCCGGTATTCCCACATCATCGATCCTCGGACGGGCTACCCGGTGACCCACCGCGTCGTGAGCGTATCCATTCTTGCAGAGGACTGCACCCTGGCCGACGGTCTTGCCACGGCCGTCATGGTGATGGGCGCGGAGAAGGGGTTGGCGCTCATCGACCGGATGGAAGGCGTCGAAGGGCTGATCGTGGTGGAGATGCCCGACGGCCGGCTGCGGGAGCACGCCTCCCAGGGGATCCTGTTTGAACCGGCGCCGCGCTGAGCCCCTCGCGTTTGTCAGCGCCCACAGCGGTTTTCCGCGTTGACAGCCCGCTGCCTCCTCCTTATGTTTCAACCGTAGCGCAGGAAACGCCGACATTCCCATTTTCCCCCGTCTCGCCGAAGCGCTTGTGCCGATCGACGGTTTCAGTTGGGCTCTGAGTCATGCGGTCTGTGAAACGCCTTGCCAAACCAACGCCGAACAAACCGAAACTCCATCTGGTCAGCCTGGGCTGCGCCAAGAACCAGGTGGACAGCGAAGTCATGCTCGGCCGCCTCCAGCAAGCCGGCTGGCGCATTACCGACAACCCCGAGGAAGCCCACACCATCGTGGTGAACACCTGCAGTTTCATCGAGTCCGCGGCGGAGGAATCGGTCGAAACCATCGTGGAGCTGGCGGAATTCAAAAAAAGCGGTTCCTGCCGCAGGCTGGTGGTCACCGGCTGTCTTCCGGAGCGCTACCGGGAAAAAATCATCCGGGCGCTCCCCGAAGTGGATGTTTTCCTGGGCACCGGGGCGTTCGACCAGGTGGTGCAGGCGGCCGGAGACTCCCCCATTTCGCACGCAGCCGTCCTGCCGGACCCGGAACGCGCCTGCCTGGACGCCTCTGCCGGCCCCCGCCTGCTTTCCGCCGCGCACATGGCGTATCTCAAGATTGCCGAAGGCTGCAGCAAGCACTGCACCTACTGCATCATCCCCAAGCTGCGCGGCACCCACAAAAGCCGGCCGCCGGAGGACGTGGCGTCCGAAGCCCGGGAACTGGTGGCCGCCGGCGTGAAGGAGTTGGTGCTGGTGGCCCAGGACACCACCTCGTACGGCATGGACCTCACGCCGCCGGCCTCCCTCGGCGGCCTGGTGCAGTGCCTCGGCAACCTCTCCTCGGGAAAAGGCCTTAAAAAAGAGGCGCCCTGGATTCGCGTGCT
>JALOOU010000138.1 GCA_025454255.1 Desulfobacterales bacterium | reverse complement strand
GTGTCAGATACGGGCCTGGTGCTCGATGTAGACAAGCCCCATGGCACGCAGCATGGCCTGGTAGATCCAGCACTCCTCGTTGTCCATGGCCGCGCTGCCCACCGAGGCGATCGCCTCGGTGCGGTTGACCAGATCGCCCTTGGCGTTCTTGGCGGAGAAGGTGGCATCGCGCGTGGCCTTGACCCGCTGGGCGATGGTGGCGAACGCCCACTCCCAGGAGACCGGCTTCCACTGCTTTTCGCCGGGCCCCCGGTACATGGGCCGGGTCAGGCGGTTCTTGTTTTCGGCCAGCTGATAAAGCGATGAGCCCTTGGAGCACAGGGCCCCGCGGTTGATGACGTGGTCCGGGTCGCCCTCGATGTTGATGACCCGGCCGGTCGCCTGGCTCGTTGAGACGATGGCGCCGCAGCCCACCCCGCAGTACGGGCAGATGGTGGTCGTCTCTTTGGCGGCCTTGGTCTTGAGCTCCCGGGCGTGGGCCATGACCGGTTTTAGGTCCGACCCCAGGCCGCTGAATGCCACCCCCGCCGCGGCGGCACCCGTGATCTGGCCAAACTGCCTGCGTGTCAGTTCCATAGAACCCCTCCTTTCGTGTACGGTGTTGGGGAATAGGGCTGCCCGAAAAAACCTTCGCTTTCAAGGGAACCGGGGGAAAGCGGCATCATGCGCGTTGCGTGCATGCTCGGGTCCGGTTGGATAGGTTGCCGGTAGGGAGGTGGACGCCCGGAAAAGGGGTCGAGCAGTGTCGTCAGACTGCGGGCGGCATGCGGGATCCCGGAACTTGGTTAATATGGAATCTACAAAATGTCAATAACTGAATGGCAGTTATTTTTTTCACATGGAATCAAATCGGCTACGGCTCCTTGCGCAGCGTAAGCGCTCCGATCCCCGGCAATTCAATGCTCAACGCAGGCTGGCCGGGCAGGGGTCGGGCCACCATCACCCCACCGCTTTTGAGGTGCAGCCAGAGCAAGCCGCGGCGCTCCTCCCAGCGCAGCAGCGTGCTCTCCTGGCCGGCGTTCCACTGCCCCTTCCCGCCGCCTTCCAAAGTCAGCAGCACCGCTCCGAAAGGGCCCTGCTCGTGCCGGCCCGCATAGCGACCCTCCCACGGGTGCCTGGATTCGCACGCGAGGCCGAGCACTCCCACCACGAGCAGCACCGCCGGCAGCAGCCGCACCCGCTTCATGCCTCCACCTCCCGCAGGGATTTGAAAAGCCCGCTCTCCAGCTGCAGGGCCGAGGGAAAACGGTAGACGTGGATCGTCATGGCCAGCCACATAAGGTCGCGGACGAGAGTGTCCCACCCCAGGGGGTCCTCGACCGAGGTGAAGCACCCGCACCCGATGGGGATGCCGCGCAGCAGCGTGATCACGATCGCCAGGCTGAAGAGCGCCAGCATCCCCCCGATCGCCGCCGCCGCGGCCCGGGTGCGGACCCCCAGCATCATCAGGATTCCGGTGACCAGTTCCGCCCATGGCATGACCAGGGCGATGAAGTTGACCATCCAGTAGGGCACCAGCTGGTAGCTGGCGATGGTTTCGGCGAACTCTCCGGGGTAGTTGATTTTGTACATGCTGGCGTAGACGAACACCGCCCCGACGTAGACCCGCAGCACCAGCCCCAGCACCGGGTGGGTCACTGCGGCCTTCAGTCGTCCGGTGAATCTCATGGCGCCACCGCCAGCCCCTTTTTTTCCCAGGCCGCCAGGCCGCCCTCCAGGACTCTGACCTGGTCGTGGCGCTGCAGCAGGCGCAGGGCCACTTCGTCGTCGTAGCGCTTGCTGAGGGTGCGGCCGTAGATCAGAACGACCTGCTCGGGTTTCAGCGCCGGGCCCAGCTTCATGGGGTAGATCACATCGAAGAGCGCCGCAGGGATGTTGACGGCCCCGGGGATGTGCTTTTGCTGGAAGAGCTCTGAGGGCCGCGCATCCACGAGCACGGCCTCGCTGCGGGCGAGCATGTGGTGGGCCGTGGCCGCATCGACCCGGGGGGGCTGAGCCTGGAAAACAACCTCCGGCAAAACGGGGATGCCGTTCGGGCTGGCATAGTTGAACGCCAGGGCCAAGGCGGCGGAGAGAACCACCATCACCACCACATCCGCCAGGCGGAAGCGCCCCGCCCGCTCGAGCTCGCCCCGGATGAGCTGTCTCAGGCGGTTTTTGGCCACCTCCAGCAGCCGGATCTGATCGCGGGCCTCGGTGAGCTCGGCGATGGTGCGGCGCAGGTCCGTGTTGGTGCGGTTCAAATCCGCGTTGAGCGCCTGGATGGTTTCGAATGCCCGGGCGTTCTTCAGAAACGCCATCCAGTTGGCGGTAAGCCCCGTGAGAAGCTCCCGCGATTCGGGCGGCAGTTCTGCTTGGTGGAGCAGCGGGCCCAGGGCGACCATGCCGAGCAGCGTGTCGTCCACCGTGAAGAGCGCGGCGGTGCACGCGGAAAATCCTGTTTCAGATTCCGGCAGGCAGGCCGGCGGGTCCTTGATGAAGGTGATCGACATCGGCGCCAGGCGCCGCTCCTCGGCCGCCTGGAAGCCCCGGTAGAGAAGCGCTTCCGCCTGCGCAAGCGTCCATTGCCGGGGCTCGGATACTCCGCGGGAAACCCAACGCACGCTTGCACTGCTGCGGTCGCAGAGCAGGATGCCCCCGCAGCCCGCACCGAAGGTGCCCATCAGGGAGAGCAGCAAAACCTCAATAAGCTTTTCGGTCGAAACGAGCGGGCTCACTTCGCGCGTGAACTCATAGAGCGTCTGCAGCTGGAAGAGCTGCAGGTCCAGCGCCTCGCGCGCCCGGGCGGTCTGGCGCTGGGCCTCTTGCAGTGCGTGGCCCTGGCGCATCAAGCCGGCGCTGAGCTGTGCGATCTCATGGTGGTAGAGGTTCTGCGCGAGGGCGTTGGCCGTCGTTTCGGCCAGGTTGAGCAGGGCGGTTTTATCCGCCTCTGTGAAGGCCTCCCCCGAGAGCCGGGGGCCGATGGCCGCGAGCAGGCCATAGTCGCCCTCCACCCGCTGCGCCAGGATGAGCGCGGTGTCGGCGGGCAGAAGCCCCGGGGCGGTCGCCGGCCCGGGGGCCAGGAATTCGGCGTGGCGGGGCAGGTGTTCCCGGGGCAGATAGTGCTCGACGATGCGGGTGAGGTTGCGCTCGCAGGCCTCGGCTTCCGGCAGGCAGAGCCCCCGGTGGGCGAGGTGCCCCCGGCGGGTTTGGGTGTTCACGAGCAGGGCCAGCCCGCGCGTCGCCCCGAAAAGGCCCAGGGCGGTCAGCAGAAAGGTCTCCATGATCCGGCGGGGTTGGGCGAGACGTGAAAGCTCGGAGGCGGCCTTGTGCAGGGACTTCAGTTGAAACACCCGCCGTTCGAGCTCGGCTTGGGCCCGGGAGGCTTTCTCTACGGCATCCATCAACGACGCATCCGCAGGGGCCATGGTCAGCGCACCAGCTCGTTGATCAGCTTGAGGAAGGCGTCGATGTTCTCGATGACCCCCATGTGGGTGTAGAGCACCTTGCCGCCGGGGTCGACGAGCAGGGTGAACGGGGTGCGGGGCTCGCCGAGCAGTTTGTGGACCGCGAACTTCGGGTCGGCGACAATCGGGAAACTGTAGCGGACCTGCTCGTAGAGGTATGCGATCTCGGTTTCATTTCCCCCCGCCGCCAGGGCCAGCATTTTCACCTGGCCCTTGAGTTTGCCGGTCTCGATCCGGTTGAAAAGGGTGTTGAACAGGGGGGCCTGCTGGTAGCACTGCGGGCAGTAGACGCCGATGACCTCGAGCAGCAACAGGCGGCAGGGAATCTGCGCCAGCCGAAACCGCTCCTGGCGGATATCAAGGTATTCCCGCGCTTTGTCCGCGACCGGCGCCGGGAGATCGAAGGCCGGAAGGGTGTCGCCTTTTTTGGGCAGGCCGGCACACCACGCCGGTCCGGCACCCAGGCCGGTCCATAGAACGGCGGCTGCCAGCACAGCCCTCAGCGCAACGTGAAAGCGGTTCATAACTTCCTCCTCAAGCCTTTCGGTGCCATTGGGTCGGGCCGGAGCATGCGTTGTCAGGTCGCCGTTGACGGCTCATGCCAGCGCCTTTTCCAATGAGTCCACGACCGGCACGATCTTGGAGAGCCCCACGATATCGAAGACCTTGCGCAGGTTTTCGGACAGCTCCGCCACCACGACCTGGCGGCCTTGTTTCTGGCTCTCCAGAAGAAGCTGGGTCACGAGCGCGATCCCGGCGCCGTTGATGGAGGCATTCTCCTGGAAGTGCAGCACGATTCGCGGTTGGTTGAGGGCCAGCGCCTCCTGGTAGAGGGCTTGAAGCCGGGACTCGGATGCGGCGGTCAGGCTGCCTTGGATCGTGATCACGGCCGCCGCTTCGGTCGGCTGGAGAACCATGTCCGCCGCCTGTTCGCCGGCCATGCGCCTGCGCTCCTGGGCGCGCTTGAGCGCCTGCTCGAGCAGGTGGCGCTGGATGGGCTTGTTGATGAAATCGGTGGCATCTAGGTTGAGCGCCTGGATGGCGAGGTCCATGTCGCCGTGCCCGGTAATGACGATGACCTCGGCGGCCGGGTCGATCGCCTTGACCTGTTTGAGCACCTCGATTCCGTTCATGCCGGGCATCTTGATGTCGGTCAAAACGATGCTGGGGCGCTCGCGGCCGAAGATGTCCAGGCCCTGTTGCCCGTTTTCGGCCGTCAGCACCTCGTGGCCGTAGGCCGAGAGCATCAGTCGAAACATGGTCAAGGTGGGCTTCTCGTCGTCGATAACCAGGATCTTCTCCATTGTCCAACCTCTTCTCTGGCATGGCCCGGCGACCGGGGTCGCTCATGCGGCGGCGAAGCTCAGCGTGAACGCCGTCCCGATCCCCTCCTGGCTGGCCAGTTGAATGTCGCCGCCGTAGTCCTTGACGATCCCGTAGGTGATGGCGAGCCCCAGCCCCATGTCGATGCTGCTCTCCTTGGTGCTGAAAAACGGCTCGAAGATCTTGTCCCGGACCGCGTCGCGGATGCCGATCCCGTCGTCTTCGACCACGGCCACCACCCGGCTGCCTTCCTGATGGGTGCGGATGCGGATCGTGCCGGCCGGCCGGTCGGACAGCCGCTGATTTTTTTCGCTGATCGCATCCCGGGCATTGGCGACCAGGTTGAAAAAAACCTGCTGCAGCCGGTTGTCGTGGGCCATGATCGGGCGGATCGCCCGGTCGAGATCGAGTTCCAGGTGAACATTGTCCAGCTCGAACTGCCGTGCCACCAGCGTGTAAACCGCCTGGATTGGCTTGTTGATGTCCACCCGCTCCGCGACGAGTTCGGCCTTGCGCCCGAAGGCGCGCAGGGTGTTGATGATCTCGGCGGCCCGGTCGACTTGGGTGCTCATCTCGCCGACCACCTGGTGCAGGTCGGAGGGAGGGATCTTGCGCTCCTGCTCGACCATCATGGCCAAAAAATCGCTGCCCATCTTGATGGCGTTCAACGGCTGGTTCAGCTCGTGAGCGATGCCGGCGGACATCTCCCCCAGCGACTTCATTTTGTTCGCCTGGATCAGCTGGGCGTCTTTCTCGACCATCTCGGTGATGTCGGTGGAGGCCAGCACGATCGCCGGCTGGCCCTTGTAGGTGGTGTTGGAGGCGTGGAGGTTGACGTAAAACGGCTTTTGACCCTTCTTGTAGTGCAGGGCCTTGGGGTAGGTGACCAGCCCGTGGGATTCCCCCTGGCCCTGAAGGGATTGGAAGTACTCGTGCGTGTGCTCGGGGGCC
>JALOOU010000075.1 GCA_025454255.1 Desulfobacterales bacterium | reverse complement strand
ATTCGATTTTGATTTCTTGAATTGGACAGGATCTAAAGGATTATTAGGATTTGTTTCCGCTCCCCGGATGGGTGCGGAAAAACCTCAGCGCCTGCGGCGAAAATTTATTAGCCAAGTTTACCTGAGTTGTTTCGATAATTGCTGCTCTTGTGGGTCATTCTTTTTTAGGTTACGGTATTTTCGTTTGATCTTGACACCTGTAGGACCGAAGTTGATCAACAATCCGATATCCCTTTTCAAACCTGAAAGGTAATTGACCAGCTGTACCTCATGCTCCTTGGCCAAGTGCTGAACGGACTTTAGTTCCACTATGACGGTTTCCTCGACGAACAGGTCCACAAAGAACTCGCCGACCGACTCGCCATCATAATACACCTTCAGTGGCTTTTGATCTTCAGCCTTGAGCCCCTCCTTGGCCAACTCGATCATCAGGGCCTTTTGATAAACGCTCTCAAGGTAGCCGAAGCCAAGCGCGTTGAAAACCTTATAAGCCGCTCCGATGATCTTGTGCGTTATCCCTTCAAACTCCATGAAAAGCTGCCAATCGAACTGGAAGAGTGAGTGCTCGGTGCAGCGGATGGCCCAGCCTTGGAGCCTTGCGGGCGCCTGGGCGGCCACAACCATCCTGTAACTCCTGTCTAATATTCTGTTTTTTAACCCGTATGCCCATGGCACGTTAGCGCACGTCAGGCACTTTCTGCTCAAGCCCCCGGTATGAAATCGGCGGCGGTGGCGGTGACCTTTGCGGCGAAGTCGATCATCTGCTGCGCGAATCTCGCGGGGTCCGCGCCCTTGGGCGGCTCGCCGATGATGCGGATGAAGGAGCCGTCGCGGCGCTGCTTGAAGACGGCGTCGAGCACCAGGTAGACCTTCTCCCAGTACTCGGAGGCGATGATCCGGCCGCGGTTCTGGAACCAGTAGAGCACCACCTGCAGCTCACCGCCCTTCTGCACCACGACCTTCTTGATCCGCCCGGCGCCGTTGGGCAGATCGACGTCCTCGACCTTGGCGATGTTCCAGCCGCCCCCGGGCAGGCAGTTCTGCGGCGAGTGGTAGCCGCCGGTGACCCCGACGGCCGTGAAGTAGCTGATGTAGAGGTTGAGGACGCCCCCTCCGCTTCCGTCGACGTAGTCGTAGCTGATGTAGTCCGCGACCCCCAGCATGTCGATCACCGGGGCCGCGAAGAAGCTCTTGCGGGCGAAGCGCCACTCGCCGATCTCCGCCGGGAACCCGCTGAGCGGCTGCTTGATGGGGGTCTCCCGGACGACCTGCGATAGCTGCAGCGCGGCGAAGGTGGCGGCGAAGAGCGCAAGGACGACGACGATGCGGCGGGTGGAGAGGGTCATGGGGGAAGCGCCTGAGAGTCCGTAAAGTTCATAAGGTGCCTGTGGTGCTCGAACTGCCTGAAGTTTATGAAGACAGCTCCGCCCTCTAAATTACATGAGGGCATTCTGTCTAACCAACTTAATAAACTGTAGATTCGTTTCGATTCGCAGCCCGCGGCCGCGACCCGGGTCGTGAAACCGCCTGCCTGCCCCTCGCAAACTCTGTCAACTCTACGGACCTTAGCGCACCTCAGGCCCTTCCCGCTCCACCCCTCATCTCACCCCGTAGCCGAAGATCAGGATCTTGATCGTCCGCAGCATGACCAGAAGATCCATCAGCAGGGTCATGTTCTTGATGTAGAAGAGGTCGTAGTTGAGCTTTTCGACCGCGTCCCGCACCGAGGCGCCGTAGCCGTAGTTCACCTGGGCCCAGCCGGTGATGCCGGGCTTGACCGAGAAGCGCTCGCGGTAGAAGGGGACCAGCCGCTCCAGCTCCTGCACGAAGGCCTCGCGCTCGGGGCGCGGGCCCACGAAGCTCATCTCACCCTTGAGCACGTTCCACAGCTGGGGCAGCTCGTCGACCCGGAAGCGGCGCAAAAACCTGCCCACGCGGGTGGTGCGCGGGTCGTCGGGGTCGGCCCAGATCGGCCCGCTCAGCTTCTCGGCATCCTGGACCATGGAGCGGAACTTGTGCATGCGGTAGATCCGCCGGCGCTCGCCCACCCGCTGCTGGGAGTAGAAGACCGGGCCCGGGGAATCGAGCCGGACGGCGGCGGCCGCCAGCAGGAAGAGCGGCAGGAGCAGGACCAGCAGCACGGCCGCCAGAGAGAGGTCGATGCTGCGCTTGAGGCTGCGCCGCATCCACGACTTCTGGAACCCCTCGGAGAAGATGAGCCAGCTCGGGTTGATGGACTCGACCAGCAGCTTGCCCGTCAGCATCTCGTAGAAGCTGTTGCCCTCGATGACCTCTATGCCGTCCACGCGGCAGCGCAGCAGCTCCTGCATCGGCAGGGCGCTGCGCTTCTCGCGGAAGCCGACCACGATCTTCTCGATCCCCAGCCCCCGGCTCATCTCGCAGAGCCCCTCGAACTTGTGGCGGCAGATGAGCGAGAGCTCCGCCGGGCGCTCAGGCCCCAGGAACTCGACGGACTCGGGCACCTCCATGGCCACCGTGTAGCCGCAGTCCCTGCGCGCATCGATCTCCGCCCGGATCCGGCCGACCAGCTCCCCCGAGCCGAGCAGGATGATGCGCTGGTTGAAGAGGCCGCGGCTGAGCACCAGCGAGTAGCCGAAGCGCCAGCAGGCGACCAGGACGACGACGATCCCCGTGCCCGCCATGAAGACGACCGAGCCGATGACCGCCGCGGGGAAGGCGAGATAGATCAGCGCCAGGAAAATGCCCGCCGCCCCCAGCGACTGCACCAGCCGCACGCCCAGCTCCTTTGGGCCGCCCGCGACGGTCAGGTCGTAGAGCTCGTTGTAGTAGAGGCAGACCTGGCAGACGACGGTGATCAAAAAAAGCCGGGCGTAGAAGAAGGGCTCCGCCAGGAGGGCGGCCGGGCCCTTGGTGATCATGGCCGCCGCCCAGACCGAGGCGTAGATGAACACCCCCTCCCCCAGAAAGAAGAAGATGTTGCGGATCGGGTAGTATTGGCGGAAGAGCCGGAGCATCGGATGCGCCTAGCCTGTACGGTGGTTCATAAAGTGCGCTGACGTCCGCAACGTGCCTGAAGCTGGAAAAGAGACGGCGCACGGCGCAGGGCGCACGAAAAACAAGGTCCACGCCTCGCGGGAAAAACGTTCAAAAGGCAAGCGCAGGCCCCTTTCGCGAAACTTGGCCCCCACCCTGTGGGGGACCCGCCGGGGGGGAGCCGCGATCGAACCGCGGCTGGAAGCCGCTCCCGCAAAATCCGGATTTGCCCGCCGCATTGCGCCCCATGCCCTTGTTTTCCCGCACAGCGTTGGTCCATTCATTCGATTTCAGACACGTCAGTGCACGTTAGGCACGCTGGACACTCTCTATTATCCCCGCCGCTGGAGCTCTGCGCCTCCCGGGGCGGATCAGGCACGATCGTATTTGCCGTAGTGGTAGTATTTGCGGTACGCGTAGCGGCGGAATTCGCGCTGGTCGAACTTGTTGATGACCGCGCCGATGAGCTTGTCGCGGTCCAGGTGGGTCAGGAGCTCCTCGATCAGCTCCATGGAGGTCCCGTACTTCACCACCACCAGGATGCCGTCCGCCCACTGGGCGATGGCGCTGGTTTCGGGGGCCATCATCGGGGGGGGGGAGTCGAGGATGATGTAGCGGTCCTCGTAGCGCGCCCTGAGCTCCTGGATCAGGGCCGCCATCTTGGCCGAGCTGATGAGCTCGGAGGGGTTGGACGGCGGCGTCCCCGAGGGCAGGAGGGTGAGCTTCTCCACCCCCGCCTTGAGAAGCAGGGGCGCGAGCTCGGTGCCGTTCGACAGGTACTCGCTCAGCCCCTTGACCCGGCCGAAGCCGAACTTGGCGCAGATGGTGGGCTTGCGCAGGTCGCAGTCCACCAGCAGCACGTGCTCGTCCACGTTCTGGGCGATGTTGACCGCGAGGTTCGCCGCCATGAAGGACTTGCCCTCCTCGGCGAGGGCGCTGGTGACCAGAATCGTGCGCGGCGGGCGCTTGCCGCCCGGCGGGAAGAGGATCCGCGTGCGCAGGACCCGGAAGAGCTCCGCCTCCGGCCCCTCCGGCTCGAGCAGCGAGACCAGGTCCGGCTGGATCCGGCCGGCCTCCGGCCGGACGCTGCGCCGGGGCGCCTCGGCCGGCGCGGGGGCGGGTGCCGGCGGCGCGGGGGCGGCCTTCCGGCCTGCAGGGGCGGGCGGCGCGGGGGCGGGCGCCGGCGGCGCGGGGGCGGCCTTCCGGGGTGCGGGGGCGGGCGGCGCGGGGGCGGCCTTCCGGGCTGCAGGGGCGGGCGGCGCGGGTTCCGGCCGGAGGCCGCCCTTCTCCGCCTGCGGCGGCGGGCCCGCCTCGGCGCCGGTTTTGGCCTTGCGAAGTGCTTTGGCTACGGTACCCATGGTCACCCGTCCCTATCCTTTCCCGACCCGCGGCCGCGCGCCTTTGCTCTCCGCGGCCGTTCGGCGGCGCCCCGGATCTCTCAGAGGCTCAGTTTCAGCAGCCCCTTGATGCGTTCGGCCACCGAGGCGTCGAGCAGCGTCGCGGCCGCCAGCCCGGCCAGAAGGCCCAGGCACGCCAGCGCACCGGCGGCGCTCAGGCCGTTGTTCAGCCAGCCCAGCGCCCGGCGGCGGGGCTGCAGGCGCTCCATGTTCGGCATCACCATGAGCACCGGCAGGGAGAACCGCGCCTGGAGCGCCTCGGGCCCGCGCACCGAGTGGTCGAAGAATTCGAACAGGAAGACGACCGCCGCGCCCGCCCCCAGGCCGACGGCGAGGCAGGCCATGAAGATCAGGTTGAGGTTCGGGGAGATCGGCTTCTCGGCCACCCGCGGCGGGTCGAGGATCCGGAACTGCTCGCCCTTCTGCGTTTTTTCCATGTTGAGGGCGATGTCCGCCTCGAGCTTGCGGTTGAGCACCGAACTGTAGGTGGTCTTGATGTTGTCGTAGTCGCGCTTGAGCAGCAGCAGCTCCTGCTCGCGCTTGGGGGTGTTCTCGACCCGCCGCTGGTAGTATTCGATCTGGCCCTGGATCTTGAGCAGCTCGCCCTCGAGGGCCTGGATGTTGCGCAGGATCGCCTGCTGGTGCCCCTGCAGCTCGGCCGCCATGTACGGCCGGCCGCCCGCGGCGGCCGGCGGCGGGCTCGGGGCCGGGCCCCCCCCCTCCGCCGTCTCCTTCTCGAGCGCCTCGATCTTCTTTTTCAGCACGGTCACGTCGGGATGGCTCTCGGTGTACTTGGCCAGGAGCTGGGCGAGCTGCTGGCGCATCCCCTCCAGGCTTCCGGGGCCCGCCTCCGGCGCGGCGAGGCCGCCGGCCGCGGCGGCCGGCGCGAGCTGCTGGGCGAACTTGAGCTGGCTCTCGACGATGAGCAGCCGGTTCTTCTCGTCGCGCAGCCCCTGGTGGCCCTGGCTCAGCTGCTGCTGCAGCCGCTCCAGGATGGCGAGGTTGCTCGGCAGCTGCTCCGGCAGCTCCCCCATGTTCACCCGGCGGAACTCCTCGAGCGTCCTCTCGACCTCCTCGAGCCGCGCGCGCATCTTCTTCAGCTCGGCGGAGAGGAACTCGCTGGTGCCGAAGGCGTGGGACTCGCGCATCTTGAGGTTCTGGTCGATCACGAAGGTGGCCATGGCGTTGACCACCTGGAAGACCTTGCGCGGGTCCGAGTCCTCGTAGGAGATCGTGAAGGCGCTCGCGCGGTTGCCCGCCCGCCGGCCCTTGCCGAGCTCCTCGTCGGCGATCCTCACCCGCAGGCGGTTGCGCATCTTCTCCACCTTCTCCTCGATGAAGCGCTCGCGGTCGGGGCCGTCGGCGAAGAGCTTGAAGCGCTCGATCAGGTCCATGAGGTTGCTCACGCTCAGGATCTGCTGGGCGAGGGAGGCGATGCGGGCGTCGATTTCGATGGGCACGGTGGAGTGCACGTACTTGTCCGGCACGCTCTGGGGCTCGACCAGGATGGTGGACTCCGAGCGGTAGATGCGCGGCAGGGTCGCGGCCAGGTAGATCCCCGCCAGCATGGCGAGGCAGAAGGGGGCGATCAGCGCCCAGCGGAAGCGCAGCACCAGGTTCAGCAAATAGCGCGCATCCAGGCGGCCGGCCCGGCCGCGGGCCTGAGGCGGCGCCATGTCCAGCAGGTAGGAGAGGTCGGCGGCGGAGTCGGGCGTGTTCATGCTGTCCCATCGCTGGTTAAGGCGGAAAAGCCGCCCGGCAGGCCGGCGCGGGGGCCGGGGCGGGAGCAATCCGCCCGCCCCGGCGCCGCCGGATGCGTCATATCGGGTAAAAGTTTACCATCGCCGCCCCGGATAGGCAACCGCGGCGGCCGGCGGCTACTTGAGCTCGGCTAAGATCTTTCTGGCGTTGTCGGCCCCCGCGAACGACGCGCTCAGCCCGAGCGCCCGCTTCAGCTCGGTCCTGGCCTTCTCGGTCTCGTTCTTCTTGTGGTAGGCCAGCCCGAGGTGGTAGGCCGCCGTCGGGTTGTCGGGCGCCTTCGCGAGGCTGGCCTTGAACTCGCCGATGGCCGAGTCGTAGAGCCCCTTCTTGTAGTAGACCCAGCCGAGGGTGTCCGCGACGTTGGGGTCCTCGGGCAGGAGGCGCTTGGCGTCCTGGGCGAGCTTCAGGGCCTCGTTCAGGTCGCGGTCGGACTCGGCCAGGATGTAGGCCAGGTTGTTCGCCGCGGGGGCGAAGCCCGGGTCGATCTCGAGGCAGGCGCGGTAGTGCTTCTCGGAGAGGTCGAAGCGTTTCTGCGAGTCGTAGATCACCGCGATCATCATGTGCGGCCCCGCCTGCCGGGGGTTGACGTTCAGCAGCTGCTGGAACTGGGCGACGGCCTTGTCGGCCTTCTGCTCGCGCAGGTAGATGCCCGCCAGCGCGTAGTAGGCGGCGAGCAGGTTGGGGTTGCGCTCGATCGCCGCGAGGAAGGCCGCCTGCGCGGCGGCGGCGTCGTTGCGGGCGAGCTGCAGCCCCCCGGTCAGGTTGTGCACCACCCCGGCCGCGGCCGGAGTGGCCTCGACCTCCTTGAGCTTGCGGCTGCAGAGCGCGAGCGCCTCGTCGAACTTCTGCTGCTCGGCGTAGATCTGCACCACGCTGGCGAAGACGTCCAGGAGGTTCGGGTTGATGGCGAGCGCCCGGCGGTAGCTCGCCAGGGCCGGCTCGAGCTGCTTGCGGGCCTGGTGCAGGGCGCCCATCCGGAAATGCCCGGCGGGGTTGTCCGGTTCGGCCTTGACCAGGGCCTCGAAGGCCGCCTGCGCCTCGGGGAACCGCTGCTGGGCGAGGTGGATGTTGCCGAGCAGCATGCGCGCCTGGTAGTTGTGCGGGTCGATCGCCAGCGCCGCCTCCGCCGCCCGCAGGGCCCGCTCGGGGTCGCGCTCCTGCAGGTGGATTTCGGCCAGCACCAGGTGGGCGCGCAGGTTGCCGGCCTCCAGCTCGATCGACTTCGCCAGGGCGGGCTGGGCCATGCGGTAGTCCCGCAGCCCGAAGTGCGCCAGGCCCTTGAGGTAGTGGGCGCGGGCCGACCGGGGCTCCTCCTGGATCAGCTGGCTCAGCAGCTCGACGGCCGGCGGGAAATCCCGCTTGACGATCAAAATCTCGCTGCTCATCATCCGCGCCGGGAAATGCTTGGGCCGCTTCTGCAGCACAGCGGCGTTCTCCTTTTCCGCCGCGGCGACATCGCCCTGCGCGAGATGGTGGCGCACGATGGCGACGGGGATGTTGAGGTCTTCAGGCTCCAGCTCGCGGGCCTTGAGGTACATTTCGAGGGCCTTCTCCCCCCGGCCGGTGGCCTCGTAGAAGCCCGCCAGGACCATGCGGGGCTTCGCGCTGCGGGGCTCCAGCTCGGCCGCCTTTTGGAAGGCCGCCTCGGCCGGGCCGGGCTGCTGGCGGCTCAAAAGGAAGTTGCCCTGCGTGATGCGCAGGTCCGCATCGCCGGGGTGGTCGGCGACCGCCAGCCGGAGCTGCTCCTCGGCCTGGTCCAGCCGGCGCTGGCTCAGATAGAAGCCGAAAACCGCCATGCGGTTCTTGACCGACTTCGGGTCGATGACCAGCGTCTGCAGCAGCGCCCGCTCGGCCTCGCTCGCCTGCCCCTGCCGCAGCAGCACCCGCGCGAGCCCGACGTAGGCCCGCTCCTCGCGGCTGTCGATGCCGATCACCCGGCGGTAGAGATCGGCCGCCGCCGCGAGGTTTTGCTCCTGGTCCTGGATCGACGCCAGGAGCAGCAGGGCCTCGATGTTGGCCGGCTCCCGGGCGAGGATATCCTCCACCTTCCGGCGCGATTCGTCGAATTTGCGGCCCAGCATCAGGAAGCCGGCCAGCTTGAGCTGGGCCTCGGTGTTGGCCGGCTCCAGCTCCGCCACCGCGGAGTAGGCGCGAAACGCCTCCTGCGCATCGCCCAGCTTCAGGCTGGTCTCGGCCAGCAGCAGCTGGGCAGGGGCGAATTTGGGGTCTATCTGCAGGGCGTTCTTCACCTCGATCCTGGCCGACTTGAACTCGCCCCGCTCGAAATACTGCCTGCCCTTGGCGAGGTGGGACTGCTTCTTGTCGTCCTTGGAGGAGCAGCCGCCCAGCACCAGGGCTGCCGTCAAAAGCACCACGGTCGTCAGTTTGAAACGATTCATCCGTTCGTCTCCTGAAGGGGATGGGAATCTAAGCGGCATGTTGCCTGCGCCGAAAAGCGTCCGGCCGCCCGCCGCCGGCGCGCGATTTCCCCGCAGGCCGGCGCGCACGCAGGCGGGCAGGGCGCCGCAGGCCCGGGCCAGCTCTCGGCAAACGTGGATTAATAGCACTTTCCGTGCCATGACATCGCTGCGCCGATGCATCGCCCACCGTCCTGTATTTTCAAACCATTGATGGACGATAGATAGCCCGCCCGGAGGCGGGCGGCGAATCTGGGCGAAAGATTTACCAATTTGTGGCGACTTTTTTTCATACATATATCTTTTTGTGTTCTCAATCCAGCGTCCCCGGCGCCACGCCCGCGAGGCATCCGGCGGCCCGCCGGCGGCGATAGCCATTGCCTTTCGCGCGGATTGCGGCTATGTTTAGCTATAACCGACGACCATCTGCGGCCTGCTGCGGCGGCGAGCGGACTGCTCCGAGGCGCTCACATCATGTACAACGAATTCTACGGATTTTCACGGGATCCTTTTCTGATCGTGCCGGATCCCAACTTCCTCTATATGAGCCCCAAGCACGAGGAGGCCCTCGCCCGGCTGGTGCTCGGCATCAAAGAGCGGCGCGCCATCATTCTCATCACCGGGGAGGTCGGCGCGGGCAAGACCACGCTGATCCGCTTCCTCTCCGGGCGGCTCCCGGCGCACATCCAGCCTGCGACCGTCTCCAACTCGAATCTCGGCGCCGAGCCGCTGCTGCGGCTGATCATGGCGGAGTTCGGCCAGCCGGCCCCGGCCCAGGCCGACAAATCGGCGCTCATCAAGGGCGTCCAGGATCACCTCGAGCGCCTCGCCGCCCAGAACCGCCGCGGCCTGCTGATCGTCGACGAGGCCCAGAACCTGCCCATAGACGCCCTCGAGGAGATCCGCATGCTGAGCAACCTGCAGCGCGGCAGCTACAGCCTGCTGCAGACCATCCTGGTGGGCCAGCCCGAGCTGCGCGCCCGGATGAAGGACCGGCGCTGCATCCAGATCGCGCAGCGGATCGCCCTCAACTACCACATCGACGCCTTGAGCCTGGAGGAGACCCGGGCCTACATCGTCTACCGGCTGCGGCGCAGCGGCGGCAGCAGCGAGCTTTTCACGGCCGATGCGGTGGAGAGGGTCTTCAAACTCACCCGCGGCATCCCCCGGCTGATCAACCTGGTGTGCGACAGCACCCTCATCTACGGCTTCAGCGAGGAGCAGCGGCTCATCGACGCGGCCGTGGTGACCAAGGCGGCCCGGCAGCTGGACCTGATGGGCCTGGTGAGCGCGGTCGAGGATGAGGCCCCCGAGCCGGTGCGGCCGACGGCGGCGGCGGCGGGAGGCAACGGCGACGGCGCGGCGGCCGCGGGCGCTCTCGAAGAGAGCCTGGCCCGCTTCATCGACGATCTCCGGCAGGAGGTCCGGAAAATCGTCGCGCAGACCGGCGCGGCGAACAGCGCCGCCATGAGCCTTTCGCTCGCGGTGGAAAAGCTCCTGGAGCAGGAGCGCAGCGGCTGCATCAAAGTCAGCTCGGACAGCTCCACCCTGGCGCTGCTGCGAAGGCTCCTCAGCAACGAACCGAAACGATAGCCGCGGCGGCCCGCCCCGACGGGCGAAGGGTGCGGCCGGCGGCGGCCGCGGGAGCGCCCGCCCCCGCCGCCGGCCGCCGCCCTGTCGACTCGGCAGCATTCAAACAGCTTGTATTCCTCTTCGATTCTCCTATATTCCCGGGCGGAAACCCATTTTGCCGAAATCGGGAGCAATGCCATGACCTCGCCACGCTTGGGAGCAGGACCGCCGGCCGTCTGGCTGGCGCTGGCGGCAGCCGCGCTGCTCGCGGCGCCCGCCGCGGCAGCGGCCGCGGCGACCGTCGACCACGCCCTGTGGGGGCGGCTGCTGGCACGCCACGTCAAAGAGGGCGTGGTGGACTACGCCGGCTTCAAGGCCGACGAAGCGAAACTGGACCGCTACCTGGCGGTGCTGGAGAACACGGACCCCGATGCACTGGAGCGCTCGGAGCAGTTCGCCTTCTACATCAACGCCTACAACGCCTGGACGATCAAGCTGATCCTCTCGGGCTACCCGGGCGTGAAATCGATCAAGGAGCTGGGGTCGATATTCCAGTCGCCCTGGAAAAGACGGATCGCCACGATCAACGGCCAAAGCTTGAGCCTGGACGACATCGAGCACGCCATCCTGCGGCCGCGCTTCAGGGACCCGCGCGTCCACTTCGCCATCAACTGCGCCGCCAAAAGCTGCCCGCCGCTCGCCGCCGAGCCCTTCCGGGGGGCCGCGCTCGACTCCCAGCTGGACAAGCTCACCCGCGATTTCGTCAACGCCCCCGGCAGCCACCGCCTGGAGGCGCAGACGCTCTGGGTCAGCTCGATCTTCAAGTGGTTCGCGGAGGATTTCAACGACGACCCGGCCGGGTTCTACCGCAGCTATGCCGCAGGGGAGCTCAAGCAGCGCCTGGAGCAGGTGCGGGGGCCGCTGAGGGTGAAATATCTCGACTACGACTGGAGTCTGAACGGCGCCTGAAGAGGGGCGCCGGCGGGAAGCGGATTTGTTGAAACGCATGGAAGCGAAGGGAACGAAGGCCGCGGCAACGTTGGTCCTGGCGGGCGACATCGGCGGCACCAAGACCGATCTGGCCGTTTTTTCCTCCGCCCGCGGCGTGCGGGCCCCCTTGGCGCAAGCGAGCTTCGCCAGCCGGCGGTATCCCAGCCTGGAGGCCCTCGTGCGCGAGTTCCTGTCCGGGATCGACCTCGAGGTGGACCGCGCGGGCTTCGGCGTGGCCGGGCCGGTTACGGGCGGCAGGGCCACGATCACCAATCTGCCCTGGGTCATGGAGGAGCAGACGCTGGCCCGGGAGCTGGGGATCCCCTGCGTGCGCCTGTTCAACGACCTTCAGGCCGTCGCCGCCGCCGTGCCGCTGCTGGCCGACGACGACCTGCACACGCTCAGCCCGGGGCGCGCCGCCGCCGGCGGCGCCATCGCCGTCATCGCACCGGGCACCGGCCTGGGCGAGGCCTATCTGCTCTGGTGCGGCGACGGCTACCGCGCCTTCCCGTCGCAGGGCGGCCACGCCAGCTTCGCGCCGGCCGACGCCCGCCAGGCCGGGCTGCTGGCCCATCTGCGGCAGCGCTTCGCGCACGTCAGCTGCGAGCGGGTCTGCTCCGGCATGGGGTTTCCGAACATCTTCGACTTCCTGAAGGCGAGGGAGGGCTTTGAAGTGCCGGGGTGGCTGGCCGAGCGGCTGGCCGCCGCGGAGGACCCGATGCCGGTCATCGTCGCGGCCGCCCTGGACGAGGAGCGGCCCTGCCGCCTGTGCCGGGAGGCGCTGGAGACCTTCGTCGCCATCCTGGGCGCCGAGGCCGGCAACCTGGCCCTTAAGATCATGGCAACGGGCGGCGTCTACCTGGGCGGGGGCATCCCGCGCCGCATTCTGCCCGCGCTGCTGGCGGGCCCGTTCCTGGAGGCCTTCCGGCGCAAGGGCCGCATGCGCCCGCTGCTGGAGGAGATGCCGGTCCACGTGATCCTGAACCCCAAGGCGGCGCTGCTGGGCGCCGCCGGCCGGACGATGGACGCCGGCCGCACCCCCCCTGGAAGCCGCTGAGGCTCACGCAGCCCGCGGCCTGCGGCGGCCAACGATCTTTGGCCCCGGCCGCGGGCCCCAAACGGCTTCAACGCGCTGCGCCATCTAAAATCCGGGCACCGACGCAAACGGGTCCGCGGGCGTCACTCGCGAAACGCCTCTTCACGCTTTTTGTGCAAGGCCGGAAGGCTTGCGGCGACAACCGCGAGCGCGCCGAGCGCAAGCAGCGTGGCGCTGATCGGCCGCGTAAAGAAGACGGTCGGGTCGCCGCGTGAAATCAACAGGGCCCGGCGCAGGTACTCCTCCATCATCGGGCCGAGGATGTAGGCGAGCAGCATGGGCGCCGGCTCGCAGTCCAGTTTGACGAAAAGGTATCCGACCAGCCCGAAGAACGCCATGGTGAAGATGTCGAATTCGGTGTTGTTCAGGCTGAATACGCCGATGCCGCAGAAGACGAGAATCGCGGGAAAGAGCATCTGGTAGGGCACGCTCACGAGGCGCACCCACATCCCGATCATCGGGAGGTTCAGGACGACGAGAAAAAGGTTGCCGACCCACATCGAGACGATGATGCCCCAGAAGAGCTGCGGCTGCTCCGTGATCACCGACGGCCCGGGCTGGATGCCCTGGATGATCATCGCGCCGATCATGAGCGCCATCACGGGGTTGGAGGGGATCCCGAGGGTGAGCATGGGGATGAACGAGGTTTGGGCCCCGGCATTGTTGGCCGACTCCGGGGCGGCGACCCCCTCGATCGCGCCCTTGCCGAACTCCTTGGAGTTTTTCGAGACCTTCTTTTCGATGGCATACGCCGCAAAGGAGCCGAGAATGGAGCCGCTGCCGGGCAGGATGCCGAGCGCCGAACCGATGGCGGTCCCGCGCAGGATGGGGCTGACCATGCGCTTCCATTCCTCCCGGGTCGGCATCAGGTTGGAGACCTTCGCCACCACGGTCGAACGGGTTTCCTCGTTCTCGAGATTGCGGGTGATCTCCGCCAGGCCGAACATCCCCATGGCGACCACGACGAACCCGATGCCGTCCGCCAGCCGCGGCAGCCCGAACGTGAAGCGCTGGATCCCGGAATTGACATCCGTGCCGACCAGCCCCAGCAGCAGCCCCAGGACGACCATGCCGGCGGCGTGGAGCAGCGAGCCCCTTGCCAGGACGATCGAGGCGAGCAGGCCCAGCACCATGAGGGAGAAAAACTCCGCCGGGCCGAACTTGAGCGCGACCGTCGCCAGGGGCGGGGCGAAGAGCGCCAGGATGACCGTTGCGACGGTGCCCGCGAAAAAGGAGCCGACGGCGGCGGTCGTCAGCGCCGCGCCCGCGCGGCCCCGGCGGGCCATCTGGTAGCCGTCCAGGGCGGTGACCACGGAGGCCGCCTCGCCGGGCACGTTGACGAGAATGGAGGTCGTGGAGCCGCCGTACTGGGAGCCGTAGTAGATGCCCGCGAGCATGATGAGCGCGGAGACCGGCGGCAGGGTGAAGGTGACCGGCAGGAGCATGGCGATGGTCGCCGTGGGGCCCAGTCCGGGCAGCACGCCGATCAGGGTCCCGAGAAAAACGCCGGCCAGGCAATAGAGCAGGTTGAGCGGGGTCAGCGAGGTCGACAGGCCCAAGCCCAGGTTGGCAATCAGTTCCATAACGCCTCAGCGCAGAGCAAGGTGTCAGTTGCCGAACCACGACCCCAGAATCGGGAGCGGGACCCCGAGGCCTTCGATGAACACGAAGATGCAGAACACCGTTATCCCGACCGCCTCTGCGATCGAGGTCTTCCAGCTGAAGCGGGCGCTCGCGGCGGCGCTGAGGATCACCAGCAGCGGCAGCGCCAGCAGCACGCCGGCGCCGCGCACGATTGCCCCGAACAGAAGGGTCGCGGCGAGGATCATGACGACCCCCTTCCACGCAACGACGCCGATCGGGGTCCCCGACTTCACGAAGGAGCGCAGCACGGAGATGATCCCGATGGCGATCAGCAGGCCGCTCAGCAGGGTCGGGAAATAGGCCGGGCCCATCTTCACCGCCGTGCCCATATCGTAGTCCCGGCTGATGATCAGGGCCCCGGCCCCGACGAGGATATAGATGCATCCGGTCAAAAAGTCTTTTGGATTGCGTGCGATCGGGTTCACCACCGCCTCCTATCCCTCTGCCGCCCCGGTAGACGGCCGGCCGCCGCGCGCCGGTCAGTCGGCGTAGACCCCCGCATTCTTGATGATCGGCCCCCATTTCTCGATTTCGGCCTTGAGATGCCCGCGCAGCGCCTCCGGCGTGGCACGCTCCTGTGCGACGGCCTCCGCCCCCAGTTCCGCATAGCGCTGCTTCAGGTTGGCATCCTTCAACGCCGCCTGCAGCGCCGCGGTGAGCTTGTCGATGATCGGCTTCGGCGTGCCCTTCGGCGCATACAGCGCGTGCCAGACGGTCATCCGGTAGTTCGGAAGACCGGCTTCGTCCATCGTCGGCACCTCCGGCAGCGAGGGGAGCCGTTGCGGCGTGGTGACGGAATAGACCTGGACCTTTCCGGCCTTGATGTGGCTGGTGGTGTTGGTGGTCTGGTCGATCATGAAGTCGACCTGGCCCCCGAGAAGGTCGTTCATGGCGGGGCCGGTGCCCTTGTAGGGAATGGTGGTGAGGTCCGTCCCGATCTCGGCCATGAAGAGCAGCCCGGCCAGATGCGAGGCGGAGCCCACGCCGGCATTGGCCAGGTTGACCTTGTCCTTGTTCGCCTTGACGTGGGCGATCAGCTCCTTGAGGCTCTTGGCCGGAAAGTCCTTCCGCGCGATCAGCGTCATCGCGCCGTCGTTGATCAGCCCGATCGGCTCGAAGTCGGTGATCGGGTGGTAGGTCAGTTTGCGGTAGAGGGCCGGGGCGGTGGCGTGGCCGATGTGGTGCACGAAGAGCGTGTAGCCGTCCGGCGGCGATGTCGCCACGCGGGCGGCCCCGATGGTTCCACCGGCCCCCGCGACGTTCTCCACGATCAGCTGGGTCTTGAGCGAGCCGCTCATGGTTTGCGCCAGCAGGCGGGCGATCGTATCGGATGGCCCTCCGGCGGAGAAGGGCACGACGACGGTCACCACCTTCGAGGGGTACTCCGCGGCACCCGCCGGCAGCTGACCCGACAAAAGCAACGCACAGCACAGCGACAGCAACATCCTCACTCCCATGGCCCACCTCCGCTTTACGTGTGGTGACGAAGCGACGTTCGTCTCGGCGCCCAATCCGCCTGAGGCCGCATTTACCTCCTAAAAATCGCCGCTGTCAAGGACAACCCGGCGCGTGCGGGTCGACTGAAGATCTCTCTTGACAACCGCTCGGCTATGAATGAAAAATAGCACTTCACACGCCGTCGGTTCGACCTGACCCAAAACCCACAAGGACCCCTTGCGAGGCCGCCAGTATGATCGACGCATTAGACGCCACGCTCCTGGCACGCATCCAGTTCGCCTTCACCGTGTCGTTCCACATCGTTTTCCCCGCCTTCACGATCGGCCTGGCCAGCTGGCTGGCGGTGCTCGAGTGGCGCTGGCTGAGGACCGGCAACCCCATTTACGCCGAGGTCTACCGCATGTGGGTCAAGATCTTCGCGGTCACCTTCGGCATGGGGGTCGTCTCCGGGGTGGTGCTCTCCTTCCAGTTCGGCACCAACTGGTCCGTCTTCTCCGACCGGGTCGGCAACGTGCTCGGCCCGCTGCTCGGCTACGAGGTCCTGACCGCCTTCTTCCTGGAGGCCTCCTTCCTGGGGGTCATGCTCTTCGGCTGGAACCGGGTGAGCCCGAAAATGCACTTCGCATCGACCCTGATCGTCGCCGTGGGGACCCTGATCTCGGCCTTCTGGATCCTCTCGGCCAACAGCTGGATGCAGACCCCGGCCGGGTTCCGCGTGGCCGAGAACGGGCTGATGCATCCGACCGACTGGATCGCGGTCGTCTTCAACCCCTCCTTCCCCTACCGCTTCGTGCACATGGTGACCGCCGCCTATCTGACCACCGCCTTCACGGTGGCCGGGATCGGCGCCTACTACCTGTCTCGGCGGCGCCACGTGCCGCACGCGCGGGTCATGTTCGGCATGGCGATGATCATGGCCGTTTTCGTGGCCCCCATGCAGCTCTTCTTCGGCGACCTGCACGGCTTGAACACCCTGGAGCACCAGCCCGCCAAGGTCGCGGCCATGGAGGGGCTCTGGCAGACCCAGCGCGGGGTGCCGCTCGTGCTCTTCGGCTGGCCGGACGAGGCGGCGGAGGCCACCCGCTATACGCTGGAGATCCCCAAGCTGACCAGCCTCATCCTCACCCACGATCCGGACGGCGAGGTCAAGGGGCTGAAGGAGTGGCCGCGCGATGAACGGCCGCCGGTGGCGTGGGTCTTCTGGACCTTCCGCATCATGGTGGGCCTGGGGATGCTGATGATCGCAACGGGGGTGATGGCCGCCGTGCTTTATTTCAGAAAGCGGCTGTTCGACGCCACCTGGTTCCAGTACTGGTGCATGGCCCTGACGCCCGCCGGCTTCATCGCGGTGCTGGCCGGCTGGTTCGTGACCGAGGTCGGCCGCCAGCCCTACCTGGTCTACGGGGTCCTGCGCACGGCCGAGTCCGCCTCCCCGGTCCAGGCGACGCCGATCGCCATCTCGCTCGCCGCCTTCGTGGTCGTCTACACCTTCGTTTTCGGCGCCGGCAGCTACTACATCCTGAAGCTGATCGGCAAGGGCCCGCAGGCCGAGGAGGCCCCCTACGGCTCCCACGGCATCCACACACCGCCGATCGTCACCGAACTGGTTTCGGACAAAGGAGGCCAGCGTGTTTAGCTTCGAACACTTCCTGGACTTGCCGCTGATCTGGTATCTGCTCATCGCCACGGCCATTTTTCTCTACATCCTGCTCGACGGCTTCGACCTGGGGGTGGGGGTGCTCTTCCCGTTCGCCCCCTCGGAGCGCTGCCGCGACCGGATGATGAACTCGATCGCCCCCTTCTGGGACGGCAACGAGACCTGGCTCGTGCTGGGCGGCGGCGGGCTCTTCGCCGCCTTTCCGCTGGCCTACGCGATCCTGATGCCGGCCCTCTACATCCCGGTGATCATCATGCTGCTGGGGCTCGTCTTCCGGGGCGTCGCCTTCGAGTTCCGCTTCAAGGCC
>JALOOU010000191.1 GCA_025454255.1 Desulfobacterales bacterium | reverse complement strand
CATGCGCCTGTGGGTGAAGCCCGACCAGCTGGCCAAGCTCAACCTCACCGTGCCGGAGATCGTGGATGCGATCAAAAAGCAGAACACCGTCAACCCGGCCGGGCAGGTGGGGGCCGAGCCCGCACCGCCGGGGATCGAGTACACCTACGCCATCCGGGCCCAGGGGCGGCTGGAGACCCCCGAGGAGTTCGAGCAGATCGTGGTGCGGGCCAACCCCGACGGCTCGCTCGTGCGCCTGAAGGATGTCGGCCGGATCGAGCTCGGCTCCCAGACCTATTCCATCGTCGGCCGGTTGAACGGGAAACCCTCCGCCGTGCTCGCGCTCTATCAGCTGCCCGGTTCCAACGCCATCGCGGCCGTTGACGGGGTCGTGCAGCTGATGGAGGAGGTGAAGCGAACCTTCCCGCCCGATCTGGAGTACAGCATCCCGCTCGACACGACCCAGTCGGTGCGCGCCGGGATCGAGGAGATCCTGCACACTCTGCTCGAGGCCCTGGTTCTTGTGATCATCGTGGTCTTCGTCTTCCTCCAGGGCTGGCGCGCCACCCTGATCCCGGGGCTGGCGGTGCCGGTCTCGCTGATCGGCACCTTCGCCATGTTCCCCATCCTTGGTTTCTCGATCAACACGATCGCCCTGATGGGGCTGGTGTTGGCCATCGGGCTCGTGGTGGACGACGCCATCGTGGTGGTCGAGGCGGTGGAGCACCACATCGAGCACGGGCTCTCGCCCAAGGAGGCGACGCTCAAGGCCATGGAGGAGGTCTCCGGGCCGGTGGTGGCCATTGCGCTCGTTCTTTCGGCGGTCTTCCTGCCCACCATCTTCATCCCCGGGATCACCGGCAAGCTCTACCAGCAGTTCGCGGTCACGATCGCCATCTCGGTCATCATCTCGGCTTTCAACGCCCTGACGCTGAGCCCCGCGCTCTCTTCCCTGATCCTAAAGCCCAAGAAAAAAACCCGCGGGCCGCTGGGGGCCTTCTACCGCGGTTTCAACACCCTCTTCGGCCGGGCCACCAACGGCTATGTGAAGCTCTGCGGCTGGTTCATCCGCAAGTTCGTCATCAGCCTGCTCCTGCTCCTCATCATGACCGGAGCGATCGGCGTGGTCGGCAAACGGGTGCCGAGCGGGTTTCTGCCCGAGGAGGACCAGGGCTATCTCTACGCCGGGGTCCAGCTGCCCGAGGCCGCCTCCCTGCAGCGCACCGATCTCGCCGCCCGTGAGCTCGAGCGGATCATCATGGAGACCCCCGGCGTCCAGTACTGCACGACGGTCGTCGGCTACAGCATGCTCTCCGGGGTGACCAACACCTACAGCGGCTTTTTCTTCGTCACCCTCAAACCCTGGCACGAGCGCAAGGCGCCCGAGGAGAAATACGCGGCGATCATGGCGAACCTCAACCGGCGCATGAGCCAGATCCCGCAGGGGGTCGCCTTCGCCTTCTCGCCCCCGGCCATCCCGGGCATCGGCACCGCGGGCGGAGTGACCTTCATCCTGCAGGACCGCTCGGGCAGGGACATCCCCTTCCTGTGGGAGAACACCCAGCGCTTCATGGCCGCTGCCCGCGAACGGCCCGAGATCGCGCGCGTCACCACCACCTTCCTGCCCACGGTGCCGCAGATCTTCGTCGACGTCGACCGCGACAAGGTGCTCAAGCAGGGGGTCGATCTCAGGCCTTCATGGGCGGCTATTTCGTCAACTACTTCAACCGCTTCGGCCGCCAGTGGCAGGTCTATGTCCAGGCCGAGGGGGAGTACCGCACCCGCGCCGAGCAGCTGGGGCAGTTCTATGTGCGCAACGCCGCCGGGGACGCGGTGCCGCTCTCCGCCTTGACCGCGATCGAGCAGCGCTCGGGGCCCGAGTTCACGATGCGCTACAACCTCTACCGCTCCGCCCAGCTGAACGTCGCCGCCGCGCCCGGGTTCAGCTCCACCCAGGCCATGGGTGCGCTGGAGGAGGTGTTCGCACAGAGCATGCCGCGCGAGATGGGCTACGGCTACCTCGGCATGAGCTTCCAGGAGAAAAAGGCCACGGAGGGGGTGCCGGTCTCGGTGATCTTCGGGCTTTCCATGCTCTTCGTCTTCCTGATCCTCGCGGCCCAGTACGAGAGCTGGTCGCTGCCCTTCAGCGTTCTCCTGGGCACCCCGGTCGCCGTGCTCGGGGCCTTTGCCGGTATCTTTCTGCGCAGCATGGAGTTCAACCTCTACGCCCAGATCGGACTGATCATGCTGATCGGGCTGGCGGCCAAGAACGCGATCCTCATCGTCGAGTTCGCCAAGGTGGAGCTCGAAAAAGGCAAATCGATCACGGATGCGGCTCTGGAAGGGGCGCGGCTGCGCCTGAGGCCGATCCTGATGACGAGCTTCGCCTTCATCCTGGGCTGCGTGCCGCTCGCCATCGCCTCCGGCTCGGGCGCGGTCGCGCGCCAGGTGATGGGCACGGGGGTGATCGGCGGCATGCTGGCGGCGAGCTTCATTGCCATATTTTTGATACCGATGACCTTCTTCGTGGTGGAGAAACTGAGCCACCGCAAGGGGCCGGCCGAAGGGCGCCATCCGGTCGCCGATCCCCGGCCGGAGACGGCAAAGGGAGGGGAGCATGCCTAAACGCATCCTGGCTGCAATTCTCGCGGTGCTGCTGGCGGGCTGCGTCACCGTAGGCCCGGACTACCGGCGCCCGGCCGTCGATGCGCCCGCCGCCTGGCGGTTCGAAGAGAAGGAGGTGTTCGAGGTCGCCGACACGGCCTGGTGGGAGCAGTTCAAGGACCCGGCTTTGAACGGCCTGGTGCGCACCGCCCTCACCGAAAACAAGGAGCTCCTGGTTGCGACGGCGCGGATCGAGGAGTTCTTCGGGCGCTATTTCTCGACCCGCGGGGAGCAGTTCCCATCGGCCGCCGGGCAAGGGGACGCCTTCCGCCAGCGGCTCAGCGAAAAGGGGCTGACCCGCGTCGACGGCAGCGACAACCCCTACAACCAATACGAGGCCTTTCTCAATGC
>JALOOU010000137.1 GCA_025454255.1 Desulfobacterales bacterium | reverse complement strand
CTACCCGCCCCGGGGCGACAACAAGGAGGGCTGGGACAACATCGACATCTTCGGCTGGCTCGGCTACCCCATGGAGATCAAGATCGATTTCCTCTGCCGCGACAGCATCCTCGCGGCGCCCATCGTGCTGGACCTCGCCCTGTTTTTGGACTTCGCCGCCCGCTGCGGGATGAGCGGCATCCAGGAGTGGCTCTCGTTCTACTTCAAGAGCCCCATGGTGGCCGAGGGGCTCTACCCGGAGCACGATCTTTTCATCCAGCTGAAGAAGCTCAAGAACACCCTCAGGCACATCCAGGGCGAGGAGCTGATCACCCATCTCGGTCTTGAATACTACGACTGATGAATTGGTAGGAGACCCAATTTCGGCGTTGCGCTTCGTTTCGCCGTCACTGCGGCGTACCGGAGTACGCCTCGTTCCGCGAAACTCGTGCGCCTTGAACTTGGGCCTCCTGCCAATTCATCCCAGTGCGAGTTGGGCAGCGTATTGGTATGGAGTATCAAGCCGCAGGACGCCTTGCCCTTGGGCATGATCCAGGGCTTTGAAACCACCTTGCGATGGATCGGCAGGAGCCCCGATTTCGGCGTTGCGCTTGGCTTCGCCGCCGCTGCGGTCCCGCCATGGCGGGATGCGCCTCGTTGCGCTAAACTCGCTTTACGTGCCTGCACCGCCTCAGCGGGGAGCTTGGTCCTCTTGGCGATCCATCCCAGTGTGCCTTTTTTGTGGGAGCGGCTTCCAGCCGCGATGCGAGCGCGGTTTTGCCAAAGCGGCGCTTCCTCTGATAATGTTCCCGCGGCAATCCCAACCCCGTTTCGGCGCGCCGTCTCGTGAAATTTTTTTCCATCCTATGCGGGCTCTGGCTCATCGACATGGCGGCGCTCGCGGCCATCGGGCCGCTGGGCAGCCGCCTGCCGGCCGCCATGCTCCTCTATGCGCTCGGGTTCGTCCTGCTCCTTTTGCTGGTCCGCCGGTTTCCGCAAACGCTCAAACCTCGGCATGCCTGGTTTTTAGTGGCCGCGCTGGGGGTCGCCGCGCGGCTTCTCTTTGTTGCTTATCCCCCCGGTAACGACATCTTCCGCTACATCTGGGAGGGCCATGTCCAGAACCACGGCATGAACCCCTATCTTGTGCCTCCGGACAGCCCCTCGCTGGATCATCTCGCGCAGGCCGGGCTCGGCGCCGTCCGCGCGGGCATCGCCCACCCCTGGCTGACGGCGGTCTACCCCCCGGCGGCCCTGCTGCTCTTCCGCCTGATGGCTTGGCTCAGCCCCAGCGTCTTTTTCTTCAAGGCGGTCTTCGTGCTCTTCGACCTCGGGGTGATGGCGGTGCTGATGCGCCTGCTGGCGAGCCGCGGGCTTCCGGCCTCGCGGCTCTTGTTCTATGCCGCCAACCCCCTGGTCATCGTCTTCGTCGCCGGCCAGGGGCACCTGGACGTCGTCCAGGCATTTTTCCTGTGCTTGGCCTGTCTGCTCTTCGATCAGCGCCGAGCCGTCGCCGCAAGCCTCTCGCTGGGGCTGGCGGTCATGGCAAAATATATCTCCATCGCCGCCGCGCCGGTTCTGCTGAAACCCGAGCAGCGCTGGAAGAATCTGGCGGTCATGTTGCCTCTGCTCCTCTACCTGCCGTTTATTTCGGCCGGCGGGGGCGTGTTCAGCGCACTGGGCTTTTTCGGCTCCGCCATGCACTACAACGACTCGATTGCGCACATCCTGCGCCTTGCGCTGGGGCCGTTCTGGCTGCCGGCGCTCCTGGCGCTGCTTTTCGTCTGCCTGGCCTGGGTGTTCCTGACGGAGGACGACCCGCTGCGCGGGGTCTATCTGACGGTCGGCTGCCTGCTGCTCTTCCTGCCCACCCTGCATCCGTGGTATCTGGTCCTGGTGGCGCCCTTCCTCTGTTTTTTCCCCTCCGGCGCCTGGGTCTATCTGCAGGCGGCGATGCTCTTCAGCTTCCCGGCGATGGCCGCCGAGCTGACCAGCGGGGCGTTCTACGAGATCGGCTGGCTCAAGGCGGCCGCCTACGTTCCCTTCTATGGGCTGCTCCTGCTGGGGCTGCGGCGCAACACCCGGCTCGCATCCGGCCGCCGCTATGACGCTCCCAACTCGATATCGGTCATCATCCCGGCTTTTAACGAGGCCGGGCGCATCGGCGCCTGCCTCTCTTCGGTCGCGGTCGGCGGGCCGGTCCGGGAGGTCATCGTCGCCGACGGGGGCTCCACCGACTCCACCGCCGCGGTGGCCCGCGCCGCCGGGGCGGCCGTGGTTCAGTGCGAGCGGGGTAGGGGGATCCAGATCCGGGCGGCCGCCCGCATCGCCCAGGGCGATGTGATCCTGGTGCTGCACGCGGACAGCGTCCTTCTGCCGGGGGCCGCCGAGCGGCTCATGCAGGCGCTTGCTGCAGAGCCGGCGGCTGCCGGCGGCTGTTTCGGGATGGTCTTCGACGAGCGCCGCCCGGCCACCCGGATCATTGCCGGGTTGAACAACCTCAAGGCCGCCGCCACCGGGATCGGCTTCGGCGACCAGGCCCAGTTTTGCCGGAAGCCGGCCCTCGAAGCCGTGGGCGGGTTTCCGGACCTGATGCTCATGGAGGATGTGGAGCTGTCGCTGAGACTCAAGTCCGCCGGCCGGCTGCTTCGCCTTGGCCGGGGGGTGCGCGTCTCCGGCCGGCGCTGGCCGGCCGGCACATCGCTTTCGCGGGCGGTGCGGATCACGGCCTTATTTCTGCGGTTTCTGGTGGATCGGCGGCTGGGCCGCAGCCGGCAGTTCGATCGGGATTACTACGGGAAATACTACGGGCGGAGCGGATAGGGTTCGTTGCGGCGCTCCGACGGCAGCGCCGATTCACCACACGGCGTCGTAGCCGTTCGGCGCGAGGTTCCACTTGCGGCCGTAGACGTGGATGCGCCGGGTTTCACCGTTTGCATCGTATACCTTGCCGCCCGCATGCACCCAGGCCAGCAGGCCGCCGCGCAGGTTCAGCATGGGGATGCCCTCTTTTCTGAGCCTGGCCGCGAGCTTGCCGCTGCGGTAGCTGATGGTGCAGTAGCCGATGAGGGTGCGGCCGGCGTATGCGGCGGGCTCCTTGGTGAGCTGCCTTTCGGTGACGGCGCCGGGCAGCATGGAAACCCTCTGCTCCCGCTCCTCGCGTACATCGATGAAAAGCGCTCTCCCCTCCTGCAATAGCTGCATCGCCGCGGCGGGCTCGATCTCCTCGACCTCCGCGAATTCCCGCTTGTAGCCGCGGTACATCGCCTCGATTCTGGCGCGCTTCTCCGAGTCGCTCATGCCCTCCGCCGGCCAGCCGGGCGGCACGAGGCCCATCGCAAACGCCCAGGCCAAGCCGATGCAGGGCAGGCAGAATCGAAAAAATCGGGCCGCCGGGGTCATTCTCTATCGCTTTTTGGGGGAGCGGCAGCCTGCCGCGATCAGCGCGTTGAAACGGCAGGCCCACTTCAGTTGCACTTCACATCAGTGAGCGAATCAGGCAACGGCCATCGGGGCCGGCAGCATCTCCGCGATGGCCTGCAGGGCCAGGCGGTAGCCCGAGGCCCCGAGCCCGACGATCTGCCCGGTGACCACTGCCGCCATGAGCGAGGCCTGCCGGAACTCCTCGCGCTTGTGGATGTTCGAGAGGTGCACCTCGATCACCGGCACCTCCAGCATGGCCAGGGCGTCCCGGATGGCGATGGAGGTGTGCGTGTAGGCTGCGGCGTTGATGATCAGCCCGTCGCAGCCTCCCGCCGCCTGCTGGATCCTGTCGACGATCTGCCCCTCGTGGTTGGACTGGAAGGCCTCGACGGCAATGCCCAGCCGCGCGCCGTGCTCCACCAGTCCCCGGTTGATCTGCTCCAGCGTCGTGCGGCCGTAGATCTCGGGCTCGCGGCGGCCCAGCAGGTTGAGGTTGGGGCCGTGAACGACAAGGATCTTGCGGGGGGGCGCGGTCGAATGGCTCATTGGGGCTCTCCTCATCCGCCGGCGAGACGGCGCAGGTCCTCGATCGTGCGCCGGTAGTCCGGGCTCTTGAAAATCGCCGATCCGGCCACGAACACATCGGCCCCGGCCGCGGAGATCTCACCGATGTTCTGCGCGCCCACCCCGCCGTCGACCTCGATCAGGGTGCTGAGGCCCTGCTCCGATATCATGCGGCGCACCGCGGCGATCCTGGCGATGCTGTTGGGGATGAAGGCCTGGCCGCCGAAGCCGGGGTTCACGCTCATGACCAGCACGAAATCGAGATACTCTAAGACCCACCGCAGGGACTCGACCGGGGTTGCCGGGTTCAGCACGACCCCGGGCCGGACCCCCGCATCGCGGATGAGCTGGACCGTGCGGTTGAGGTGAATGCAGGCCTCGACATGCACGCAGATCGTGGATGCCCCGGCCCGCGCGAAGTCGGCGATATACCGTTCGGGTGCGGCGATCATCAGGTGGACGTCGATCGGCAGGGCGGTGACCCTCCGAACGGCTTCCACGACCATCGGCCCGAAGGTGATGTTGGGCACGAAGCGCCCGTCCATCACGTCGGCATGGATCCAGTCGGCGCCGGCAGCCTCGATGGCCCGGAGCTCCTCGCCCAGGCGGGTGAAATCCGCTGAAAGAATCGATGGGGCGATCAGTTTCATTCGCGTCTCAGATCTTTTCGTTCACAATCAATTAGTTAAAATGTTTATAGTGATCTTCTTCATCATGTCCTTGGCTTTCTCAAGCGAGCTGCGAAGAAGCCATCCATATACCGCAGGTGCGGATAGGTTTGCAAGCAGCCCTTCGAGTCGACCAGCGGCCGGGCGAACTCGGGCAGGTCGGTCGTCCGGCTCTCGACGCGGAAGCCCCGGTTTTGCGCCAGAAACACCCGGACCACATCCCCGGTCTCCTCCGGCTCCGGGCTGCACACGGAATAGACGATGAGACCGCCCGGCCTCACGCAGCCGGCGGCATTCGTCAGCAGCCGCGCCTGCAGTCCCGCGAGCGCCCTCAGCTCTGCCTTGGATGAGCTCCAGCGGATGTCCGGGTTGCGGCCCAGGGTGCCCAGCCCGGAGCAGGGCGCATCGATGAGGACCCGGTCGAAGCGGCCGCAGAAGGCATCGGGCGGCCGGCGGGCCGCATCCCACTGTTCGGTTGCGACGATGGCAGCCCCCAGCCGGCGCATCTCCTCGCTCAGCTGCGCGAGGCGCCCGGCGTTGGCGTCCGCGGCGACGATCGTTCCCCGGTTGCCCATCAGCTGAGCGATGTGCCCGGTTTTGCCGCCGCGGCCCGCGCACAGATCGAGCACGGCCTCTCCGGGCCGGGGGGCGAGCAGGATCGAGACCAGCTGGGCGGCTTCGTCCTGCACCTGGAACCAGCCGTCCCGAAACGCAGCCAGCTCGGTCAGTTTCGTTTGCAGGCTGCGAACGATCACCGCCTCGGGCGCAATGCCTGCGGCTTCAACGGTTTGGGCCTTTTCCGCGAGCGCCTGCATGAGCTCCGGCCGGGTGGTCTTGAGCGTGTTGGTGCGCAGGGTCAGGGGCGGTATGTCGTTGATCGATCCGCACAGGGCCCGGGCGTCCCCCGGGCCGTAGCGCTTGAGCCAGCGCTCGACCAGCCACTCGGGCAGGGAGTGCTCCGCTGCGAGAGAGGCAACCGGCGCCTGGTCGAAGGCCGGCAGGCGGGCCTGGGCATGCCCGGCCGCGGTCTTGCGCAAAACGGCGTTGACGAAGGCCGCCGCCCGCGGAGTCGACAGGGCCTTGGTCATCTCGACCGCGGTGTTGACGGCGGCCGACGGGGGCACCCGGGTGAGAAAGGCCAGCTGAAAAAGGGCGACCCGCAGGATGTTCATGACCTGCGGCTCGATCTTGGCAGAGGGCATCTTCGAAAAGCGGGACAGGATGAAATCCAGGCGGCCGCGCCACCTCAGCACGCCGAACACCAGGGCATTGAAAAGGTCGCGGTCGCGCCGGTCGGGCAGGCCGGCCGCATCCCC
>JALOOU010000074.1 GCA_025454255.1 Desulfobacterales bacterium | reverse complement strand
TCCTTGGGCAGGACATCGGAGTAGCAGGGCATCAGCAGCAGGTCGTCGAACGAATAGGCTTCCTCGAACAGCGGGTTGGGCATCGGGGGGTCCTCCTCGTGGATCCGGGTCAGTGCGTCGACGGAATCGTCATCGGGTGTCTTGCGAAGTCGCCAAAAGGTGACCTGGGAATAACAGAAGGGCCCTCTTTTGGCAATGCTTATTTGCGCCGCGCCGCGGCGGCGGCGCAACCCGTGAAGATGAAATGATTCCAGCCGGTTGGGCCCGTTTGGGTTTGACTTTTGATGGTTTGGTGCTAAACTGGATTTTTACCCGTATTTATGGTGGGGTCTGTTTGAAGGACGGATGGCGGCCCAGGCCTGCGGCGAACGAGATGCTGATCAACATAAACCCCCAAAACCCGCAACTGCGACTGATCCGAAAAGTCGTCGACACCCTCCGCCAGGGGGGGATCGTCATCTACCCGACAGATACCTACTACGGGATCGGCTGCGACCTGATGAACCAGAAAGCCATCGAGAGGATCTACCAGCTGAAACGCCGAGACCACGCCAAGCCGTTCAGCTTCATCTGCTCGGATCTGACCCACATCAGCCGTTACGCCAAGGTCTCCAACTACGCCTACCGCACCATGCGCCGGCTGCTGCCCGGCCCCTACACCTTCATCTTGGAGGGCTCCCGGCTGGTGCCCAAGATCATGCTCACCAAACGCAAGACGGCCGGCATCCGCGTGCCCGACAACGCCATCTGCCTGGCGCTGGTCCGGGAGCTGGGCCATCCCATCATCACCACCAGCGCGGCCACGGCGGACGGTTCGAACCTCTTCGACGCTTCGCTGCTCCATGATCACTTCGGCCGCCAGGTGGATGTCGTCATCGAGGGCGGCACGGTGTCCGGGCAGCCCTCCAGCGTGATATCGCTGATTGACGACACGCCCGAGGTGATCCGCCGCGGTGCGGGCGACGTGAGCCAGTTCGAGTAGCCGGCTTCAGGAGCGAACCATGTCGAGGAAATAGCGGTGGAAGCGCAGATCGCGCGTCAGTTCGGGGTGAAAGGCGGTGGCCAGCAGCCGCCCCTGGCGCGCGCCGACCGCCGTGCCGTCCGCCAGGCGCACGATCACCCGCGCCGGCGGCCGCACCGCCATCAGCCGGGGCGCGCGGATGAAAATCCCCGGAAACGCTCGACCGGCCCCCTCCTCCAGGCCCTCCACGTACAGGGGCTCCTCGAAGCTGTCGATCTGCCGGCCGAAGGCGTTGCGCTCGACGACAATGTCCATCAGCCCGAGCACGGGCGGCTCGGGGCCGATATCGTCGGCCAGAAGGATCATGCCGGCGCAGGTGCCCCAGACGGCGTGCCGCTCGGCGAAGCGCCGAATCGGCGCCACCAGGCCGCAGCCCGCCATCAGTTTGGCGATCGCCGTGCTCTCGCCGCCAGGCAGGATCAGGCCATCGAGCCCCTCCAGGTCCTGGGGCAGCCGCACCTCGCGCGCAGCCGCCTGGAGTTCGGTCAAACGGTGGATGTGTTCGATGAAGGCGCCCTGCAGGGCCAACACCCCGATGTCCAAACCCGCCTCCCGCTCCACGTCCAGATCCCGGTTCACCAGCCCCGGCCGGCCAAGCGTTGATCCTCGGTGAGGCCGGCGGCGCTGATGCCCGACATGGGCTCGCCCAGGTGGGTGCTCAGCTCCGCCAGCATCCCGGGGTTGCGGAAGTGGGTGGTGGCCTGCACAATGGCCTTGGCCCGCTTGGCAGGCTCGCTGCTCTTGAAGATCCCCGACCCGACGAACACCCCGTCCACCCCCAGCTGCATCATCAGCGCGGCGTCGGCCGGCGTGGCGATCCCGCCGGCGGCGAAATTGACCACCGGGAGCCGCCCTGCGGCTTTCGTCTGCTTGACCAGCTCGTAGGGCGCGCCGAGGCCCTTGGCAAAACTCATCAACTCCTCGTCGGGCATGGAGGCCAGGGACCGGATCTCCCCCAGCACCGTGCGCGCGTGGCGCACGGCTTCCACCACGTCGCCGGTACCGGCCTCGCCCTTGGTGCGGATCATGGCCGCGCCTTCGCCGATGCGGCGCAGGGCCTCGCCCAGGTTGCGGCAGCCGCAGACAAAGGGCACTCCGAACCCATGCTTGTCGATATGATGCGCCTCGTCGGCAGGGGTCAGCACCTCGCTCTCATCCACGTAGTCCACGCCGATGGCCTCCAGGATCTGGGCCTCGACGAAGTGGCCGATGCGGCACTTGGCCATCACCGGAATGCTGACGGCCGACATGATCTCCCGGATCAGGCCGGGGTCGGACATGCGCGCCACACCGCCCTGGGCGCGGATGTCGGCGGGCACCCGCTCCAACGCCATTACGGCAACGGCCCCGGCCTCCTCGGCGATGACGGCATGCTCCACCGACACCACGTCCATGATGACCCCGCCTTTCAGCATCTGCGCAAGCCCGCTCTTCACGGTGAAGCTGGCGGAGCGCTCGGTTTTCCTGCGCTCTGATGTCTGCATAACCTGACCTCCTGCTGGGTGTTCGAACCTATTCCGGCGGCCCGCCGGTGCGGCCGGGCGCAGCCGGCGACCTGCGGCGATGCGCATCGCAGGCTGCCAGATGCTGGCTTAGGCCAAAACCTGCCGCATTGCAACCCTGAACTGCCGGGCCCCTCGCTCCGGCGCGCGAGGGGTCTGCGAGACGCAGGGGGCGTGCGCGCCGATTTTTTGTGCGGCAGCGCCGTGTGTGATAGAATAAAGGATCTTCGGCCCGGTGCGAAACGCACGGCTGAAAATCCATTAAGGACCCGCCCCATGCGAAAGCAACCCGAACCCAGGCAGGCTCAGGAAACGCTGGCCGAAAGCGAGCTGAAATTCCGGATGGCCTTCCAGACGAGCCCGGACGCGATCAACCTGAACCGGCTCTCGGACGGCATGTATATCGATATCAACGAGGGGTTTACGAAGCTGACGGGTTATACCCGCGAGCAGGCCATCGGCAGGACCTCGGTCGAGCTCAACATCTGGCGCAGCCAGCAGGACCGGCAGCGGCTGGTCGAACGCCTGCGGCAGGACGGCTGGGTCGAAAACATGGAGGCCGAATTCCGGCGAAAAAACGGCGACGTGGGGATCGGCCTGATGTCCGCGCGCCGGCTGCAGCTGAACGGCGAGGAGATCATCCTGTCCATCACCCGCGACATCACCGAACGCAAGCAGGTCGAAAATGCGCTGCGCGAGAGCGAGGAGCGCTACCGCCAGATCGTCGAGTCTTCGACGGAGGCCATCCTCGTGCGCAGCGGCGACCGCATCGCCTATGCGAACCCGGCGGCGGCCGCTCTCTTCCGGGCCGGCCACGAGCGGGAGCTCATCGGCAAAAGCTACCTGGAGCGGGTGCACCCCGACGACCGGCCGGAATCGATCGCGCGCATCGAAAAGGGCTTGCGAGAGCGGTGGATCGCGCCCCCCCGCGCGCACCGGATGCTGACTGTGGATGGGCAGGTGGTGCATGTCGAGTCCACGGGCGTGCCGATTCACTATCAGGGGCAGGTCCAGCTGTTCGGGGTGCTGCGCAACATCACCGACCGCATCCAGGCGGAGGAGAGCCTGAGGGAAACCGAAAAGAAATACCGAGAGCTAGCCGATTCCCTGCCCCAGGTGATTTTCGAGGTGGATTTGGAGGGAAATCTCATCTACCTGAACCGCAACGCCTACGCCCTTTTCGGCTACAGCCGCGAGGAGGTCCACGCGGGCTTAACCGTCCTGGATGCCTTTGCCCCCGAGGAGCGGGTGCGGGTCGCCCATGACATCGTCCACAACCTCCAGGGCGACAACGCGCCCCGCCGGGAATACCTGGCCCGCAAAAAGGACGGCTCGACCTTTCCGGTCGCCATCCACGCCAACCGGGTCTGGAGGGGAGAGACCCCGATCGGGGTGCGCGGAATCCTGATCGATCTCAGCTCCGACCGGCGGGCCGAAAAGGAGAAACGAAAGCTCGAGTCCCAGCTTCAGCAGGCCCAGAAGATGGAGGCCATCGGCGCGCTGGCCGGCGGCATCGCCCACGACTTCAACAATATTCTCTCTGCCATCATCGGCTACACCGAGCTCGCCCTGCTCAACGACAGCTCCCGCGCGTGCGCGGCCGAGCTCGACCAGGCGCTGCTCGCAGCCAACCGGGCGAAGGATCTCATCAAGCAGATCCTGGCGTTCAGCCGCCAGACCGACGAGCAGCGGGTGCCGGTCAAAATCGGGACGGTGGTCAAGGAGGCGGCCAAGTTCCTGCGGGCCACCATCCCCGCCACCATCGAGATGAGAATCCGCATCCCCGAGGGCGCGGGGGCGGTTTTGGCGAATTCGGTGGAGCTCCACCAGATCGTCATGAACCTCTGCACGAATGCCGTCCATGCCATCGGCGAGCGCGGGGGGCTTTTGGAAGTCGACGTGCAGAACATCGAAATCGGCCCGGCCCAAAAGCGCGATTTCATCGAATTGGACCCCGGCGCCTTCGTGCGCGTTTCGGTCAGGGACACCGGCTGCGGCATGACGCCCGATGTGCTCGAACGGATTTTCGACCCCTACTTCACGACCAAGGAGAAGGAGGTCGGCACCGGGTTGGGGCTCGCCGTGGTGCACGGCATCGTGACGAAATCCGGCGGGACCATCAAAGTGGAAAGCGCGCCGGGCGCGGGGACCTCCTTCCATGTATACCTGCCCAGGGTCGACCGCACCCAGCACGGCACGGCCGAAGCGCCCTGTCCGATTGCGTGCGGCTCGGAGCGCGTCCTGCTGGTGGACGACGAGAGAATGCTGGTGGACATCGGGGGCAAGCTGCTGGAGCGCCTGGGCTACCAGGTCGTATCGCGCACCAGCCCGCTCGAGGCGTTGGAGCTCTTCCGGGCGAAGCCCGAGCATTTCGACATCGTGATCACCGACCAGACGATGCCCGGCATGACCGGGGAGGCGCTGGCCAAGGAGCTGTTGCGCCTCCGGCCGGACATCCCGATCGTGGTCTGCACCGGCTACAGCCACATCATGGACCCGGAGCGGGCCCGGCAGCGGGGCATCCGGGCCTTTGTGATGAAGCCGATTTTGATCCAGGATCTGGCCGCCGCGATTCGCAAGGCCCTGGAGAAAACCTAACCCACCCGCCCCCCGCCTCGGCGCCAGCCCCTCTAACCGTTGGCCGGCGCGCACCCTATTGGGCCTGACACCCAGCGCACGCCATCGCCTCCGCGCCGTCCGGGCCCCGCCGCCGGCGGCACGCATCCGGACCCCGCCCCCCCCCTTGCCCCCTGCGTGCGTCCCGCTGCGCGGGCCGCCGCCATGCGCTGCACCGGTTCACGGGAGCGCCGCCTGCGCCCTCATCTGCTGCAGCCGCTCGTTGTAATAGGCGATCACATCCCTGCGGCTCAGCATGCCGATCAATTCAGCGGGGTCCTCGTCGGCCACCACGGGCAGGCTGTCGATGTTTTTGACGGTGAATTTCTTCAGGACGGAGTTGAGGTCCTCCGCGGGGGTTGCGGCAATGATGTCTGAGGTGCCGATGTCCTTCATCACCACCAGCCGCTCGATATCCGGGGAAAAAAGCACGGCGCGCACGTCGTTGACGGAGAAAATGCTTGCCAGCTTCCCCCGGGCGTCCATCACGGGGAAGTAATGTTGTTCGGTCTGCGCAAAATGGGTCTTGAAGTCCACAAACCGCATGCCCTCCGGAATCATCTCCACCCGGCGCACCCGGTCCAACACATCTCTGACCGTGATCGCCTGCAGCACGTCGATGAAGAACTCCCCGGCATGCGCGGGCGATTCGATCCGGCTCCGGACCTGGCTTTCGAATATCGTCCAGCGCCGGGTGGCCAGATAGGCCACCGAACAGACCAGCAGGCTGGGCAGCAGCAAGTGATAGGAGTTGGTCATCTCACTGACGAAGATGATGGTGGAGATCGGAGTGTTGGACACCGCCGCGAAAAAGCCGGCCATCCCCACCACCACGAAGGCGCCGGAAGACTCGACGACGCCGGGGATCATTTGTTGCACTACCTGCCCCACCACTCCGCCCAGCGCGGCCCCGATGACGATGGAGGGGCCGAAAAGCCCGCCGCTGCCGCCGGAGCCGATGGAGAAGGAGGTCGTGAAGATCTTCCCCACGGCCAGGGACAACAGGAACGCCACGGAGGCTTGCTGGTGGATGGCCTGTTGGGCATAGCCGTAGCCGAAGGCCAGCGTGTGGGGCAGGAAAAACCCGACACACCCGGTCAAGGCCCCGCCGATGGCCGGTTTGATGTGATGGGGGATGTTCATGCGGCGGAACAGCCGCGCCGTTGCGTGAAACACCTTGATGAAAAAAACCCCGGCACCGGCAACGGCCAGCGCCAGCACCAGGTAAGGACCCAGCTCCAACGGGTTGCGGAACACAAAACCGGGCGAGTCGAAAAGCGATCCCCAGCCGTAGACCATGCAGAAAAGACAGTAGGCGACGATGGAGGCCATCCCCGCCGGAATGATCACCTCGAACTCGAATTCGGGGTCCCGGTAGAGAAATTCGGCGGCGAACAGCGCTCCGGCCAGAGGCGCCCTGAAGATGCTGCCCACCCCGGCAGCGATGCCGGCGGCCATCAGGATCCGCCTGTCGCGGGCGGAGAGCCCCAGCGCCGTTGCCAGCAGAGAACCGAGCCCGGCTCCGATCTGCGCAATCGGGCCCTCGCGCCCTCCGGACCCGCCGGTGGTCAGAGTGATGGCGGTGGCGATGGTTTTAACCAGGGGCACCCGCGCCGGGATGCGGCCGTCGCGGTTGTGGTAAGCATCGATCGCGGCGTCGTTGCCGCCGCCGGCCGCCTCCGGTGCGAAGGTGTAGACCAGCCACCCGCTCAGAAGCCCGCCGCACGCCGGCAGAACGAGCAGAACCCACCGGACGAACTCTCCCTCGCCCGGAGCGAACAGCGGATACTCGCCATGGGCCGCCGGCATGCGCAGCCCGGCGACATAATCGAGAAATATCCGCATTCCCAGCTGGCAGAGGAAATAGAAGACGATCGCGGCAAGGCCGGCGATGAGCCCGATGCAGACGTAGAGGAGGGTCCAGCGGCCGATGTGGGTTATCCACTCCCGCACGGCGGGAGCTCGAAAACCTTGCAGCCGGCTTTTCAACTTCCCGATCGGGTCCATGAAGTGCCGTTACGCTGGCGGTCGGAAGGGCCTATTTCCCCCCGGATTGAAACTCAACCCGGCGACGATGCCGTCGGTGCTTTGAGCACGCTGGAAACGGAGGTCTGAATGACATAGAGCGGGGGGGAAGCCGCCCGCTCTATGTCATAAACGAATGGTGGTGCAACCGCTACCTTTAGACTCTCTTCAGGGCGATTCCAATCTTGGTTTTGCGCAAGGTAAACGTGTCCTTGGCACCGATCCCGAGGCGCTGAACCTGCTCTTTGGAGATGATGATGCTGCCTCGTTTTCCGACGGCGATGGGTTTCACCTTTGCGGCTTTTTTCGCCCCGCGTCCACCCTTTATGGCCGGCACCTTTCCTTCTGCAATCAAGGCGCTCATGTAGGCGGTCTTGAGCTGGGTGGAGCTCCTGAAACCCAATTTTTTCATGATTTCGGCCTGGGGGGTTTCATCGTCGATCATTTTGATGAGTTTGGCAGGATCAAAGGCTTTCTTTTTAGGCATTGCGATTCTCCTCTCTTGGATTCAAAATGTGTTTACCGAAGAATTGAACGAAACGGGCTATTAGCAAATTTTTATGTGAAAAAGCAAGCTGAAAATTGAGCATGGAATGATTTTTTTATTCGCCAAACGGCGCTTCGTTTTGGCGCACAGGTTCATTCGGCCTGCATTCGCTCAACGGGGCGTCCTATTTTCGGCATTCGGGATAGAGTCCGCAGCACGGGCTTTGAGTAAGCGAGGGATCGACATTCTCCGGTCTTTTCCGCAGCAACGGCTGCCCTGGATCGGGGCAAATGCCGGAGCAGGGCGGCCGGCATCGGTTACCCGTATAACCTTTTTGACCGCGGCATAGAAAAAAGTCGGTTGACTGTTGCATTGGTTTCTGTTAAGTTTCGGCGTCGATTGCCGAAATAGAGATTCGTGGACCGTATCCGCTCCTTATTTCAACGCTGATCGACCAGGGGTCAGGAGAGGCAGGATGACACACACTCAGCCCAACTTGCTTCCGGCCAAAACCCAAAGCGGCTTTTACGCATTCACCTCCCTGGCCAGCAGGCTTATACGCAACTCCAGCGTTTTTTTGCTCCTGCTATGGTTTGGCTTTGCCGCCACTGCCGTCGCCGTCAACTCCGCGCAAGCCATTTGGAAACACTCCGGCGCAGGCGCCCTCTTGGCCTCGCTGGAGGCGGACATCGTCGATCGGTTCAATTCGACCACCGAGCTCATCAGCCAACCCCCGCTGCACTTCAAAGACCCCATGAAAGCCCAAAAGGACGAGACCAAGGCACGCCGCCGACTCGCCGCAGAACAAAAGCAGGGAAAGTCATCCGTTTACAGCAACAAAGCGGTTAGAAAAAACGACCGCAGCTTGTAACGGCAGCATTAGCCCGCCGTCAACGGCTATCCGTGCCGGCAGCTGCGCCAAGCCCTGCCCATACCCTCGCGGCCGCCATCCCCCGATCCATCCTCTGCACCTGTTTGCCGCTCGAAGATCGCGCGTTACCGTCTTTGCCGTTTTGCAGCTCTCTCGTTGCCGCTTTCTGATTTCAATTCGCGCTGAGGGTTCTTGGCTCTGCGGCGGGCGAGGCCGGATCAAGGGAGCTCGAGAGGAGCTGCAGCTGAAGTTCACCGATTGCGCCGAGCGGATTCTGGACGCAAAGCGACGCAGCCGAATTTTCGAGTTCATCGAAAACATTGAAGAGGCGAGGAGCGTTGACGAGCTGATCCTGCATCTGGCCCCGTGAACGGGCTTGCGCTTTCCGGATCCGCTCACACGAACAAGCCGACGTGTTGGAACTGAAGCACGTCGACCAGCCCCCGGTCGGTGATTTTCAGCTCGGGTATGACCGGCAGCGCCAGAAACGAGAGCGCCATGAACGGCTCCTTGAGCGGGGAGCCGAACTCACGGGCGGTTTGCACGAGCCGGTCCATAGCGTCGCTGACGGCCTGCATCGGCTCAAGGGACATGAGCCCGGCCACCGGCAGCGGCAGCTTGGCCGCTGTCCGCCCGCCGACCGCGGCGGCGATCCCTCCGCCCATGGCCGCCACTTCCGCCACGGCCGCACGCATCTCCGCGTCGGTCACACCCACCACGAGGATGTTGTGCGAGTCGTGGGCGACGCTGGAGGCCAGCGCCCCCTGCCTGAGCCCGAAGCCCCGAACCATCCCCAGCCCGATGCGTCCACTGCCGGTGTGGCGTTCGACGACGGCGATTTTGAGCAGATCCCGGCGGGGGTCGGAAACCAGCCGGCCGGCCTCGACCGGGGCAGGCTCGAGCGAATGGCGCGTGAGGATCTGATCGGGGATCAGGTCGATCACCCGAACCTGGCGCCCGCCCGCCGGCACACTGAAATCCAAGGCCTGGGAGCCGAGGCTCATGGACGGCGGGACCGGCACGGGGGCCGGGGCCGGGACCCCGGCCACCATCCTCCCGTCCTGGGCAACCGGGCGGCCGCCAACGTAGACCTCCTCGATCCGCTGGCAGCCGGGATCGGAGAACACCACCAGGTCGGCCTGTCGGCCCGGGGCGATCGCCCCGAGGTGGGATAGGCCGAAGCGTTCGGCCGGGTTGAGGGTGGCCATCCGGACCGCGGTCACAAGCTCAAGGCCCGCGCGGACCGCGGCGGCCACCATGGAATCGATGTGGCCCTCCGTCAGCAGGTCGTGGGGATGGCGGTCGTCCGTGCACCACATGAGCCGGCGCGCGTTGCGCTCGCTCACCACCGGCAGCAGGGCCTCGAGATTGCGGGCGCCGGTGCCCTGGCGGATCATGATCTGCATGCCGGCCGCGAGCTTTTCCAGCGCCTCGGCCGCCGTGGTGCATTCGTGGTCGCTTCCGATGCCGGCGGCGACATAGGCGGCAAGCCCTTTTCCGGCAAGCCCGGGGGCGTGGCCGTCGACCGGCTTGCCGTGCCGGCGTGCGGCGGCGATTTTGTTCAGGACCTCCGGGTCGCCGGCCAGCACCCCCGGGTAGTTCATCATCTCTCCCAGGCCGACAACGGCCGGCTCTGCAAAAAACGGCTCCAGGTCGGCTGCGGTCAGCCGCGCGCCCGCCGTCTCCATCTCGGTGGCCGGCACGCAGGAGGGCAAGGTGAAGAGGATGCGGACCGGCTGGTGCTCCGCGGAGGCCAGCATGTGGCGGACCCCGGCGGCGCCGAGCACGTTGGCGATCTCGTGCGGGTCGGCCACCACCGCGGTGGTGCCGCGCACCGCCACGGCCCGGGCAAACTCGCCGACGCAGGTCATGGCGCTTTCGATGTGCACGTGCGAGTCGATGAACCCGGGGGCGATGTAGCGCCCGCCCAGGTCGATGGTCGTGCGGGCGGCATAGTCGCCGATGCCCGCGATGCGGCCGCCGGCAATGGCCACCGCGCCGGCCTTGACCTCGCCCGAGAAGACATCGACGATGCGGGCATTGGAGAGGAGCAGGTCGCAGGGCCGCTCGCCGCGGGCGGCTTTTATGAATTCACTCGGTTGCATGGCGCGATCGGAAACGGCCCTTTCTGCCGGTCGGCCGTCTCCGCGTCCGGCCGGCCGACGTCGGCTGGTTCAGCCGTTGGATTCATCCCCGTGCAAGTCCGCCGCCTGGGATCTCAATTCGCCGAGCGCCTCCAGAACCTGCTGCCGGACATCCTCCGGGCCGCTGATCTCCCCCCAGCCCTTCTGCACTTGGAACAGTCCGTCGTAGGCGGTGTCGTGGTAGGAGCGCAGCCGATGCGGGATTTCATATTGGGTCAGGACCGAGCTCAGCAGCTGAGCCTCGATGAGGTTTTCGAGAACGGCGATCTTGACGAAGGGCGCTTCCGGTTTTGCCGCCATCATCCTGCCTCCCTATGATTTCCGCACGCTTTCAAATACCACGGCCGCCTGCGTTTTCAAACCCGAAAAACCGGAAGCTCTCAGGCTGCCGGGATGACTCTCCTGAGCTGCCTGGGCCGGATGCGGAGGATCATGCGAGCACACGGGAAAGCTTCAGCAGCGAAACGAAGGGCTCCATGCCTGCGTCCCGATCTGTCCACCCCGATGCCCATCGATCGGCAACAGGACGGCTTTCGGCGAAAAAGAAAGGGGTCACTACTACTCACCCGCGGTTGTGTGCTACACTCCAACGGACCGGGACGGGCCCTTGCCTTCAGAGGATCCCGCACCGTAGGACCCAATGCGAACCAGGAGGCGTGCGCAGGCCGTGCCCCAGAGGACGACGGATCGGTCGGTTGGGAACCGCGGCTCGCCGCTCTGGCGGCTGGCGGCGCCCGCGCTTTTCATTCTGCTCTGGTCCGGCGGCTTCACGGCCCTCAAAGTGGGCCTCGCCGATGCCGAGCCGCTCACCTACCTCGCCCTGCGCTACGGGGTCGTCCTGGCGCTCCTGGGAGTGCTCTCCGCGTTCATGCGCCCGCCCCTGCCGCGCCGGGCGGCGGAGTGGGGCCACCAGGTCGTGATCGGGCTTCTGGTGCAAACCCTCTATTTCGGGCTGGTGTACATCGCGATGACGCTCGGCGTTTCGGCCGGGCTGCAGGCGCTGATCCTCTCGCTGCAGCCGATCCTGGTGGGCGTGCTGGCGCCGCGGCTGGTGCATGAACGGGTGGGCTGGCTGCAGTGGCTGGGGCTCCTGCTGGGCGTGCTGGGCGCAGCCATCGTCATCACGGCCCGCGCGGCCATCGACGCCGCGTCCGCGGCCGGCATCCTTTGCTCCGTCGGCGCCCTGGCGAGCATGACCGCCGCGACGCTCTACGAAAAGCGTTTCGGAATCGCCCAGCACCCGGTGACATCGAACCTGCTGCAGTATGCCGTCGGTTTCGCGGCGGTGCTGCCCCTGGCCTGGGCGCTCGAGGAGATGCGCCTCGCATGGACCGCCCCCATGATCGGCGCCCTGCTCTACCTCGCCGTGGGCAACTCGCTCATCGCCGTCACGCTGCTGCTGGCCATGATCCGGCGCGGCGAGGCCGCGCGCGTCTCGGCACTCTTTTTCCTCGTCCCGCCGGCGGCCGCCGCCATCGCCTGGCTGCTGATCGACGAGGTCATGCCGGCAGCGGCCTGGTTGGGCATGGCGCTCGCCACGGCCGGGGTGGCGCTCTCCACGCGTGCGTCGGCCCCTAGCCGATAGGCCGAGCGCTCCACTGTGATCTTTCCTGCCGATCCCTGTCGCCGGAATCCAGCCGAACCGCACCGGGCGCTTCATTTGATTTCGGCGCTCCACTGCAGTAAAAAACATGGAGGCGATCATCACGGCTCGGGGAGCGCCTGCCGAATCCACCCGCAATGGAGGCCGCATGCCGGCAACACATCCTTTCAGGCTGATCGCCGCCGGGCTGGCGGCCCTGACCATCGCCGCCCTGCTCTGGGCGGGCGATGCGGCCGGCGCGGCATCCGCACCGCTGGACGCCCGCGTCGAAAGGTTTCTGGAGGAGAAGCGCAGCGATTGGCGCGACTGGAACGTGCCCTACGAGGACGGCCGGGTGCTCCACGAGCTGATCCTGCGCAACCGCCATACCCGTGCGCTCGAGATCGGCACCTCCTCGGGACACTCGGCCGTCTGGATCGCCTGGGCGCTGAGCAAAACCGGCGGCCGTCTCGTGACCGTCGAGATCGATCCGCGGCTGCACCAGAAGGCGGCCGCAAACTTCAGGGCGGCCGGCGTGGAGGCGTGGATCGACGCCCGCCTGGCGGATGCGCACGCGCTGGTGCCCGAGCTGGAAGGGCCCTTCGATTTCATCTTCCTGGATGCGGACAAGGAGTGGTACGTCCGCTATTTCGAGGCGCTGGATCCCAAGCTCTCCCCCGGCGGCTGCTTCGCGGCGCACAACGCCCTCAACGCCTACCCCGGCATCCGCGAATACCTGGAGCACGTCCGCCGGCGGCCCGACTACCGCACCACCATCGACCGCACCAGCAGCTCCGGCATCGCCATCAGCTGCAAGCGCGAATAAACCCGCATGCGGATTGCCGGCGGGCTCCTCCCGCACCGCTCCGGCGAGCGCCCCTTCGCCCGGATCGGTCCCGGCCGGCCCCACCGCCCATCAGCGCAGGTTTGGCGGCGCCTCCCGGATCTGCCCGTCGGTTTGCGACGGGCGGCTTGCTTTCCCCGGCCCGTTAGCGCTTCGGACACGCGGTCGCAGGCGGCGTCGCGTCAGGAGCGCAGCCGATGCGGGATTTCAGGCCGAGCCAGGACCGAGCTCGGCGGCTGAGACTCGATGAGGTGTTCGATAACGGCGGCCTTGATGGAGGGCGAACGCTTTTTCGAGGCCGTGCGGCCGATCTGCATTGGATGAAAAATAACGCCCGGCGCGGTTCAGGAATTCGAAGGCCGCTCCGGCCTGCCGGCCACGGCGACGATCGGGGCGGCGGTCACGGCCTTGAGACCGGGGCTGGGGTCGAGCGCGATGCCGGCGACCTTTAACAGTTTGAGCGGGATCTCCAGGCGCTTGTCGGCGGACAGGAGCATTTCGTTGATCGGCGGGGTTCTGCCTTCGTAGATCGCATGGCCGCTCTTCAGGGCGAAGTTGATTCCGTTGGCCCAGTGATCGGGAATCTTCAAATCAGGCTCGATGCGCCCGGCGATTCCGGCTGCACTCAAAGCGAGCCCGGCCGTCTTGAAGAGGCAAGCGGCGGTGTCACGGTCCGGGCGGCTCCAGTCCCGGTAGAGCCGGCCGGCCTTGTAGATGAAATAGAGCCCGTCGACTCCGGTCTTAAGCTGCGGATGGACCATCCCGGCCACGAGGCTCGCCACGCTTTTCAACAGGTCGAGGCCCGCCTCGCGGTCAAAGATCAAAGAGGTCTGGGCCGGGTCGACGATCAGGCAGGGCATCCCCGAAAGCCCATGCTCCCGGCGAAACTGCGAAAGGCTTTTCTTTAAAACAGCGTCGCGCTCGAGGATATCGCCGACACCGAGGATGAACCCGGGGACGAGCTCGCCCGTGACCGGTTGCCTTTCGATTTCCCTGCGGATGGGGGCGGGAAGCGTCGTTGCCGGTCTGATCTCCATGGGCCCTCCTGGTTCGTGTGAAAGCTGCGGCGTTTGGAAAATGACAGGATGGTGGGTATAATCCCCGCCCGATGCGTTTGCCGGGGGAAGACCGGCCCGCGCTGAGGCCCACCAATCCGCAGGCGAAAGCGGATCACGTCAAATCCGGCAGCCCGCCTGTCGGCTCAGGCCGGCGCTACGTTTGCATGCCGGAGGTCGTCAGCCAGAAATTCCATGCCGTGTTGCTCGAGCGTCTCTGCCTCCGGGACCGTCGTGCGGGGGTCCCAGTTCAAGCGCTCCAGGAACTCGCGCGCCAGCATGCGGTAGTCGACGGTGATCTCCTTCACGTTGCCCTCTCTGAGCGGCGGCTCGCCGACGATGCGACCGGGCATGTTGCGGGCGAGCGGGTTGAGGCCTTCGCGCAGGTTGAAGGCATGCCGCATGGTGTAGATGCGCGTTCCGGCAGTCAGAATGCGTCCCATGTCCCAAGCCTCGCCGGTGGCCGCGGCAAGCTGCTCCAGGACGGCTTTAAACGGGTAGCTGAGGTATCCGAAGAGGCACAATCCGGCCGCATTGACCACCTCCACGGCCGCCACGAGGATATGGTGGCCCTCGGCCCGGCCGGAGTAGGCGTATTTGTCCACATCGGGGACCGCAACGCCCGGACCGGCGACCAACTCGCCGCCCTGGGTGTGGCGGCCGGGGGTCGCCGTGAGCCAGTAGGTCGAGGCCAGACCCGGTGTGAACTTGGGGTCGTGGGCCGGTATCTCCTCGCCCTGGATGTGCACGGCGTACTCGGTGCCGATCCGGCCGAGTCTCTTCCAGGCCGCCCAAACCCCGTCGGCCAGCAGGTCCCCGAACCCCTCCCGCCGCCCGATCTTCTCGGCGAGGGCGACGATGGCCTCGGCGTTGCCCCATCTGAGATCCAAGCCGTCGGTCTGCTGCCGGCTGAGCAGGCCGTTTTCGCAGCACTCGAGGGCATAGGCGATGGTGGCGCCGACGGTGATGGTGTCCATGCCGAGGTTGTTGCAGATCTCGTTCAGCTTGACGATGGAGGCGAGATCGTCGTTGAGCAGGTTCGGGCCGAACATGGCCAGAGTCTCGTACTCCGGCTTGTGGCCGACCCCGTCGTTGAGCGTAAGCGGGAAGCGGCCGCCCGTCTGGGTCACTCTGCCGCCGCAGGCGATCGGGCAGTGCCAGCAGCCGTAGCTCTTATACCCCTCCAGGCTTACGACGGCCTCATCGCTGATCCGGCGTCCGCGCTGCGACGGGAAGTCGGTGGCCCCGGCCCCGCCCCAGTTTTTGACCGGCGCATCCCCGCTCAGGATGGCGTCGTGGGTGATGCCCGCCGTGCCGTAGCGGTTGAAGACCTCGAAGGCGCCGGTGGCCTGCTTCAGGTACTTCTTGCGCAGCTCCTTCATCTGTTGCGCGTCGTGGACGGGGACCGCCATCTTGCCCTTCACCACGATGCACTTCAGCCGCTTGGACCCCATCACCGCCCCCAGCCCCGAGCGGCCCGCCGCGCGCTCCTTGTCGTTCATGATGCAGGCGCTGAGGGCGAGCCGTTCGCCGGCCGGCCCGATGGAGCAAACCTGGGTCCCCTTGCCGTGCCGCTGCACGAGGAGATCCTCCAAAGCCGTCACCCCGAGGCCCCACAGGTCGGCGGCATCCAGCAGCTGCGCGCGGCCCTCGTCGATGAAAAGGTAGACCGGTTTGGCGGAGATCCCGCTGAAAAGAACGCCGTCGAAGCCGGCGAACTTGAGATGCGGCCCGAAGTGCCCCCCGCAGTTGGCATCGCCCCAGCCGCCGGTTTTCGGGGACTTGGCCACGGCGACGAAGCGCGACCCGATGATGGCCGCGGTGCCGGTGAGGGGCCCGGTCAGAATGCCGAGAACATTCTGCGGCCCCAGGGGGTCGGCGCCCTTGGGGATGCGCTCGTAGAGCAGCCGCGCACCGAGCCCGTAGCCGCCGACGTAGTCGCGGCAAAGGGTTTCATCCAGCGGCTCCTCCGTCAGGCGGCCGCCGGCAAGGTCGACGTTCAGCAGTTTGCCCATGAATCCGTTGGCCATGATATCCTCCTTAGGGACAAAGGTGAGGGGCTGCGGGCCTCAGGGGATTCATCCCCCCGCTATCAACGCAATGACGTACACCTCGTCTGCCTCCTTCAGTTCGGTCCTCAGGCCCTGGCGGTAGCGGATGTGCTCGCCGTTGATAAAAACCGCCAACGACGCGCGCAGCCGCCCCTTCTCGTCGCACCAATTCGCAGCCGCCTGAGGGTGGGTTTTTTTTACGGTGTTCAGCAGCTGCTCCACGGTCGGAGGGATTTCGCCGGGCCAGCTGTCGAGCAGGGTTTCGGAGCCGCAAACGAGCTTGATGTTCATGGCCTCTTTGAGCACCGCTTATGGATCGACTTCAATTTGAAGCGACATGGCCCGCAAAACCTCCCCGGGCCCCTGCCCTGCCAAATAGGTTATCCTCTCCCTTTGAAAATAACGCCCGTGCATCCATGCAATTCAAAAAGGTGCTTCAAAAACCTGCCCATCACTGGCAACCACGCGTTCCCCCCGCTGCACACACCGGCTGGCCGCCGAAGGACTCAAACCCAGTCTTTCACCGGCCGCGCGCACACTCATCCCCAATTCCTTGACGGCCCAGTAAGCAACCACACTGGGCGCCATCGCGCGCCGGCGCTGCTTGCTTCTCGATAACAGGTCACGACGATTCAAGTGATAGATACCACACACTCTCGCCACCACCGCCTCAAAATCGTACCCCGCGGCGTGCAGCCGGTACTTCCGATCACGGGTCTCGTCCGCGGCCTTCAGCACCGAATCCACTAAGAGGGAAGCCGGCCGTGCCACCAAACGATCGCGGTCATCATCATCTTCAAATATCGCCCGCCGTTCAATTCCGCGACAGGTGATACGGTGCAGCGCACCGGGTGTGTCTATACGTGACTTTCATGGCATGCGGCAACCATAGCACATTCATGGCCAGTTAAATTGCATTTTTGCACGGGCGTTACATATTAATCGCTCCTACTGGGTCGTCCCCTATATCCGCTGGCGGCTAAGCACCGCGTAAAGGATAAAAGTCAATATTTCACCATCGTTCCCAACATGTATGCACAAACAGACACTGTATCAGCCAAGGCGAGCCCGTTAGAGATCGGCTCAGCGCTCTTGGATTAAATACGTTATGAGACTTTTTACCACCCCGGCCATGAAGTGGTAATCCAGCGTGTCCATAGTGTCGGTTGAAAGGTGGTAGTGGGGATTGCGGTAGAAGGCGGAGTCGGTGATCATTACGGCCTTGAAGCCCTCGTCCCAGAAAGAGGCATGGTCGCTCAGGCGTACGGCGGGCATAATCCAACCGTTGAAGGGAACGGTGAGCTTGATGGCTGGCAGATCTTGGTTTTTCAGGAAACCGTTGAGGATGCTGCGAGCAAATTCGGACGAGTCGAAGTTGCCCACGATGCCGATGAAGTTGCCCTTCTTTGGATATCCGAAGAACATCAGCGGGAACGGGTAGGACTGACAGCCCGATTCGCTGCAGGAGTAGCCGACCATCTCCAGGCAGATCATGCCATCGATCCGCTCCTGCCGGCCCCGGGCCTGTTTCGCGTAAACCCGGCTCCCCATGAATCGCGTGCCGTAGGCCGGAGGCTCCTCGAGGGCAAAGGAAACGAACACGACGGACAGCTGCACGGCGACGGCGCTGGCGTTGTCGTCCGCACCGACGGTGCCGGCAACCGAGTCGTAGTGGGCGCCGATCAGAATCCGTCTTTCGGGATTGGGGCCAAAGCTGATTTCAGCTACCACATTGGCGACTTCGAAGCCCTGGTAGTCATAAGGCTCCAAACGCGCCTCGATTCCAATCCCACGGTAAAAACCGCGGATATAGTCCGCCGTCTTGGTGAGGTTTTCAGGAAACCGGACGCTGCGCTCGCCGATGCCGACCGTTAGCTCCTTGAGGTGGTCTTTCAGCCTGGCCTCGGTTGCATGAACTTCGCTCATATCCGCCA
>JALOOU010000073.1 GCA_025454255.1 Desulfobacterales bacterium | reverse complement strand
GGCGACGCCCATGTTGTAGATGGTCCGCAAAAACCCCTCATCGCCCATCAGGTCGGCGAGCGGGATGTTGACCAGGATCGCCCCGAAGCCGATCGGCACGAGCAGCAGCGGTTCGACGTCCCGCTTGATGCCGAGATACAGCAGCAGGCAGCCCACGGCAATCATCACCGGATTCGACCAGTGCAAATGGAGCACTCCAGCCCCCAGACCGCTCAGTCCATTCAAAATCGCTTCGAACATGATGGCTCCGCTTTCGTCAGCTTAGTTGGACGGTTCCTCTTTGGCCGGGAAGATCTTCTTCAACACGTTCATCATTACGGCGAGCAGCCCCAAGGCGGCGAGCGTGCCGCCCATGCCGACCACCAGCAGGGTCAAACCGAATGTCACATTGTCCATAGCAACCGCCTCCGGGTGTGCACACGTTGGATTCGCTGCGCGATTATAGACCCCTCCATCGGGCTCGTCAAATGCCGGCCTGATGGGGGCCGGGGCCGGCGGAAACGTCCGGCCTTTGGCCGCTGTCGGATAAGGGCCGGCGGCTCACTCCAGCATGGCAAGCAGAACCCCGGCCGCCACGGCCGAGCCGATCACCCCCGCCACGTTGGGCCCCATCGCGTGCATGAGCAGAAAGTTGGAGGGGTTGTACTGCTGCCCCACCACTTGAGACACGCGCGCCGCCATGGGCACGGCCGACACCCCGGCCGAGCCGATCAAGGGGTTGACCTTGCCGCCGGAGGTCCGGTACATGATTTTTCCGAAAACGACCCCGGCGGCAGTGCCCACGCAGAAGGCCGCAAGCCCCAGGCAGACGATGCCCAGGGTCTTGGCCTGGAGAAAGATCAGCCCGCTGGCGGTCGCCCCGACGGAGACCCCCAGGAAGATGGTGACGATGTTGATCAGCTCGTTCTGCGCCGTCTTCAGAAGGCGGTTGAGGATCGGCTGCATCGCCACCGTTTCGCGCAGGAGGTTGCCGAGCATCAGCATGCCGACCAGGGGCGCCGCCGGCGGGAGAATCACGGAGACGAGCACCGTGACCATGATGGGGAACACGATCTTTTCGGTCTGGGAGACCGGCCGCAGCTGCTCCATCACCACTTCGCGCTCCTTGCGGGTCGTGAGCGCCTTCATGATGGGCGGCTGGATCAACGGCACCAGCGCCATGTAGGAGTAGGCCGCCACCGCGATCGGCCCCAGCAGGTGCGGGGCCAGTCGCGCGGTCAGGTAGATGGCCGTCGGCCCGTCGGCGCCGCCGATGATGCCGATCGAGGCGGCCTCCTTGACGGTGAAGGTGAGGCCCGGAATGAAATCGAGCAGCAGCGCCCCGATGAAGGTGGTGAAGATGCCGAACTGGGCCGCCGCGCCCAGAAGAATGCTCTTGGGGTTGGCGATCAGGGGGCCGAAATCGGTCATGGCGCCCACGCCCAGAAAGATCAGCGGCGGATAGATCCCGAGCTTCACCCCCTGGTAGATGTAGTAGATCAATCCCCCGATCTCCTTGAGCTCATGGCTGTGCTCCCCGGTCTGCGGGTTGACCACCAGGTGGTAGACGGGGGGGTCCATCAGGCCGGCCAGGGGAAGATTGCCCAGCAGCATGCCGAAGCCGATCGGCACGAGCAGCAGCGGTTCGAAGCCCTTGCGCAGCGCCAGGTAGATCAGGATGCAGGCTACCGCGAGCATGACGCCCTGCTGCCAGGTGAACCCGGCAACGCCCATGGTCAAGACGAATTTGCTGAGCGACTCCAGAAACGACATCAGGATACCTCCGCTACCGCCGAGCCGATGACGCGGGCCTCAGCTGAGCTCCATGATCACCTGTCCCGTGTTGACGGGGTCTCCGGCCTTGACGGACACGGAGGCCACGGTGCCGTCCACGCCGGACTTGATCTCGTTCTCCATCTTCATCGCTTCGAGCACGCACAGGAGTTGGCCGCGTTTGACGGCATCCCCCGCTTTGACGGCGATGCTCAGCAGGGTGCCGGGCATGGGGGCGGTCACGGTTTTGGCGCCGGCCGCCGCGGCGGCTGCAGGGGCCGGGGCGGGCGCGGATGGAGCTGCGGCCTGGGTGCGGGGGGCGGCCGGGGCCGGGCCTGCCGCCGGACCGGGGGCCGCACCGGCCATCTCTTCGACTTCCACCTCGTAGGCCACACCGTTTACGGTGACTTTGAACTTTCGCATGCGGTTCCTCCTCCTGCGCAGTCTATCCAGCTAGCGGATCTTTCGGGACGCCAATTGCTCCTGCCGGGACATCCGGCTCCAGGCCGGCAGCTCTTCGCCGGCCCGGCGAATCGATCGGATCGCCGGCGGTGCGCTCTCGCCCGTGAACGCGGCTATAGCGGCGGCGATGACCGCCGCCAGGGCGGGCGGATCGCCGGCTGCCGGCGCGGTCGCCGGCGCCGGCGGCTGGGCTTTCGGCCGGCGCGGGGTGCAGGCCTTTTCCAGCAACCCCAGCACCGCGGCGAGAAAGACCAGCACCGCGAAAACGATGCCCATGCCGAGGAGGGTCATCACGAACCCGATTTCCAGTTTGGCCCAGGTATCCATCGTTCTCCTTGCGCTTCAGACCGGCAGGTTGCCGTGTTTTTTACCCGGCAGCGTCTCGCGCTTGCCGGCCAGCATCGCCAAGGCCTTGATGATCATGCGCCGGGAGGCGGCGGGTTCGATGACGTCGTCGACATAACCGCGGGCGGCCGCGATGAAGGGGGTGGCAAACCGGCCGCGGTATTCGGCGATCTTCTCCGCCCGGGCCCGTGCCTTGTCCGGGGCCGCGTTGAGCTCGTTGCGAAAAATGATGTTGGCCGCGCCGTCGGGGCCCATCACGGCGATCTCGGCGGTCGGCCAGGCGTAGACCATGTCCGCACCCAGGTCCTTGCTGCACATGGCCAGATAGGCCCCGCCGTAGGCTTTGCGCACGATCAGCGTCACCTTGGGCACCGTGGCTTCGGAATAGGCATAGAGCATCTTGGCGCCGTGGCGGATGATGCCGCCGTACTCCTGGTTGGTGCCGGGCAGAAAGCCGGGCACGTCCACGATGCTCAGGATCGGGATGCCGAAGGCGTCGCAGGTGCGAATGAAGCGGCCGGCCTTGTCCGAGGCGTTGATGTCCAGGCAGCCGGCCAGGTGCTGCGGCTGGTTGGCGATGATCCCGATGCTGTTCCCGTTCATGCGGGCGAAGCCGACGATGATGTTGGCGGCGTACTGCGCATGCACCTCCATGAAATCGCCGTGGTCCACGATGGCGGCGATGATCGCTTTCATGTCGTAGGCCTTGTTGGGCGACTCGGGCATAAGGCCGTTGAGCCGCTCCTCCCAGCGCTGCGGGTCGTCGCAGCACTCGAGCCGCGGGGCCGATTCCAGGTTGTTGGAAGGCAGGAAGCCCAGCAGCCGGCGGATCTCTGCGATGCAGCGGCGGTCGTCTTCCGCAAAAAAATGAGCCACGCCGCTCACGCGGTTGTGGGTCATGGCCCCGCCGAGCTCCTCCGCCGAGACCTCCTCGCCCGTGACGGCCTGGATGACCTGGGGCCCGGTGATGAACATCTGGCTGGTCTGGTCCACCATGAAGATGAAGTCCATCAGGGCGGGGGAATAGACTGCTCCTCCCGCGCTCGGCCCCATGATGGCCGAAATCTGGGGGATCACACCGGAGGAGCGCGTGTTGCGGAAGAAGATCTGCCCGTAGCCGGAGAGCGCATCGACGCCCTCCTGGATGCGGGCGCCGCCGGAGTCGTTGATGCCCACCACCGGCGCGCCCGTTTTTACCGCCAGGTCGAGGACCTTGCAGATCTTCTTGGCATGCATTTCGCCGAGCGAGCCGCCGATGACGGTGAAATCCTGGGCGAAGACGTAAACCGGGCGGCCTTCGATCGTGCCGTAGCCGGTCACGACGCCCTCGGCCGGGGCCTCGATCCTTTCGAAGCCGAACTCGCTGCAGCGGTGCTGCACGAACGCGTCCAGCTCGCTGAAGCTGCCCTCGTCCATCAGCAGCCGGATCCGTTCGCGGGCGGTCAGCTTTCCGTCCTGATGCTGTTTTGCGATGCGTTTTTCTCCGCCGCCGAGCTCGATGCGCTTCCGGCGCTGATGCAGCTCATGGATCGTGTCGGTTGCCATTCCGTGCCGCCTCCTGCTCGATTTTCTCCTCCGGTCTCCGCTCTGCCCGCCGGGGAGCTCCGGTGCCGCGTGGAAAGAAGGCCCTATCTTGCAAAAAGGCACCCATAGCACTCCATCCGAATTGTTACAACGAAATTGTCGTCGCCGCCGCACCCGCTTGAATGTCAGCGGGGGCCGGCAGGCGATCGCCCCTCCCGGTTCGGGCGAGCCGAGGCGGACCGGGGGGTTGAACGAAAAAAAAGGGTTGAGGCGGTGGAGAATTTCGAATACGGTGACTATATAAGGAATGCCCGTACCAATCGCAGAGAGCGTTTGAAAGGAGGATGGATGAATTCGAAGAAAGGCCCTGCCACCCGCCGAACCGTTGGAGCCCTCCTGCTGGCCGTGCTGCTGATTGCATCCTGCCAGAGCATGGACGCCGGCGACCAGAAGAAAGCCGAACCCGCGCGGCTGCCGGACGTGCGCGAGTTCGATGACGTGCTGGTCCCGCGCGAAATGGTCGTCAGCCGGGACGCCTCCTTCGTCCATCGGGGGACCTCCATGCCGACGGGGCTGCTGCGGCTGGCGGGCTCGGTCGAGGCCAACTCGCTCATGCGCTACTTCCGGGCGAACATGCCGAAAGACGGCTGGCAGCTGGTGAGCGAGTTCCGCGGGCCGCAGACGCTGATGGTCTTCCAGAAAGCCGAGCGGATGTGCCTGATCGCCATCGAGGACTCGACCTTTCGGACCTTCATGGACATCTGGGTGGTGCCCCTGAACGAAACCGTCGACACGGGCATCCGCAAGTGAGCGGCGCGCGCGGCCTGAAGCGCTGACCATGCTCGACGCCCGCCGATTCGCCCAGACCATCGACGAGTCCATCCGGGCGCTGCGGCAGCTGGCGGCCGCCGGGGTAGGGGGGGTCGACTGCTCGGCGCAGGTTTTGGAGATCCTCTCCGGCTGGGGCCGGAGGCCGGCGCCGGCGCCGGAGAGCCTGGAGGCGATCCGGGCGGAGATCGGCGACTGCCGGCGCTGCGAGCTCTGCCGCAGCCGCACCCGGATCGTCTTCGGCCAGGGCCGCCCGGACGCACGGCTCATGTTCATCGGCGAGGGGCCGGGCCAGGAGGAGGACCGCGCCGGCGAGCCCTTCGTCGGCGCGGCCGGCCAGCTGCTGACGCGCATCATCCAGGCGATGAACCTGACCCGCGCGGAGGTCTACATCGCCAACGTCGTCAAGTGCCGCCCCCCGGGCAACCGGCTGCCGGAGCCCGCTGAAATCGCCACCTGTCTGCCGTTTCTGGAGCGCCAGATCGCGGCCGTCCGCCCGCACCTCATCTGCCTGCTCGGGGCCTGCGCCGCCCAGAGCCTGCTTGGCACCGGCGAGCCGATTTCGCGGCTGCGGGGCCGCTTCTTCGAAGTCAAGGGGGTGCGCGTGATGCCCACCTTCCACCCCGCCTTTCTGCTGCGCAACCCCGAGCGCAAGCGTGAGGTGTGGGAGGACATGAAGCTTTTGATGAAGGAGTACCCCTATGAACGCTAAGCCCGGTTTCATTGCCCTCATGCGGCGCCTGCGCCGGGTGCCCTCCGCGGTGCTCATCCTGGCCGCGCTCGCCGCTCCGGCCTGGCCCGCCGCCAACGAGGTCCTGATCATCCGCGTGTCGGACGCCATCAGCCCCGCCACGGCCGACTTCATCCACCAGGGCATCAAGAGCGCCGCGAAAGCGCAGGCCGCCCTGGTGGTCATCGAGCTGGACACCCCGGGCGGGTTGGCCGACTCCATGCGCACCATCGTCCAGGATATTCTAGCCAGCACGGTGCCCGTGGCCGTCTTTGTCGCGCCTTCCGGCGCGCGCGCGGCCTCCGCCGGGGTGATGATCACGATGGCGGCCGACATCGCCGCCATGGCGCCCGGCACCAACATCGGGGCGGCCCACCCCGTCGGGGCGGGCGGGCAGGAGATCGACGGCAAGATGTCCGAGAAGGTCGTCAACGACATGGTCGCCCAGGCCAAGAGCGTCGCCGAGCGCCGCGGCCGCAGCGCGCAGTGGGTCGAGCGCGCCATCCGCGAGAGCATCTCCGCCACCGAGAGCGAGGCCCTCGCCGAGGGCGTCATCGATCTGGTGGCCGCCGACATCGACGATCTGCTGCGCCAGGTCAACGGCCGGCAGATCCCGGGCAAGGGCGCCCTCACGCTCGACTCGCCCCGCAAGACCGTCGTCGAGGAGACCCTGCGGACCAAAATCTTAAAGACGATCAGCAACCCCAACATCGCCTACATCCTGCTGATGATCGGGCTGGCCGGGCTCTACTTCGAGTTCTCGCACCCCGGGGCGATCTTCCCGGGGGTGGTGGGGGGCATCTGCCTCATCCTGGCCTTTTTCGCCATGCAGACCCTGCCGGTCAACTACGCCGGGATCCTGCTCATCGTGCTGGCGATCATCTTCTTCATCATGGAGATGAAAATCGCCAGCTACGGCCTGTTGAGCGTGGCCGGGCTGGTCGCGCTGCTCTTGGGCTCGCTGATGCTCTTCAGCGGCGGGGAGCCGGAGAGCCGGGTCGCCTGGAGCGTGTTCGTGCCGACGCTGCTGACCGTGGGCGGGTTTTTCGTGTCGGTCGCATTTCTGGTGATGCGGGCCCAGGCCTCCCGGACCACGACCGGCAGCTCCGGCATGCTGGGCCAGATCGCCCTAGCCAAAACGCCGCTCGCCCCGCAGGGCAAGGTCGCGGTCCACGGCGAGATCTGGAACGCCGTTTCGGCGGTGCCGGTGGCAGCCGGCGCCTCGGTCCGCATCGTCAAGGCGACCGGGCTGCTGCTGGAGGTGGAGCCGCTGGCGGCCGGGCCCGGCAAGGCGTGAGGCGGCGTGCGGGAGCGGCTTCCCGCCGCGATGCACGCTTGCTCCTGTCCGGCCGGCACCGCGACGGCGTCCTGCCGCTTTGACCGCCGGCATCCGCTGCGGCCAGGGGGTGTTCTGCGAACGGTTTTCCAACTGGAATCCATCGGGATGGCCCCGGCCGGCTCCAACGGGCCGGGCGCCGTCGAAGGAGGGCATCATGTACACCGTGTTGGCAATCGTCTTGTTGGCTGTCTTCTTTCTCTCCGCCGCCCTTAAAATTCTCAACGAGTACGAGCGCGGGGTGGTCTTCCGCCTCGGCCGGGTGATCGCCGCCAAGGGGCCCGGGCTGATCATCCTGATCCCCGTCATCGACCGCATGGTGCGGGTCAGCCTGCGGCTGGTGGCGCTCGACGTCGAGCCCCAGGACGTGATCACGCGCGACAACGTGTCGGTCAAAGTCAACGCGGTCCTCTACTTCCGGGTGGTGGACCCGGTGAAGGCCATCATCCAGGTGGAGAACTACAGCTACGCCATCTCCTACCTGTCCCAGACGACCCTGCGCAGCGTCTGCGGGCAGGCCGAGCTGGACGACCTCTTGGCCAACCGCGAGAAGATCAACGCCGAGCTCCAGGAGATTCTCGACACCCACACCGACCCCTGGGGCATCAAGGTCGCCAATGTGGAGCTCAAACACATCGACCTGCCTCAGGAGATGCAGCGGGCGATGGCGCGCCAGGCCGAGGCCGAGCGCGAGCGGCGCGCCAAGGTCATCAACGCCGAGGGGGAATTCCAGGCGGCCGCCAAGCTGGCCGAGGCCTCCACCATCATCGAGCAGCACCCGGTGGCCCTGCAGCTGCGCTACCTGCAGACCATGCGCGAGATGTCCTCGGAGAGCAACACGACCACCTTCTTCCCGCTCCCCATGGAGCTGTTCAAGGCCTTTATGCCGCGGCCGGCGGAGCCCGACAAGACCTGACCGCCGCCGGCGGCCGCCGGGTTGGCAACGGTGCGTTGAAGCGGCTTGCAGGTGCGAACCGGTCGCCGCAAGATGCTGCTCCAACAGAAAAAAAACCTCACTTGCGCGAAGGCGTTGCACGCCGCCAGCGCCGGCGACGTGTCAACAAGCAGGTTCAGATTTTGTGGGAGCGGCTTCCAGCCGCGAGACCCGGTCGCCCGCCCGGGCGGGGCTCGGCCGTCGGAGGCGGTTGAGGCAACGGTTCTATTGACATCCCCGAAAGAAATGGTCTATGCAATCGGTCGCCTGCACGTTGTGGCCAGCGCACAGGACGGTGAGCGCGGCCGTGGGGCTGACCTGATCATCGGGCGGGGGCGAAGCGGCCTCCGCTCGTCTTTTCCGCGGCCGTCCCCGCCGAGGGAGGTGTTCGTACCATGACTGCAACGGAAATCGAAATCTGGGGGCGCCCCCTGGAGAAAATGACCACCAAGGACCTGAAGGAGATCGCCCTGCAGGTGCCGGAGATCTCCGGGGTGCACGGCATGCGCAAGGAGCAGCTCGTGGAGGCCCTGCGCACGTCCAAGGGCATCGAGGTGCCCAAGGCGAAGAAGGCCGGCGCGACCCTCGGTGCGCTCAAGAAGCGGATCCGCGCGGCCAAGAGCCGGCGGCAGGAGGCCCTCGAGGCCAAGGACCGCAAGGCCGCCGCCATCTTCCGGCGCCGCGTCGCGCGGCTCAAGAAGCTCTCGCGGCGGGCGGCCGGCTGAAACCCATGCCGCGCGGGGCTCTCGCGGGTGCGGCGCGGGCGGCGGCGATCGACCCGGCCGCGGTCGCCTTCGACGTCGACGGGGTGATCGCCGACACGATGGCGCTCTTCATCGAGATCGCGCGCGACGAGTTCGACGTGCGCGGGGTGCGCTACGAGGACATCACCTGCTACAATGTGGTCGACTGCCTCGACATGGACCCGGAGCTCGTCGAGCGAATCCTGCTGCGCATCCTGGACGGTACCTACACCCACACCCTGCGGCCGCTGCCCGGGGCCGCCGGCGTGCTGGGCAAGCTCGCCCGGCGGGTCGAGGCCCTGCTGCTGGTGACGGCGCGGCCGCAGATCGGGCCGGTGGGCGAATGGATGCACGCGCTGCTCGGGCAGGATGCGGCCGCGGTGGAGATTGTGGCCACCGGCAGCTTCGAGGCCAAGACCGAGGTGCTGCTGGCGCGCGGGGTGTCCCACTTCGTGGAGGACCGGCTCGAAACCTGCCTCACCCTGGCCGGCGCCGGCATCCACCCGGTGCTCTTCGCCCAGCCCTGGAATCGCCGGCCGCACCCCTTCCTGGAGGTTGCCTCCTGGGACGAGCTCGACCGGCTGATCCAGTGGTGAAGGGGCTCCCCGCAGGCGGGCGCGGCCGGCGTGCGGCGGCGGCAACGGCATAGGCGGTATCGGTTATGGCGGGCGTGACCCTCACATATGCGATCCAGCGGTTCGTGGAGAGCCTTCCCGCGGAGAAGGGCTACTCGGTCCACACCTGCCGCGCCTACCGCCGCGACCTGGAGGAGTTCGCCGCCTACCTGGGCGCGTGGGTCGATGAACAGGCGCCGGCGGGCCCCGCGGCCTGCGCCCTGGGCCCCGCCCAGGTCACCCCGCTCATGATCAGGGGCTACCTGGGATTCCTGCACCGCAAGAACCAGAAATCCAGCATCGCCCGCAAACTCTCCACCCTGCGCAGCTTCTTCAAGTTTCTCCAGAAGAACGGAGCGGTGGAGGCCAGCCCCGTGGCCGGGCTGCTCACGCCCAAGCGCGACCGGAGCCTGCCGGCGGTGCTCTCCGTCGACGCGATGTTCCGGCTGCTCGATTCGGTAGAGCCCGACGCGCTGCTGGCGGCCCGCAACCGGGCCATGTTCGAGACCCTCTACTCCTGCGGGATCCGGGTCTCGGAGCTGACCGGGCTGGACGTGTTCGATCTGGACCCGGCGGCGGCGACCGTGCGGGTGCTCGGCAAGGGCGCCCGGGAGCGGGTCGTGCCGGTGGGCCGCAAGGCCCTGGAGGCCGTTCGGGCCTACCGCGACCGGCTGAAGGCCGAGGCCGGCATCGGGGACGACCGCAACGGCCCTCTGTTCCTCAATGCCCGCCGCCAGCGGATCTCCGCCCGCTCGGTGGCGCGCATCCTCAAAAAACTGGCGGCCGCTTGCGGCCTCGCCGCTCCGCTTTCGCCCCACGCGCTGCGGCACTCCTTTGCCACCCACCTGCTCGACGCCGGGGCGGACCTGCGCAGCGTGCAGGAGCTGCTGGGCCACCGCAATCTCTCGACCACCCAGCGCTACACCCACGTCAGCATGGACCGGCTGATGGAAACCTACGACAAGGCGCACCCGCGCAAATAGCCGGCCCGCCGGACGCGAAAGGACCCCTCATGACCAGCGCCACCATCGAGCGGGCGAACGATGTGATCGCCGACACCTACAAACGCTTTCCGGTCCTGCTGACCCGGGGCAGCGGCTGCACTCTCTGGGACGACTCCGGCCGGGCCTACACCGACTTCGTGGCCGGCATCGCCGTCTGCAACCTGGGCCACGCCCACCCGCAGGTGGCCGAGGCCCTCTGCCGCCAGGCTCGCACCCTCTGGCATGTCTCCAACCTCTTCTACACCGGCCCGCAGATCGAGCTGGCGGCATGGCTCACGGGCAAAAGCTTCGCCGACCGCGTCTTCTTCTGCAACAGCGGGGCCGAGGCGAACGAGGCCGCCATCAAGCTGGCGCGCAAGTACTTCAAGGAGGCCGGCCGCCCCGAGCGCTTCCGCATCATCAGCATGCAGAACTCCTTCCACGGACGCACCATGGCCACCCTCTCCGCCACCGGCCAGGAGAAGGTCAAGTCCGGGTTCGCCCCGCTGTTGGAGGGCTTCGATTTCGTTCCCTTCGACGATCTCACCGCCCTGCGGGCCGCGGTCGGGCCGGCGACCGCGGCGGTCATGCTCGAGCCGATCCAGGGGGAGGGCGGGGTGCGCTGCCCCGGCCCGGACTATTTGAAAGAGGTCCGCGCCCTGTGCGACGAGGCCGGGCTGCTGCTCATCTTCGACGAGATCCAGACCGGGATGGGCCGCACCGGCACGCTCTTCGCCTACGAGCAGTGCGGGGCGGCCCCCGACATCATGACCCTGGCCAAGGCTCTGGCCAACGGCCTGCCGATGGGGGCAATGCTGGCGCGCGAGGCGGTCGCCGCGGCCTTCGGGCCGGGTGCGCACGCCTCGACCTTCGGCGGCACGCCCATCGTCTCGGCGGCGGCGCTAGAGGTCTGCCGGGTGTTCGAGCGCGAGGACGTGCTCGCGCACGCGCACCGGGTCTCGGCGCACTTCCGCGACCGGCTCGAGTGGCTCAAGGGCCGGCACCCGCTCGTCGAGGAGGTGCGCGGGCGGGGGCTGCTGCTGGGGATCCGGCTGGCGGTCGAGGGCGACCCGTTCGTTATCGCCTGCATGGAGCGGGGCTTTCTGATCAACTGCGTGCAGGGCAACGTGCTGCGCTTCGTCCCGCCGCTCGTCATCGACGCCGCGCAGATCGATGCGCTCATCGACTGCCTGGACGAGCTCTTCGGCCGGGCGCGGCAGGCGTAACCCGGCCGGCCGGCAGCCCACCGTTACACAGCGCAGCGGTGCGCGTTCACGTTCACGCAGGCGGCTCCCAGAAGCAGCGGGGAACGAGTCGGGTGGGTGCCCGTGAACGTGCATGGGGGTGTGAAGGGGGCGTGAACGTGAAGGGGGGCCAAGCGCAGATGGCGGCAACGACAACGGGCAGGATGGGGCACCATGGCGGATAAACTCTGGGACGGGCGCTTCAGCAGCGGCACGGCCGAGGTCGTCGAGCGCTTCACGGCCTCGATCGACGTCGACCGGCGCCTCTACCGCTACGACATCGAGGGCAGCATCGCCCACAGCCGCATGCTGGCCAAGACCGGCATCCTCGCGGCCGCGGAGGCCGAGGCCATCGTCGCCGGCCTCGAGCAGGTGCGCGCTGAAATCGAGTCGGGTGGCTTCGTCTTCGACCCGCGGCTCGAGGACATCCACATGCACATCGAGTCGCGCCTGACGGAGATCGTCGGCCCGGCGGCCCGCAAGGTCCACACGGGCAGAAGCCGCAACGACCAGGTGGCCCTCGACCTGCGGCTCTACCTGCGCGATGCGCTGGAGCAGACCCGCCTCCGGCTGATCGCGCTTGAGCGGGTGCTGATCGCGCTCGCCCGGGCCCACATCGACGTGATCCTGCCGGGCTACACGCACCTGCAGCGGGCGCAGCCGGTGCTGCTGGCCCATCACTTCATGGCCTACGTGGAGATGTTCGCGCGGGACAGGGAGCGCTTCGCGGACTGCCGGCGGCGGACCGAGGTCATGCCCCTGGGCAGCGCGGCCCTGGCGGGGACCACCTTCCCCATCGACCGGGCCTACGCGGCCGGGCTGCTCGGCTTCCCGGAGGTTTCCGCCAACAGCCTGGACGCGGTCTCGGACCGGGATTTCGTGATCGAGTTTCTGGCCGCGGCCGGGCTCTGCATGATGCACCTGAGCCGGCTCTCCGAGGAGCTGGTGCTCTGGTCCAGCGCGGAGTTCGGCTTCATCGAGCTGCCCGACAGCTTCGCCACCGGCAGCAGCATCATGCCCCAGAAGAAAAACCCCGACGTCGCCGAGCTGGTGCGGGGCAAGACCGGGCGGGTCTACGGGCACCTCATGGGCCAGCTCACCCTGATGAAGGGGCTGCCGCTCTCCTACAACCGGGACCTGCAGGAGGACAAGGCCGCGCTCTTCGACGCCGTCGACACCCTGTGCGCCTGCCTCGAGGTCACCGCCCACATGCTGCCCGGCATCGAGGTCCGCCGCGAGCGCATGGCGGCCGCGGCCGAGCAGGGCTACCTCAACGCGACCGATCTCGCCGACTACTTGGTGCGGCAGGGGCTGGCCTTCCGCGAGGCCCACCACGTCGTGGGCCGGGCGGTGCGCGAGGCGCTCGCGGCCGGCCGCGAACTGCACGAGCTCGCCCTCGCCGAGCTGCAGGCGCACTCGCCCCTGATCGGGGCGGACGTCTTCGACCACCTGCGCACCCGGGAGGTCGTCGACCGCCGCAGCTGCCCGGGCGGCACGGGCCGAAGCGCCGTGCTGGCCGCCATCGCGGCGGCCGAGCAGCGGCTGGCGTAGCGCCATGCCCGCGGCCGACGCGCAGCAGACCCCGCGATCCGCGGCCGGCGCCGGCCGCCGGCTGCCGGCGCGCGCGTGGGTGTGGGCGCTCGCGGCGCTGGCGGTGGTGGCGGCCTCCGCCTGCGGCCGCAAGCTGCCCCCGCAGCCGCCCTCGCACGACCGGGCGCCCGCCGTCGCCGACCTCGCCCTCCGGCTGGAGGGCGACTACCTGACGCTCGCCTGGACGGTGCCCCCGCCCGGGGCCAAGGGCATGCGGCCGGTGGCCGGCTTCCGGGTCGAGCGGGCCGAGCTGCCGGCCGCGCAGGCGGAGTGCGCCGCCTGCCCGCTGAATTTCCGGACGATCGCCGAGCTGCGCACGCCCGGCCGCATCGCCGGCGGCCAGGTGCGCTTCAGCGAAACGATCGCCCCCGGCTTCCGCTACCTCTACCGCGTCGTCTCCTTCGACGAGCGGCGGCTTGCCGGCGATCCGTCGCCGCCGGTTTCGCTTACCTTCTGAGGGCCAGGCCCATGGCACCGATCGCATTCACCAAGATGAGCGGCTGCGGCAACGACTTCATCGTGATCGACAACCGCGGCCGCCCCCTCGACGAGGCGAGCCTCGCGGCGCTCGTGACCGGCGTCTGCCGCCGGCGCCTGTCGGTGGGGGCCGACGGGGTGATCCTGATCGAGGCCTCCGCCGCCGCCGATTTCCGCTGGCGATTTTTCAACGCCGACGGCAGCCGGGCCGAGATGTGCGGCAACGGCGCGCGCTGCGCGGCGCGCTTTGCCGTGCTGAACGGGATCGGCGGGCCGCAGGTGAGCTTCGAAACCGACGCCGGCCTGATCCGCGCGCAGGTGGACGGGACGCAGGTGCGCGTCGCCATGCCGGAGCCCGGGGAGATCAGGCTGGAGCGGCCGCTCGCGCTCGCGGCGGGCCTTTTGCGGGTGAGCACGGTCGACACGGGGGTGCCGCACGCGGTCCTTGCGGTCGCCGACGTGGCGGAGGTCGACGTCGTGGGCCTCGGCCGCGAGATCCGCCGGCACCCGGCCTTCGCCCCGGCCGGCACCAATGCCGACTTCATCAGCACCGACGGGGCGGGCGGCCTCTGCATCCGCACCTACGAGCGCGGCGTGGAGGACGAAACCCTGGCCTGCGGCACCGGGGCCGTCGCCGCGGCGCTGGTGGCCGCCGAAACTATGGGGGCGGCCTCGCCGGTGCGCCTGCGCACCCGCAGCGGCGAGCCTCTGACGGTCCACTTCCGGCGCCGCGGCGGCCGCTTCTGCGACATATTCCAGGAGGGCGGCGCACGGGTGATCTTCACCGGCAGCCTGAGCGAGGAGGCCTGGCGCTGAGGCGCCAGGTGCGCGCGCGCCCCGTGGAGAGCCACACCGCCTACCTGTCCCTCGGCTCCAACATGGGCGATGCGTTCGGCAACTGCCGACGGGCGCTCGAGCGGCTCGCCGCGGACAGCGCGCTGCGGGTGACGGCGCGCTCGCGGGTCTATCGCACGGCGCCGGTGGACTACGCCGCGCAGCAGTGGTTCATCAACCAGGTGGTCCGGGTCGAGACCGGGCTTGCGCCGGCCGCCCTGCTCGCGCGGCTGCAGTCCATCGAGCGGCAGCTGGGCCGGAGCCGGCCGGCCGTGCGCTTCGGGCCGCGGGTGATCGACCTGGACATCCTGCTCTACGATGCGCTCGTGCTGGAGGGGCCTGCCCTGAGCCTGCCCCACCCGCGCATGCATCGCCGGCGTTTTGTTTTACAGCCGTTGTGTGATATAGATCCGGATCTGGTCCACCCCGTGCTGGGCCAGACGGCGCGAGCGCTGCTCGCGCAGCTCGACGCGGGCACCCAGGAGGTTTGCGAGCATCCATGCTGCGGCTGATCGCCATACTGCTCTTGGCCTACGCGGCCTACCGGCTCGCCCGGCGCTGGGTCCGGGGCCGCTCCGCCCCCCGCCAGGTGCGCCGCGGCGCGGGCGGCCGCATCGACGATGTCATGCTCAAGGACCCGCAGTGCGGGGCCTATTTCGCCCGGCGGGACGGCGTCCCGCTCAAACACGAGGGGGGCGAGCTTTTGTTCTGCAGCCCGGAGTGCCGCGCGCGCTTTCTGGCTGCCAACCCACCACCCGAACCGTGAGCGGCGCCTATGAACCCCACCGATCTCTCTTCGCCCCCGCAGCCGGCCGGACCGGGTAGCGCAGCCGGCAGCCCGCTGTCGATGGATGCGGTTGCGGCCTCCGCCGAAGGGCCCGGTGCGCCGGCCGGCATCTGGGGGCGGTTCAAGGATGCGACCCGCCACCCCAACGGGCTGACCCTGATCCGGGTGGCCATCATCCCTTTGATCATCCTCCTGTTTTCGTTTCCCAACCGGTTTCTCGCCTTTTGCTCGGCGCTGCTTTTCAGCGTCGCGGCCGCCACGGACTACTTCGACGGGTTTTTGGCCCGCCGGCACGGGAAGGTCACGCTGCTCGGCAAGATCATGGACCCGGTGGCCGACAAGCTGTTGAACTCCTCGGCCCTGATCATGCTGGCCGCGCACGGCTGGGCGCCGGCCTGGATGGTGTGCGTGATCATCGGCCGCGAGCTGACCGTCACCGGGCTGCGCAGCGTGATCGCGGGAAAGGGGGCCGACGTCTCGGCCTCCCCCCTGGGAAAGCTCAAGACCGGCTTCCAGGTCGCCGCCATCATCCCGCTCATGATCCACTTCCCCCTCTTCGGCCTGGACTGCCAGGCCATCGGCATGGTGCTGCTGTGGCTGGCCTTGGGCTTCACGGTCTGGTCGGCGGTGGACTATTTCATCAAGTTCAAGAAGATACTCTGAGCCGGAGGCGCGCCCGGGTTTTCTGTTGACAAACCGGATCGGAGCCGGTAAAAACCGCTTTTGAGCTGAGCGGGAATAACTCAGTGGTAGAGTGCGACCTTGCCAAGGTCGAAGTCGCGGGTTCAAATCCCGTTTCCCGCTCCACTTTTTTTTGGGCGGCATAGCCAAGTGGGAAGGCAGTGGTCTGCAAAACCACTATTCCCCGGTTCGAATCCGGGTGCCGCCTCCAGAGGAAAATCAAAGGCTTGCAAGTTAAATCAATAGCTTGCAAGCCTTTTTTTGTTGCCTTAGATTGCGTCACAAAACATCACACAAAGCACAAAAAGTCACCACAGTTAGCCCCCAAGTCCCCCCAATTTCCACCGAATTAAATTTTCAAATTGAAAATAAAATGGGGCGCTAAAAATGTAAATCTCAATCCACGACATTATCAATAGACCATTTGTGCGAGAGGACGCAGCCTACCATGCAGGTGTTACGGCTGGCCAGCTCAACCAGCGGGTCCCCCTGATGCGGCTTGCACCACACTTGAAGAGGGCCCCCGCTAAAGGGCGGCCGCGCCAGCTTTTTAGCGTTGACGATATTGTTACCATCGCGGTCTTCCGGTCATTGGTCGAGGATCTGCGGGTTGACCGCAAGGAGGCTGCTCGGATGGTTGCGTCATTGGCCAGGGCGGACGTTGGGATGGTGATGCGTAAATATCGTGAAATGGGCATGGAAATTCCGTGCCTTCAGGTTGCTGCTCTCGGAGACTTCATCGACGGCTTGAACAAGGACGGCCGGGGTGAGCGAAAATTAGACAAGGCAGTCCGCGCCAAACACCGTAAAACCAGGCTATATATAGCGGGATGCGCTTCAACTCAAAATGGGCGAGCTAATGCCCGCTACAAGCCTTTGGATAGTTTTTACCGCCGACAGAAACGGCGGCTGGAAACAACAATTATACATCGATTCAAGCGATGATTTAACAGGTGAGCCTGATTTTTTCTTTTCCCATTTGAGGTTTGACCGTTTTTTTGGGGGGGGAATTTTGGCGATGTTGCCGGGGGCGTTTACGGTTCGATTCTTTCCGCCACCTACGCCTATCAGGAAATGATGGACGAGCTTATCGGGGATGAGTTTTTAGATCTTCTTCTGACCGCAGGATAATAGAGGAGGAACAATAAACGTGAATATCGGATATCAGAAAGCGCTTGATGAACATACTCCAAGCGAAGACATTGTTATCGATGGTGAGGGACGATTCCCGAAGAGGCTCATCGTGGTCGAAAAAGGTCGGCGCCAAGAGTATCGACTGATTCGCACAGCCTCTGGAAAATATTGTTTGAACAGATAACAATAGCCAGCCAGCCAAAACCAGCGCTTAGCCAGCCAGCCGATGAGCCTCCACAATGGGGGTGATCGACTGCTACATGAAAGCCCTACTTGTTCACTGCAGGGGAAAGTCCAGTCCGACAAAAATCGTGGTTAAGTTAGAGAGAGAAATTTTCCTATCAGGTTTTTACAAAGCTTTGGGGTTCGGGGCGGGTCCCTGCAGGCTTTGTAAAGAGTGTGGCGAAGGCGGATGCCTCCATTCCGAACTGGCTCGACCCGCGATGGAGGCCTGCGGAATCGATGTATATGCAACCGCTCACAATAATGGTTATCCCATTGAGGTTTTAAAAGACAAGTCCTGCGAGGGCAACTATTTTGGGCTTGTCTTAATCGAGTGACGATTTGCCAGAGAGTTTCTGTCGACCAGTTTAAATTCTGCCGAGACGACCTAACACCTAACTACTGGTCATGCCAATAGCTACAGTTTTCCACCTTTGCAACCTAATCACAGGTGGTTGGTTTTTCGATGATTATCCGACGTATCACCAAAACGCGCAATTTGTGATATAGACCCGGGGCTATGGCCCCCTCTATCTGCCACTTTAAGTGTTGACAGAGCATTTTGAAGAGCCTTATAAAGGTCTAGATAAGGCTTTTTCGAGAGCGTACATTCCTATTGGGATCGGTCGTCAATAATGGACACCAAATCGCTCATGCTGCCAGGCGTTGTTCGTTGTACCGACGTTCGAAGGCTGCCGGCGAGAGATAGTCCAGTTGCTTTTGAATCCGCTGTCGATTGTAGAACACTTCAATGTACTCCGTAATCTCCCGGAT
>JALOOU010000072.1 GCA_025454255.1 Desulfobacterales bacterium | reverse complement strand
GATCGACGACAACTTCATGAAGGAGTTCAGCAACGACTTCGTTCCCGGCGCATCGGCGCTCTTCGTGCTGTTCCGCCAGGCCACGGCGGACAAGGTGCTGGAACGCCTGCAAGGTTTCAAGGGCAAAGTGCTGAAGACGAACCTCAGCATCGACAGCGAAAAGCGGCTGCGCCAGGTGCTCGAAGGATAAGCCGTCCAACCCCTCGCCTGCGCCCTGGGGCGAGGGGTTTCAACTGAACCTCCGCTGGGGGAAATAAGGAATCGTGCGATGCTGGAAGAACTGACTGAGAGCCTGAAGCCGTCTAAAACCGAAACGCTGGCCAAAGCCTTTTCGCGATGGGGCCGGGGCGGGTTTTGGGCCCTGGTGGTGATGGGTGCGCTCCCGCTGGTGATCATGGCCTACACGCTGGTATTTACGGGTAGCCCGGCCGGGAGCTCGCGCTCCGGGCTGCCCCTCGTGCAATTTTTTTCAACCGTCGGTTTAGCGCTCGTGGTATTCTTGACCCTTTGGTTTTACCGCTACACCCGCATTGCCAAGCGCCTCCAGGACCCGGCGGCATCAAAGCCCTCCGAGGTTTCCCTGCGCCGGACGGTGTGGACCGGGGTCATCGCGGCGAGCACGGCGATCCTCTTCTCGATGCTGGTTTTGCTGCTCGAAGTGGGCACGCTGCTCTACTATTTCATGTCGGCGCCGCAGGCGGGCGTTCCGACCGTGCAGACGACCGGAGCTGCGGTGACAACCTGGGTCTCGGCGGTGGACATGATGAATTTGTTGTCCGTGATCCTGACCCTGGGAGGCGAGATATTCGCTTTGATCTTCGGGCTCCTGCTGCTCTTCCGGACCATTCAGGCGCCGGTGGAGCCCGCTAGGGTCACTAACTGACTTTTTGGGGAAGGAGTTTCCGGTATGACATATCGCCTCTTGGGTATTTTGGTGATGGCCGCGCTGCTTTCGACCGCGCCCGTCTGGGGCGCAGGCCTGTGGCTTTACGAGGGGGGGACGCCGGACCTGGGTACGGCCGCCGCGCCTCTCCCCGGATTGGAGGCTGGGGGTCAGCGTGGGGTCCTACTTCGGCCTCGGAGTCGACTATGGGGACGACTGGTCGGGCCGCTACTACATCAAGGAGGCGCAACTGCTCACTTTCGGCGTCAACCCAGGGGTCGGCTACCGGATAAACGACTGGCTCTCGGTCGGCGCGGGCGTCACGCTTCTTTATGCCGAATTGCTTCAGAAAGTCGCAATCAACAACGCCGCCGTCCCCGGTCAGGCAGGCGTCGGGGACGGCGAATTAAAGCTCGAGAGCGACGACGTCGGCTACGGGTTCAACCTGGGGATTCTGCTCGAGCCTGTGGCGGGCACGCGTTTCGGCCTCACCTATCGATCCGAGGTGGAACTCGAATTCAAGGACGTTGCAAGCTTGCGCGGCCTCGGTCCGCTGCTCCAGGGTGCACTCAACCTGAGCGGACTTGCCGGCAGCAAGGTGGACATCGACATGACCGTCCCCCGGGCGGTCATGTTCAGCGCCTACCACCAGATCAACTCGCGCTGGGCGGTCATGGGCAACATCGGCTGGCAGGAGTGGAGCGTTTTCGGAAAGCAGGAGATCAGTCTGCAAGCGACCACCTCGCGCTCCTTCACCAAAGACCTCGACTACGACGACACCTGGCATTTCGCCTTGGGTGCGCAATACCGTTTCGCTCCGGACTGGCTCTGGTCCTTCGGTGCGGCCTACGACACCTCGCCGGTGGATGACGACACGGAGCGCACGCCGGACCTTGCCCTCGACCGGCAGGTTCGGCTCGCCACTGGGCTTCAATACGACTGGAACAGGGATGTGACTGTGGGGGCGGCCTACGAGTACATCGATCTTGGCGACGGAGGCATCGACCGGAATGACGGCCCACTCAAGGGCCCCCTCAAAGGCGACTTCAACCCCTACGCCATTCATGTGTTCGCGCTCAATCTGATATGGAGGTTCTGAGGAGGCCGTTTTCCCGACCCCCGCCGGATCCAAACGGGGAGAGATCGGAATTGGTAGCGCCATGCTGAATTGAACACAAGGTGTACATCGAATGAATAAACGAATTCTATCGGTTCTGGCCGTTCTTATGTTGCTCGCTTCCGGCTGCACCACCACCGGCCTGAATTCGGGGGACCCCGACATGCGGCGCCGCAGCATCGATGCCGAAGTCGACAATGCGCTCGCCAGGCTCTATGGGCAGGTCGAGGGATCGAAGCAGCTGGTGGAACGGGCCCGGGGCGTGCTGGTGTTCCCGTCCGTGCTGGAGGCCGGATTCATTGTCGGCGCCTCGCGCGGCCAGGGCGCGCTGCGAGTGGGCGGCCAGACGAAAAGCTATCACGCCACCACGAGCGGATCCTTCGGCCTGCAGGCCGGCGCCCAGTCGACGGCGGTCTTTTTGCTGTTCATGAACGACGAAGCGCTGGCGCGGTTCCAGCATAGCTCGGGCTGGACGGTGGGCGCCGATGCATCGGTGACCCTGCTCTCGGTGGGTGCGAGCGCCCAGGTGACCACGGCCACGGCACAGCAGCCCGTCATCGGTTACGTGCTTTCCAACCGAGGGCTCATGGCCGGCATCACGCTGGACGGGACGCGCATTACCCGGCTGGACCTCTAACCCCTGTCCGGGCGGTATGGGACAGGCGACGGAATCATGATCGCTCCGGGAATTGCGTTTTTGATTGTTGCCGCCGCGATCGTTTCATCGGCGGCTGCATGCTGACCGGGGAAGGCATCTATTTCCGCCAGCTGAGGGCTACGATAATGTCTTGCGAGGAGACGCTGAGCGAGCAGGAAAGCCGCGTTCTGTTGCGGGCTACGTACCGCTTCGAGATCGACCCGAAGGGCCGCCCTGCTGCCCGCGACCCGACAGCAGAGCATCGCACCCCGGCGGTAAACCGCTCCGCTACTCTCCTTGGATACCATCCGTAGTATCAGAAAGTAGAAGAGTGAAAGGGGAGGGTTTTATGTCGAGTTCACTAGCAGGTCTATTGGCTATTGCTTATGGCGCCGTCTTTGCGCTGTTTGGCTATCCCATTTTCCGCATTTTTCTGCCGATTTACGGAGGAATTATCGGCTACATTTTGGGGGTCACCGTCGTGGCGCCCGATTATCCGATTGCAGCACTGGCCATTGCGGTCATCCTTGCGATCTTGTTCGCCAGCGCAGCTTACCTCTACTGGAGCGCAATGATCGGCCTTGCCGGAGCGATTCTTGGGTATGGCCTGGTTACGGTCATAGTCGGGGCTCTGTGGCCTTCAGCCGTTTATACACCGTTGCTGATCGGTCTGGTGGGCGCCTTGGCCGGTTCATTCGTTTTCATTTACGCCAAGGATGCTATGGTGATGGTGGCCAGCGCACTAAATGGCGCAATGATCGTGGCATGGGGATTGCGCACCTGGCTTTATCCCGGTTCGAGGGTTTTGGATTCTTTAACCCTCATTGCATTCGTCCTCGTGGCAATTGCAGGTCTTGTAGTGCAAATCAAATTCTTCGGTCAGCAGCGGAAATATTCCCCGAAAAACACAGATGAACCAACGAAGAATGTAACTTCCTTTAGGTAAGCCACCGGCTCTGCCGGTGATCAGGTGACTCCAATATCGCGACCATGGTCGTTGAGTTCGCCAAGAACAAGCGGGGCCTCGAAGGCTTTCGCACCTTCGACGTTGCAACGGAGGGGGCCAAGCTGCGCTTCCGGGCCGTGCGGATGACCGCCCTGGCCGAAGTGGCCGGGTTGATGCCCTGGTGATCTCATCCGGGGCGGCGCCCGCCCCGAGTTTCGCCCGGAGCCAACAAGCGCCACCGGAGGACGCGTTTCAAGCTTCGGCCATTCCTGGCGCGGGGCGCAGCGCTTCAACCGCAAGCAGCTCCGGTTTTTGCTGGGGCGGCTTTGCGCCGCGATCCGATCGCGGATAGATACCACTCCCGTAGAAGGCTCCACTTGCAGGGAGGATGAAATAGGAGGTTCCAGGACAATGAAAATTCTCGACAGGCAGGCCCTGTGGGCGTTGTCGGCCGTTTTCGCGGCAATCGCCTTCGGCTGCAGCTCGCCGCTGCGCACGGAGCCCGCGGCGACTGGACCCGTGGCGCCGGTGATGGAGGCGCAGCCCCCCACCGGCACTCCCTACCGCTGCGGTGATACACCAGTCCTCTTCGGTGTGCGGGGGGAGCGCGCGCGCTTGGCCGCCGGGGGGGAGGTCTTTGAGCTCAAACCGGTGGCCTCGGCCTCCGGTGCGCGCTACCGGGCCCTCGACGGAACGGAGACCGTCTTCTGGAGCAAGGGGGAGCGGGCGCTCGTTTCCGTGCGCGGCCGGGAGCTCCCGGAGTGCCGGGCCGTGCGGGAGCCTGCGCTTCCCTTCACCGCCCGCGGCCAGGAGCCGGGCTGGATGATCACGATCGAAGCGGGCGCCATACTCCTGAGCGCCGACTTCGGGGCGCTCCAGCTGCGCTTCCCGCGGAGCGCGCCCGATGTTTCGGCCGAGGAGATCCGCTACCACACCGAGGCCGGCGGCCGCCGCCTGTCGGTCTGGGTCGACCCCCGGGTCTGCGCCGACGTCGCCACCGGCATGCCCCACCCCTACCGGGTGCGCTACGAGCTCGACAGCAAAGGGCATGCCGGCTGCGGCGGCGAGCCGAAGAGCCTCCTCACCGGCGGCGAATGGATCGTGGAGACGATCGGCGGTGCGGCGGCGGTCGACAAATCCGAGGCGACCCTCCTCTTCCTGGAGGAGGGCCGAGTAGCCGGAAATGCCTCGTGCAACCGTTTCGTCGGGGGCTTCACGTTGACCGGGGAGGGCCTCTCCTTTTCTCAGATGGGGACCACCATGATGGCGTGCGAGGAGCCCCTGAGCCTGCAGGAGGCCCGGTTCCTCGAGCTGCTGCAGGCGGTTTCCCGCTTCGAGATCTCCCCGGGGGGGCGTCTCGTGCTGCACACGCCCGACGGCAGGAGCATTACGGCGCGGAGGCTTTAACCGTTTCGCAGTTGAGCCGATCTGGTCTGTAAAACCACCCCCGGCCCCTCTTTCTCAAAGAGGGGCCGAAGGTCGGGGCGAGCCTCTTGCCCACCCGGCATCGTACGGCTCCTTTTTCTCCCGATTCGGGCCTCAGAACGTGCCCCTTGCCTTCATGCAGAAACCCGGAGCGGCCGGTCTACCCCTCGAGCACCCTGCGCCGGCCCCTGCGGCCGCGCCCAGGGGCGGGTTGAGGAAGAAAACGCCGATCAGCATGCCCCAGAAGCTGCCGCTTACAGCCCCCGTCACGGTCAGGTTGAAGCTTGACCTTGCCCTTTTCATCCTTGGTGATTGCCACCACGTCTTGCATGAGGATTACATTTACCGAGAGGACAACCAGTATTTTCCTTTCCGCGTCAAGTCAACCCGAAAACCAGCGCCTGCGCCAAGCCTCGGGCATCACCGTGCGGTCGGGCTTGTTCCTGCAGGCTGGGCGCCGGGGTTTGCGACCCAGGCCAGCACGCGCGCCTCGAGGTAGTCGTAGAACGGGTTGTGCCGCAGGCGCAGGAGCCACTCCAACGGCAGGGTGAGCAGCCCCCGCTCCCCCTGGATCGCCATCTGGCCGAGGAAGAGGAGATCCTCGCTTTCGGGTGGACGCTGGCCATAGAGGATGTCGTCCGGAGGAAAGGGGAGCGCCACGTGGGAGAGCGAGATCACCCCCGGCTGCCAGGCTAGCCCGAGCGGCTCGGTCCGCGAGACTTCTGCTGAAAACGGCTCTTGGCGGCGGGCGACGACCGCGGGGCTCTGCGGGCTTTCGTTGGTGACCAGAGTCAGGGTGAAGGGCAGTCTTCGGTCGCCGACCACGCGGGTTGCGAGCGCGCGCGGGTCGGTAAAGAGCAGGATGGACTTGGCCTCGCAGCGGTTGATGTCGAAGAGCAGCAGTTCATGGCGGTGCGGCTCGAGCAGCGCGAGCAGCCGGTCCACCACGGCGTCGGTCGAAACGGTGGCGTCCGCATTCGATTTGACCACGAGCGTCGGCGGCAGCACCCGGTCGGGGTGGGACCGCGCCCGGGCCTCGATGCGCCCGGCGACCGACTGCGTCAGCCGGTGCACCTGCTCACCCGCGTTGGTCGTGAAGGAGTTGTATTTGAAGGGGTCGAATTCCCGCTCCACCGCCAGCCAGGCAAGGGCTCCCAGGCCCGGCACGAAGGCGAGGCGGCGCTTCCAGGCCGCGAGGGCCGCGGCCGGGTGAAGGCCGATCGCCGGGGAGACCAGCACCAGGCCGGCCGGGACCGGTGCGGCCTTCCCCTCCAGGGCGTCGAGGGTGAAGTTCAGGGCCAGCGGGGCCCCGGTCGAATAGCCGACCAGGTGGATCGGCCGCGATCCCACCTTTGCGGCCAGGTGCTCCACCCCCAGGCGCACCGCGGCGGCCATGTCCTCCCACTGCACATCAAGGAGCCCCGAGGGGGCCGTGCCGTGGCCGGGCAGGCGCAGGCCGACCACCCAGAAGCCGCGTCGGTGGAGGCTCTCCCCCAGTGTCCGCATGCTGTAGGGCGAATCCGACATCCCGTGCAGCAGGAGAACCCCGCCGGCCGGAGGATCGGACGGGAGCTCGAAGCTGCGGTTCCAGTCGGCGGGCTGCTTCCGCGGGTCGGCGGCGCTGCCCCGGCTGTAGCGCACGAGGGCATGGGCCGGCCCGGTGGGGGTGGGGGCGATGACTTTCTTGTCCAGCTCCGCGAAGAGCCGCTCCTCCAGGCGCAGGTAGCCTTCGAAGGTGCGGACCTCGGCGGCTTTGGCGGCGGTGAACTCCTCCTGCAGCATTTCGGTATGCCAAGGCTGCAGCGGCGGGCCGCCGCATCCTGATAGAGAAAAAAACAGGAGAGCTGCCGCGAGAAGCCGGAGGCCCCGGCGGGGATGAGCGGTCAGACATTCAGGAGACGTCGCATTGCGGGGCATGTGACCTCCCATCAGCGGCCGCGGGTCAGGACCCAGTAGATGGTGCCGTTGGGCGCTTCGACCGAATAGATCAGACGGCTGCGCGGGGTTTCGGCGTTGGTGAGCCGCAGGAAGAGATCGTCGAAGAACTCCGGGGTCTCCAGGCTGAAGTTGTGGAAGTTGCGGGTGCGGTTTACCGGGGTGACGTCTACGACCGTCACCCCCTCGGCCGCCGGATCCTCATCCACGACGCGCGCGGCCGACTCGATCCGCCGGGAATCGAGCGTGCTCTCCCCGCGCCGGCGCCCCCGGTTGAGGATTCGGCTGGCAAGCAGCGCCCGGTCGTTGGAGGAGACATAGATCGTGGTCGTGCGCGCAAGCGCCTCCAGCGCATTGCGGAACTTTTCGTCGAACTCGTTGTAATCGATGTCCGGGGCGGTCAGGACCACATTCTCGATCTCGGTCTGCGCATCGGCCAGGTCCGCCTGGTCGTAGAGCACGCGGAAGGCATCGACGACGACTTGTCCGCCCATGCTGTTGGCGATGAGCCACAGCCGCTCGGGCCGAATGTCGCGCACGGTCAACTCGATCGTGCGGGCGAGGTCGGGCGCGGACTCCTTGGCGATCGCCTGCGCCCGGCGGTAGCCGTTCGGGGTGCTGCCCTGGTTGCCGGGCCAGTCGAAGAGGAGCACCGGCGAGTTGATGTCGAGCACGTGGCCGAGGAAGGTGGTCTTGCGCAGGGCCGAGGGGAATGCCTCCCGGAACCCGTGCACGACCACGAGCAGCGAGCGTTGCGGCGATTTGTCCACCAGCGACTGAAGCTGCCCGGTGAACTCCTCCCGCTCCAGCTCCCGCACGGCTTTCAGTTTGATCTCCTCGTTCTGGAACCATTCGGTGGGGTTGATGAGCATGCCGAGGCCCAAGGTGGGTTCGATCGCAACGTCGAAATAGCCGAATTTCAGCTCATCCTGCCGCGCGGCCCCGAAACGCTCCTCCACCGGCCCGTCTGTTTTCTCCGCGCGGCGGTTGGTGACGAAAAAGAAGCGGTACTCCCCCTCCCGGTTGAGCTGGGCGACCTGCATGCGCCGGAACAGGAACGCCTCGGCCCGCTGCAGGGCGTAGCTCGTGGGGGAGAAGTAGAATTTGTAGGCCAGGAGGCCCAGGCCTGACAGCAGCAGCAGGATCACGCCGAGACCGATCAACAGGGGTCGTTTGAAACGGGCCATGGCATCACCTCATGTGACGGTGGAACGGCGGCTGCCGTAAAGGTGCGCGTAGACATAGGAGAACTCGCACCCCACAAAGACGATCTGGCAGGCCAGAAAGATCCAGAGCATCAAGATCATGACGCTGCCGATCACCCCGTAGGAGAGAAATTTGCTGAAGACCGAGACGACCCCGCCCGTGGCGAACTGCTGCAGCCCGACCAGCATTACGGCGGTGATGACGGCCCCCAGCCAGACGTCCCGCCACTGGGGGCGGACGGTGGGCAGCAGTTTGAAGAGAATGCACAAGGTCAGGCTCAGGATGAAAACGGAGGTGCTGACTTGAAGCCCGCGGGTCAGGAGCAGTTCGTCCACCTGCTGGATGAAAGGGACGGTTTCCTGGAAGTGGTTGACCATCTCGACGACCGCCCGGATGAGAATGTTCGCCACGAAGGAGGCAAGCAGCAGCAGGGCCGTTGCCAGCACGAGCAGGTAGGCCACCAGCTTGTTGAGCATGAAGAGGAACACCATCTTGGGAACCGAGCCCGCCTCCGAAAGCCGGGCGGGGGATTCCCAGATTTTGTTCACCGACTGCCGCAGCACGGCAAACAAGGTGCTGGCCGCAAAAAAGAGCAGGCTGAACCCCACGATTCCGGCGCCGACGCTGTTTTGGTTCAGCGCGATGATCGTTCCGACCACCATGTCGTGCACGGTGGGCGGCAGGTCCCGCACGATCAGCTTCTGGATATAGCGAAAGGCTTCCGTTTCCGGCCCGACCAGGGCCCCCAGGATGCTGAGGACCACCAGGAGCAGCGGAAAAAGGGAGAAGAGCGCGTAGTAGGAGAGGGCGGCGGCCATGCCGGGGCAGTTGTCGCGATCCCATTTCAGGCCGGTCCGGATCACCAGCTGGATCGGCCGGGACGGCACTATCCGCAAGCGCAGAAAGGACCAGATCGAGGTCCATATGTGAGGCTGCCGCTTCATTGGACTGCGTGGTGCGCCCTTCCGCAACATCAACTCTGCGATCGAATCAGCCAGCATAGCACGCAGACCGGCCGATTGAAACCGGCTTTGAACCGAAGGCAAAAATACCGGGCGCGTTGCGGCCCTCATGAGCCGTTCAGCCGCCGCCAGGCTTGCCGTTTGGTCAATGCCGCCGCGCCGTTCCAGGCATCGAGCGTGCGGGCCTGCAGGTTGAGCGCACCCTTTCTCTTTTCCCAGGCGGCGACGGCCGGCAGGCTGACCCCGAGCAGCCGGGCGAACCGGCTCTGCGACATGCCGAACTTCGCGCGCAACGCGGCCACGGCCTTGCCGGTGACCGGGGCCGCCTTTGCGGCAGCCGGCGCGCTCTTGCGGTCGCTGGCCGCCTTTTTCGGGGGGCGGGCCGCCTTCGTGGCCGGCTTCATTGCCCGTGCTGGAGTTCGATCGGCCGCTGAGGCGGAGGGTCTTTTGGGGAGCACCGGCGCCGCAGCTTCCGGCATCTCGATGCCGAACAGATCCGCCAAGGCATCCTCCGCGATGCGCGGGCGGCCCTCTTTCCGGCCCACAGCGAGGCCGACCTCGGCGCCGATCAGCTCTGCGTGGTCGACCCCCCGCAGCAGGAAAAGCAGCTCCGGCGCCTCGTCGAGCCGTGCACCCACCCCGTAGAGCACCGCGGCCACATGTTTGCACATGACCGCCCAGTCCGGGCAGCTGCAATGCAGGCGGATCTCCCCCGGCAGGGGGAACAGGCCCTCGCGGCGGTCGGTCACGACGGCCATCACGTTTTTGGACAGCCGGCCCTGAAGCAGCTCTAGCAGCGAGCCGATCTGCCCGGCGCAGCGCTCCTTCAGCTCACCCCACTTCGCCTTGGGCAGCGTCTGGACGGCGATCTCCACGTTGTAGAGTTCGGAGCCGATGACGATGGCCTGGACCTTGCCGCGCGTGATCTCCAAGTGGCACACCGAACCGTTGCGGATATAGGTGCGGCCGCGCGGCAGGCGGTTTTCATAGTCGCTGAACGACTCCAGGTGATCGCACCAGGCCTGACCCCAAAACGTTTGTGCAATCTTTCTTCCCTCGATTTCGACCGGCTGGATGCAGCCCCCTTTTTTCTGAAGCGATGCCAATTTTTTAATAGCACGCGCCCGGCGCACGGCCACCGGCACATAGGGTCTCCAACTGTAAAAAGACATTCGTTGCCTCCTATTGGTGTGCCCGATCGACATCCAGGGCCACGACCTTGAGCAGCTCCGCGTTGCTCATCTCGGTCAGCAGGGACTCGGCCCCGGCCTTCAGGAGGTCGTCGGCCAGGCCCGATTTCTCTTCGATGAGTGCGTCGATCTTCTCTTCGACCGTCCCCCGGCAAATGAATTTATGCACGACCACATTCCGGTGCTGCCCGATGCGGAAGGCCCGGTCCGTCGCCTGGTTTTCCACCGCCGGGTTCCACCAGCGGTCGAAGTGGATCACGTGCGCGGCGGCGGTAAGGTTAAGGCCGGTGCCGCCCGCTTTGAGCGAGAGCACGAAGAAGGGCGGCCCGCTCTCCTCCTGAAACATCTCGACCAAACGGCTGCGCTTGTTTACCGCCGTTCCCCCGTGCAAAACAAGGCCCGCGCGGCCGAATACGCCGGCGAGGAAGGCGGCGATGGGCTCGGTCATTTCGCGGAACTGGGTGAAGACGAGGGCTTTTTCCTGCCGGGAGGCGATCTCCTCGCAGATGCTCGCGAGCCGAGCGAACTTGCCGCTCTCGGCCGGTTCGTATCCGCCGTCGCCTAAAAGCTGGCTGGGGTGGTTGCACACCTGCTTGAGCCGCATCAGGTAGGCCAGCACCAGGCCGCGCCGTTTCATCCCCTCCAGCCCTTTGAGCGCCGCCGCCAGCTCCTCCACCAGGTGCGCGTAGAACAGGGCCTGTTTCTTCGCCAGGCCGCAGAAGGCCTTCATCTCGGTCTTGTCGGGCAGGTCCGCGATGATGCGCTTGTCGGTCTTCATCCGCCGCAGGACATAGGGCCGGACCAGGTTCCGCAGCGGCGCGTAGCGGTCCTGCTCCCGCGCCTCGAGGGCCTTGACGAATTTTTTGAAGCGGGCGGCCGAACCGAGCAGGCCCGGGCAAAGAAAGTCGAAGAGCGACCAGAGATCGGAGAGGCGGTTTTCGACCGGCGTGCCGGTCAAGGCGATCCGGGCATCCGCCTTGATCTCTTTGATCGTTTTCGCCTGGGTTGTCGCGGGGTTCTTGATTGCCTGGGCTTCGTCCAAAATGACCAGCCGCCACTCGGGCTCGAGCAGCCACGGCTGCCGGGGCAGCATTCCGTAGGTGGTGAGGACCACATCGGTTTTGGCGAGCAGCGCTTGCGGCTCGCGGGCGGCTGCGGCAATGGCGGTTTTGTCCATCTCCGAGGGGTGGATGAAGGCGGCTGCGATCGTGGGTGCAAAGCGCTTCATTTCGGCCTTCCAGTTCGCCAGGAGCGATGCCGGCAGCACGAGCAGCGAGGGCTTGCCGGTCGAGGCCTCCTGCTTCAGGGCCAAGAGGAGCGACAAGACTTGGACGGTCTTTCCCAATCCCATGTCGTCGGCGAGGCAGGCACCGAGTCCGAGGGCCGACAGAAACCGGAGCCATTTGAGCCCGACCTCCTGGTAGGGGCGGAGGGTCCCCTGAAAATCCGTGATGCGCCCGCAGGAAGCCAATCCCTGCGGATCGCGCAGGCCGGATAGAACATCAGACAGCCACTCGCCCGCGTCGACGAAGGCCCATCCGCGGGCTTCCCCCGGCGCCGCGCCCCCATCCAACGTCGCCGGCGCTCCCGCCAGCAGGCGCATGCCCTGGATAAACGAGATTCCCTCTCCGGCGGCCTCGGCCTCCACCCGCCTCCAGTGCGCGAGGGCCTGGGACAATTTGTCGCGGTCGACCTCGACCCATTGGCCCTTTACGAATGCAAGCCCGCCCTCCGCCGCCAGGAGCTGGCGCCACTCGTGCTCGCTCAGGGGGTGGTCCCCCAGGGCCAGGCCGACTTTGAAATCGAGCATCGCGTCGACGCCGAACCGGCTCTGCCGTTTCTCGCCGATGGTCACGGCCACGCGCGGGCGGGGGCGTTTGTGCCACCAGTCCGGCAGCCGCACCAGGAGGCCGCAGGCTTCGAGCCGGGGCACATTTTTTAGGAGCCGATAGGCTTCGGGCGGGCTCCACGCCAGGGGGTGGAAAATATCGCCGGAGTCGACCAGATCTTTGACGAAGTCGATCTGCTCGGATGCCCGGTGCACGGGCGAGAGCAGGTTGATCAGCGCTTTGCGGTTGCCCTCGCCCGCATATTCCTGCAGGGCCTTTCCCAGCGGCTGGTACTGCACCCGCCCCGCCTTGGAGAGGCTGGGCGCATAGGTGGCGAGGAACGCGAAGGGCAGATCGGGCTCCTTCTTGTTCTCCGCCAGGTGGAAGCAAACGCGCCCCACCTGGCGCCACAGCGGGGCGTTGCGCTTCAACCACCCGGTCAGGCCGTCCGACGCGGCGCCGGCCTCTTTACGCGCCCAGCCGTCGAGCTCCACCCAGATGTTCTGAAAGACCTCAACGTTCAGGTATTCGCCGCCCTGCATGGGCGGCGCAGCGAGCACCAGGGCCGCGAGTTCGGATTCGGGCGGCGGCGCGACCGGGTCGATCCGGCTGCCGGCGGGCTCGGGGGTGCGGCAGAGTTGCGTGAGATAGCTGCAGGCGAAATCGCGCCAAAAGGCCAGGGCTGGCGAAGGCGGCACCTCCGGCCGCGCGGCGGCGAGCGCGAACAACCCGGCGGGCGGGGACGACGAAAAGGCGTCCGCAACCCGCCTCGCCCAGGCATCGTTGCCGGCTCCGGCATCGCTGTCGCCCGCTATCAGGCGCAGGCGGCCGGCGGGGGTCAGTGACAGGTCGCAGCGCAATGAAGCCCCTGCTGTTTCACGAGCGGCCTCATATGGGCCTGCGCCGGCTCCGGACCGCACGAATCGCTGTCTCGAGCGGAAGCGGCGAACCGAGGAGCTCCTCGCCGTTCTCGTTTCGCGCGCAAAGAAGCTGCCCGTTTCTGATTACGGCCCGGATCGCACGTTTTCCGGCAATCACGGAGATGTCCTCGAGCGGGTTTTCATCCAAAAGGAGCAGGTCGGCGCTCTTCCCGGGCTCGACCGTACCGATTTCATTTTCGAGCCCCAGGGCGATGGCGGCGTTGCGGGTCGCCATCATCAAGGCTTCGAGGGGTGAAAGCCCCTCTCCCGTGAGCTCGATCAGCTCCACTGCGTTGTCGCCGTTGCGGATGCTCACCGATGCGTCGGTCCCCATGGCCATGTTGACCCCCGCGCTGCGGGCGATTCCAAAGGCAGAGGATTGGGCAGCCACAACGGTTTCCGCCTTTTTCAGCGCTTCGGGGTTCGGATAGGATTGGCCTCTCCTGAGGATCGCCTTCAGAATACCCAGCGTCGTCACCAGGGAGGTCCCTTGCTGCGCCATCCGGCGCGCCGTCGCCTCGTTCAGATAACAGCCGTGCTCGACGGTGTCGACCCCGGCATCGACCGCATTGCGGATGCCCTGAAGCCCGTATGCGTGGACCGCCACCCGCTTTTCATGTGCGTGCGCCTCCTCCACGATGGCGCGGATCTCCTCGGCCGTGAATTCGGCCGACTGGGGCCCGTCACCCGGGGTGCTGACGCCGCCTGAGGTATAGGCCTTGATAAAATCCGCGCCCATCTTGACCTTGCGTCGAACCTCCCGCCGACAGCTTCCCGGATCGTCGCAGGTCTCGTCTCCATACCCCAGGTGGGGATGTGCCGGCATGAAGACGGGAAACTGCCGGTCGCCGTGACCGCCGGTCATGGAGATCCCGCCGCCGCAGGCGAGAATCCGCGGGCCGATGAGGTACCCGGCTGCGATCGCTTTGCGCAGAAAGATATCCTCCGGGAGCCCGTACGAGACGCCGCCGCAGTTTCTGACCGTCGTGAAGCCCGCCTTGAGCGTTTCCAGGGCGTTGCGGGCGGCGCAGAAGGCTTTGAGCGTGGGAGGGGTGTTCAGCTTCCAGTAGGGCTCATGCGCCAGGGGCTCCACCGGGGAGACCAGATGCACATGGCAGTCGATCAAACCGGGAAGAGCGAAAAGCCCCGCGAGATCGAGGACGTCGAATTTTTCGGGCGCTGGCGATTTCGCCGCTGCGGAAACGGAGGCGAAGCGGGATCCGTCTATCCGGATGGCTGCTTTATAGGGGGGGCGGCCCGTCCCGTCGATCAGGAGAACGTTCTCAAGCAGAAGGGGTTTCATGGGCGGATTCTCCAGCCGATTTTTTCGATTTGACCCACCATGCGATCGCCAGACCGGCGAGGCCGATGATCGAAAGGATGTTATTGGGAACGATCAGGAGCAGGGCGAGGATGATGAAAACCGCCTGCTGGGCTCTCGAGAGCGGGTTCCGGAAAAAACCTTGGGTCGCAAAACCTAAGACAACGACTCCGATGAGCGCGGTCGTGAAATGCCACAAGATGTCGAGATAGGGCCCCATGAAGAGGAGGCTCGGGTTGTAGACGAAAAAATAGGGGAGAAAGAAGGCGGCCAGACCGAGCTTTACCGCGTTCGTGCTGACCGTGAACGGACTCGATTCGGCCAGGCCGGCTGCGGCATAGGCGGCGAGCGCGACCGGCGGCGTGATCGGCGCCAGTGCCGAGCAGAAGAAAATGAACATGTGCGCCGACATCGGATGAATGCCGATCTTTACGAGGCCCGGCGCCACGAGAACTGCGAGAAGCGCGTATACGGCCGGCGTGACGAGCCCCATGCCGAGGAGCACCGCGGCCGCCTGGGTGAACAGGAGGGCGACGAGGAGGTTTCCTCCGGAGATGGAGACGATGATCGAGCTCAGCTTGAAACCGAGACCGGTCAGGTTGAGGACCGCGATGACGATCCCGGCAGCGGCACAGGCTGCGGAGACGACGACCATCGCCCTGCATGCCGCCTTGGACGCCTTGAGGATGCGATTCCAGCTGGGCCGTGTTTCGCGGGCGAGAAACGCCATGAGGAACAGGGCGACCGAGGCGTAAAGCGCAGCCGTTATCGGAACATACTGCTCAACCAGAAGGTAGACCAGAAGAAGGATCGGAAGAATCAAATGTGCGCTGCGGATCAGGGCGCCCTTGAGTTCCGGAAGTTTTTCGCGCGGCAGCCCGGTGAAGCCGAGTTTGCTGCTCTGGGCATGGACGGCCGCGAAGAGCCCGGCATAATATAGAAATGCAGGGATGATCGCAGCCTTCATCACCTCGATGTAGGAGACCCCCATGAATTCCGCCAGAATGAAGGCGGTGGCCCCCATGACCGGGGGCGTGATCGTCCCGCCGGTGGAGGCGACCGCTTCGACGGCGCCGGCCCATGCATTCCGGTAGCCCATGCGCCGCATCAACGGTATCGTGATCGAGCCGGTGGAGACGACGTTGGCGACGGTGCTCCCCGAGATCATGGCGAAAAAACCGCTGGCGATCACGGCGATCTTGGCCGGCCCGCCGACCAGCGCGCCGGAGATGGAGAGGGCGAGCTTCATGAAGACCCGCAGTCCGCCGAACGCCTCCAGAAAACTCGCAAAAAAAATGAAGCCGGCGACATACGTGGAGGCGATCCCGAGCGTCGAGCCGAAGAGCCCCTCGGTGCCGACCGCGATCTGGCTTAAAATCCGCTTCAGGGTGTAGCCCCGGTGCGAGACGATTTCCGGAAGGTGCGGCCCCAGCATCGCATACGCCACCCCGATCACGACGATCAGAACGAGGGTCATGCCGATCGAACGGCGGGTGATCTCGAGCACGATCAGGATGATGAGAAGGGCGACGGTCTGGTCCAGGGCGGTTATGTCGGCGGTATAGAGCTTCTTCCAGTTTAAAGCGAGGTAGAGGATGCACAGCACGCCGATGCCCATCATGAGAAGATTCAACGCCTCTTCCAGGCGCCCGTTCCAGGTGGCGATCCGGAAGCCGGATGGGTAGACGAGCGCGCACAGGCAGATGATGAACGCCAAGTGCACGGCCCTCTGTACGAACGCCGGGATCGGGGAGATCGCGGCCGAATAGTAGGTGAAGACAAGGAGGCCGACCGAGAGCAGCGAAAAGAGAAATGCGGCAAGGCGGTTGCCCTTCGAAAAGCCCTTCGGCGGAGTTTCTTCGGTATCCATCAGTTCTATTTTACTGAGGATATCGTCGACCTCGATCTGCTTCACGGCATCAGTCTCCAAATGGTCCACTGTCGTCCCGCCGGCCTTTGGCGGTATCAGTGGATGAAGGAGCCCCTCCGGGCTCCCGGCGGCCAGGGTGAGCCTATTCTAATAGGGTTTGTGGGCGCTGTTCCGGCCGCCGTGCCGTACCCGGTGCCTCCGGTGGTCTCGCCGGCGCAGCCGACGGGGATGTCCCGCAGCGGTTAAACGGTGATCCGGGCCTTAGGCGCAGTTTTTATTTGATGAGGCCCTTTTCCTTGTAATATTTCAATGCGCCGGGATGGATCGGGATCGGGAACCCTTTGACCGCATTTTCCGGTGTGATCACCTCGAAGGTCTTGCTTGTCTCCTGAACCGCCTTGATGTTCTCGAAAAGCGTCTTCGTGAAGACGTACATCGTCTCTTCACTCAGCTTCTCGCTGCAGATGACCATGTGATTCACCGATATCACGGTGGCGGTCTCCGGCATCGTGAGCTTTTCGAAATCGCTGCGGGGCATCGTTTTGAGAACGGCGTAGGGGAGCTCCTTTTCCACCTTTTTCAACCCCTCCTCCGCGATCGATACCAGGCGGAGCTTTTTGCTCCCCAACAGCTCGGTGAGGCTCGGAAGCCGCGGCTGGGCGATATAGGCGAACGCATCTATCTGATTCTGCTTGATCAGGTCCATCGCACCCGAAAGCCCGCTGTATTCGGGTTTGAAATCATTCCACCCGAGCCCGAGAATCTGGAACACCTCTTTATTGAGCGCCTCGTCGCCGTCGCCCGGGTTCCCGATGGCAATTCGCTTGCCCTTCAGGTCTTCGAACGTCTTGATTCCGCTGTCTTCCCGGGCAAGCAGGTACCAGTAGCCGAAGTGGGCCGAAAACCATCCTTTGATTCCGGTCACGGCCCCCTTGAACGGCGGTAGGCCTTTTTGGGCCTGCAGCGCGATGTTGCCCATCGTCAGGCCGAGTTCCCGCTCTCCGCTCTGGATCGTTTCGATGTTTTCGACGCTGCCGCGCGGGCTCGGCACCGGCGTTACGTTTACGCCCGGAACCTTGTCGTTGAGGATCTTGGCGACCGAGGAGGCGAGCATCATCCAGCCCCCGGTCGGCGCGGCCGTGCCGAAGGTGATCTGTTGCGCAGCCTGGAGGCCGGCCGGGGAATATCCCACAATGAGAAAGAAAAATGCGAGCAACAGGGTGGACAATCTGATTTTTTTCATCGGCCGTTGGCTCCTTCCTTGAATATAGTTGATGTTTCCCATGCTCTCTGGTCAGCGAGGTGATAACCAGCTTCTCGGGAATAAGTCAACAACCGCATTTCCCCTTCACGCGGCGTACTTGCGCTTGCCATCACTCCGGCAACAAAGAGCCGTCCAAGGCCCTACCCAAAGCGTGCGATGCCTCGTTTTGTCGACCGGGAGATAGGGGCGGCTCCCAAACCGGAAGATAGGGGGCAACCGAAGACAGGCGGATAGAGACGAAAATGGAGGAGGCTCTCACTATTTGAATATTCGAGAAAGAGCATTGCTCTTTTCAGCCGCGAAACCTTTCTCCTGTGAGCGATTGGCCGACGGCGGTTGCCGATGTTTTCAGCCGCTTTGCCAGGGCTGACAGGTTCAGCCCAGCGAGCCTGACCGCCCCCGAGCCGGTGACGGTCTCCGCCATCAAAAGCGCCAAGGGATAGGCTGTAATAACGGATGGAACCAACACTCGGGCCCCGCATTTCCGCATCACTCCAGTCTTTCCTCTCGTTGAATCGCAAATTTCAGGCAGGCGGTAATCCGTCGATATGATATGATACCTGCAACCTGCTCTTGGGAGGAGAGCTATGAAACGGGTACTGGCGTGCGCTGTCTGGGTTTTGATTCTTGCCGCGGGCCTTGGTTATGCGGGCGGCAGGGGCGATTCGAAATTTCCGGGGCAGTCCGGCGGGTATCTGAAAAAGGACCCGATCGTCGCAAACCGTGTAAACATCTACGACCGGATGGGCGCGCGCGAGGGCTATATCCGGAAAGACCCGCTTTCCGGCGACCGGTGGAACATCCATGACCGCAGGGGATGGCAGAAAGGCTCCGTCCAACAGGACCCCATAAGAGAGGACCGCAAGAACATTTACGACAGCAGGGGGCGCCAGGAGGGGTATCTGCGCAAAGACCCTCTCTTCGAAAACAGAACCAACGTTTACGACGGAAGCGGCCGTCAAACGGGCTACATCGAAAAGGATCCGCTGGTGAAGGACAAGGCCGTGATCCACACAAACCCGAAATAAGCCGCTGCCGGCCGCCGTTGAGGCAAAATGGCGAAAGGAGCCAATGAACGCGGAAACGATCGTCGCACCAATCCCATTCCCCCGCTCCTACTGGGTCATCCCGGGCAAGCTCCTCGCCGGAGCTTTCCCGGGAGCAAAAGATCCCGCAGAAGCCTCTTATAAACTCGCCGCCCTGATCGATGCCGGCATCCGCAACGTGGTCAACCTGATGGAACCGGATGAAACCGACTACTCCGGGCATCGGTTTGCCCCTTACGCGGATGCGATGGGGCACATTGCGGCAGGGAAAGGGGAATCGGTCACCTTCGACCGGATGCCGATCAGGGATCTGTCGGTCCCCGCGGAAAGCCAAATGACCGCCATCCTCGACCGGATCGACCGCTGCATCGAGAATGGCAGACCGGTCTATGTCCACTGCTGGGGCGGGATCGGCAGGACGGGGACGGTGGTCGGGTGTCATCTCGCGCGCCATGGACTGGCCGCCGGAGAGGATGTGCTCAAAATGATCAAGGATCTGCGCAGAGATGCCGGAGATGCGGCCCGGGAGTCGCCCGAGACGAAGGCGCAGCGGGATATGGTGACACTATGGCGGCGAGGGAGTTGAAAACCGCAAAGGCAAAGAAACACCCTGCCGGATTGCCGGCAGGGCGCTTTTATCTTGGCTCCCCGAGTAGGACTTGAACCTACAACCTAGTGGTTAACAGACAGTGTATTT
>JALOOU010000136.1 GCA_025454255.1 Desulfobacterales bacterium | reverse complement strand
ATACAGGCTGCGAGTCGGCGAATTTAGGATATATTACGATATCAAAGATACGGACGTCGAAATCCTGGCGATCATTCCTAAGAGCCAGGCTTCCAACTGGCTGGATCGACATGGTGAAACAGCATGAGAACAATAGCGTTGTCGGAAATAAAAGATCAGCTGTCGAAATTCCTCCGCCTGGCGGAAAATGAAGAAATCGTCATCATGCGGCACGGGAAGCCAGCCGGAGTTCTGGTCGGTTTTAAATCCGAAGAGGACTGGTTTGATTATCGCCTCGAACACGACCCCCGTTTCTTGCGGCGAATCGCCTCCGCGCGGCAAAGCCTGGGCGAAGGAAAGGGGATACGAATCGAGGATGTGATCGAGGGTTAAAGTACTTTTATACGGTGGGGATGATCTCCTGCCGTTCTGAGCACAACCCGCCGCCGAGCGAGACAAACAGCCGGTGGAACGATAGGCGGCTTCGCCCGAAGGCCAAGTTCAAGGTACGAAGAGTACGCCGCAGTGACGACGAAGCGCAGCGCAACGCTGAAATTGGGCTTCCGGCGAAGCCGCGTTCGGAGACCCGATGGAATTCGAGCCTGTGATCGGCCTTGAGGTGCACGCCCAGCTCAAGACCAAAACCAAGATTTTCTGCGGCTGCTCGGCCGAGTTCGGCGCGCCGCCCAACAGCCACGTCTGCCCGGTCTGCCTGGGCATGCCCGGCGTGCTGCCGGTGCTCAACCGCGCGGTGGTGGAATGCGCCCTGCGCATGGCGCTGGCCACCGGTTGCACGATCGCGCGCACCAGCCGCTTCGCGCGCAAGAACTACTTCTACCCGGATCTGCCCAAGGGCTACCAGATCTCGCAGTACGAGCTGCCCATCGCCGCGCACGGCCACGTGGATCTCGACTCGGCCGACGGGCCCCGGCGCATCCGCATCCGGCGCATCCACATGGAGGAGGACGCCGGCAAGCTCAGCCACGACCCCCACCGGCCGGTCAGCCGGGTGGACCTGAACCGGGCCGGCGTGCCCCTGATCGAGATCGTGAGCGAGCCCGACATCGGCTCCCCCGCGGAGGCCGGGGACTACCTGCGGCAGCTGCGCGCCATCGTGCGCTACCTGGAGGTCTGCGACGGCAACCTCGAGGAGGGCAGCTTCCGCTGCGACGCCAACGTGTCGGTCCGCCCCAAAGGCGCCGCGGCGCTCGGAACGCGCACCGAGCTGAAAAATTTGAACTCCTTCCGTTTCGTCGAGAAAGCGATCGAGTTCGAAATCGAGCGCCAAAAAGAGGTCCTGCTCGAGGGCGGCCGGATCCTCCAGGAGACGCGGCTCTGGGACCAGGCCCTCGGGCGGACGGTCCCGATGCGCGGCAAGGAGGAGGCCCACGACTACCGCTATTTCCCGGACCCGGACCTCCTGCCGCTGTCGATCGAGGCGGAGTGGATCGAGCGGGTGCGCGGGGGCCTGCCGGAGCTGCCCGCGGCGCGCAAGGCCCGCTTCGTCGAACAGCACGGGCTACCGGCCTACGATGCCGGGATCCTGACCGCGGACCGCGAACTGGCCGACTATTTCGAGGAGTGCGTGCAACGCGTTGCCGACCCGAAGACGGTCAGCAACTGGGTCATGGGGCCGCTGCTGGGGCTTTTGAACGCGGGCGGGCTTTCCGCGAAGCGCGCGCCCATCCCCGCCGCCGGCCTGGCCGGCCTGCTCGCGCTCGTCGGCTCCGGGGCCGTCAGCGCCAAGAGCGCCAAGGCCGTCTTCGAGGAGATGGCCGCCTCGGGCAGAAGCGCCGAGGCCATCGTCGCCGAAAAGGGCTTGGCCCAGATCAGCGACGATGCCGCCATCGAGGCCCTGGTGCGCGAGATCCTGGAGCGCAACCCCAGGGAGGTCGAAGCCTATCGCGGCGGCAAGACCAAGCTCATGGGCTTTTTCGTCGGCGAGGCCATGAAGGCCACCCGCGGCCGGGTCAACCCGAAAGCGGTGAACACCATTCTCAGCAAGTTGCTGAATCAATAAACCGATCGCGGCTGGAAGCCGCTCCCACAAAAACGCTCCCACTGCATCGCTCTGTAAAGCCGGGGCCGACTGTGATAGTTTGCCTCCGGGAACGGTTTCAGCCCTGATGCATTGATAGTGGAAGCGGCTGCCATCCGCGATGTTCAAAAGTGAGTTCTCAACCCGGGAGGTAGATTCTTGAAAATGCCATTCGCATCGATAAAACGTGTCGCTTTCATGATCATGGCGGCAGCCATGATCCTGTTGCCGACGCAGGCGGCGGCGGCGAAAACCGTGGCGATCGTCCCGTTCAAAATCAACGCCGACAAAGACATGAACTACCTCAGGGACGGGGTGGCGGACATGCTGAGCTCCCGCCTGCACAAGGCCGGGGAGGTCGAGGTGCTGAACCGCCAGGCGGTCGAAAAGGCCCTGCCGCCCGCGGCGGCCGCCATGACGGAGGAGTCCGCCCGGGAGCTGGCCAGGCGGGCGGGTGCGGACTTCGTGCTCTTCGGCAGCATCACCGCCATCGGCAACAGCATCAGCATGGACGCCAAGATGGTGGATGCCGCAGGCGCCCGGCCCACCATGAGCTTCTTCGAGCAGAGCGAGGACGCCGGGGGGATCATCAGCAAGATCAACGCCATGGCGGCCGAGATCAACCGGGAGATGTTCGGCCGCGCCGCGGCCGCCCGGCCCGGCGCGGCGGCGCCGCCTGCGGCCGCCGCCCAGCCGCCCGCCGTCCCGGACGCCCAGGCCCACCCCGAGAAGATGTTCCGGCAGCGCGGGGGGCTGGGCGGCGAGGAGGGCGGCTCGCCCTTCGTCTCCGAGGAGGGCGGGCGGGTGATATCGCCCCAGTTCTGGAAAAGCGCCTCGTTCAAGCAGCTCTTCAACGGGATCGCCCTGGGGGACGTGGACGGGGACGGCAAGATCGAAACCCTGATCCTCACTCCGGAGAAGATCCTCCTTTTCCGCTACGACCAGCAGCGCTTCCACCAGGTTACCGAAATCGCGGACTTCAGCGGCAAATACTGCGTGGGGATCGATGTCGCCGACATCAACGGCAACGGCATCCCCGAGATCTTCGTCACGAGCATGCCGCTCTCCCGCAAAATGATGAACTCCTTCGTGGTCGAGTGGGACGGCAAGGCCTTCAAGACCATCGCCGACAACCTCTCCTATTACTTCCGGGTGGTCGATCTGCCCGCCCGGGGAAGGCTGCTCATCGGCCAGGAGCACCGCTCCGGCAACCCCTTCACGGGCCGGATTTCGGAGATGATCTGGCGCAACGGCCGCTACGAGGCGGACACCGAGATCCGCGCCGGCGCCTCGAACGCCCTGGGGCTGACCATCGCCGAAATCCTGGAGAAGGGCACGGAGACCGCCGCTGCCTACGACAGCTTCGACCGGATCCGGATTTTCGAAGGCGGCGGCCAGGAGCTCTGGCGAAGCGCCGACCAATACGGCGGCAGCACCCTCTTCTATTCCGGCACCATCACCGACCAGGGCGAAATCGAAAACCCCATCTACTTCCCCATGCGCCTGCTGACGGCCCGCGCGGGCAAGGAGCAGAAGAGCGTGCTGCTGGCGGTCAAGAACTTCGACATCGCCGGCCGCAAGCTCGGCAAGTTCAGAAGCTTCAGCGAAAGCCAGGTCATCGCCTTTTTCTGGGACGGGCTGGGGCTCTCGCCGGAGTGGAAGACGCGCAAGTTCTCCGGCTACATCCGCGACTTCGCCGTGGGCGACTTCAACAACGACGGCAGCGAGGAGATCGTCTGCGCCGTCGTCCTCGATGAGGGCCGCGTCGTCACCACGACCCCCAAGAGCACGGTGATCGTGTTCGAGATGATCAAGTGAATGATGGTGTTTAGTGGGTGGTGTTTGGTGGGTGGAGGAGTATCTCCTGAGATGTGCGGGGTTTTATGCCGTTTGTACGGTTTGACGAGCTGCGGGTTTTCAAGGCTGCAGAGATGTTTGCCGACGAAATCTGGAGCGTTGTGAACGGTTGGGATACCTTCGCCAAACTCACGATCGGAAAGCAATTGGTAAGGTCCGCCGACAGCATCGGCGCCAACATCGCAGAGGGCTCTGGACGGTGAGCGACCAAAGACAACCAGAGATTCGTGCGAATGGCGCGCGGCTCGCTGAATGAGACCAAATACTGGTTGCGCAGAGCGTCTGCAAGGAGGTTGATCGACCAAAACCGAATCGTTGAACTTAACGGAACCATTGAAACGATGGGACTGAGTCTGAATGCTTATCTGCGATCCTTGGATCCATCAAAGCATTCAACAAACACCTCAGAATCCTCTCTAAACCGCTGAACACCCCTCTCCCCGATCACCTACAACCAAACACTAAAAATTTTCTCCCCTCCTAAAAAAAACCCCGGTGCTTGCGCACCGGGGTTTTTTTCGGAAAAGTCGGGCAGGTTGGCGTTTAAAAGTGTCAGGTCAGCTTAGAAGTTGATCTGCCACTTGGCACCGGCGTACCAGCGGTAGCCGGCGTCGTCGTCGGTGACCGGGTTGTCCATGAAGTCGATGTAGCCGACTTCGGGCACCAGGAAGACGCCCGGGGCCAGGGTCAGGACCACCTGACCGTAGTATTCCAAGGCCCGCGCATTGTCGACGCCGGGACGGTCCGCATCATCGTCGCGGTAGCCGACACCGGCCTCGAAATTAATGGTGTCGCTGAACTTCAGGCCGGCCACCAGCTGCGCCTGAATGCTCGTGGCGTCGTTGACGTCATCCGTGCCCTTCAGGGTGGCCCCGGCATAGGTCTGGCCCCAGCGTCCGCCGGCCCAGGCGTTGGTGTTCGCCCAGTTCTGGCCGTAGGCGATCTGGCCGCCGATGCGGAAGGCGCCGATGTTGGCCATGCCGCCCAAGCCGACGACGTAGGAGAGGATGTCGAGGTCGTCGGTCAGGGTGCTGGCACCACTGTCGATCTTGAAATACTGGATGCCGCCGAAAGGCCGCAGGTAGAAGGAGTCCATCTTCAGCTGGTAGGCGGCTTCGAACCGCGGCAGGTTCCAGTCGGGATCGACGCCGGCAGGCAGGCCCATGCCGGCCGTGGTCGTCGGGTTGTTGAGCAGCGCCATCTCGAGGGCGCCGATGTTGAGGCCCAGCATGGACGGACGGCGGCCGTAGAAGTTGCCCTGGCCGAGCAGACCGGCGTCGCTGTCGAAGACCTGGCCGGAGATGAACTCCGTGACCGGGGAGTAGTCTTTTCCGACTTTAAGCGTGGCATTGTCGGAGAACTTCCAGGTGCCGAAGGCGCGGCGGGTGTTGACCCCGCCGTCCCCGCCGTCGCCGCCGTTGGTGGCCGTCAGGGCGAGCTCGATGAAGCCGCCGACCTTGTCGGCCCTGACGCGGGCGCCCACGCGGGAGTTGCCCTGGAAATCCCAGCGCAGACCCCAGTCGTCGCCGGAGCCGTTGACTTTGGCATCGCCGTAGTCATCGGCAATGTAGAAGGTGGCCATGCGCTGGCTGCCGAAGAACGACCACTCCGGCGCCTTGGCGGTCTGGGCCATGGCCGGCACTGCAAAGAGCAGAACCACAAAAATCGCTACGAGTTTCTTCATCTCTTCAATCCTCCTTAACGATTGAAAACAAGGTTTTTGCCAAGCCTAATAATTTCCCGCCGTGTGCCCGACTCTCCCTGACGCCTCCTTTCGATCGGGAGGGGTTTTTGGACTGCGGGCCATGCAAGCCTAAGAACATGTCCCGCCGTCCGCACATTGAAGGGGATATTAGTCCGGGGTGCTTTTGAAGTCAAGCAGATTTTAAATAAAGAGGGGGCGCAGGGCCGAGGGGCCAAGGGTTCGGGAAAACTGCACAAATTTTAGTTGGACGAGCGGCTGTCGGTCTTGGAAATCGCGGCTGGAAGCCGCTCCCACAAAAGAAAAGGGAACTCTGGCTTGTCCCCTGTGGGAGCGGCTTCCAGCCGCGATTCGACCTTCAAGCGGATTGCCGTGGAAGCGGCCCTCTCCCGCAATTCAGCTCGAATGCGGGTTGCCCGGGAAGGCTCCGCCGCGGAGGGGCCGCGACGGTTAGGCCCGCTTGAACGCCCGCGCGACCACCCCCAGGTCGTACTTCACCCAGGTGGGCCGGCCGTGGGGACAGTTGGAGGGGTTGGCGCAGGCGTCCATCTGAGCCAGCAGGGTTTGCATCTGCGGCTGGGTGAGAGCCTGGCCGGCGCGGATGGCCGCATGGCAGGCGGCGATGTGCCGGAAGCGCTCCAGGAGCTCGGGCGCGCCCGCCGCGCCTTCCGCCGCAGCCGCCGCCAGCTCGAGGACGAGCGGGCCCGCCTCGCGGCCGGCGAGCAGGGACGGCACCGCCTTGACGACCACCGTGTTGCCGCCGAAGGGCTCTATCTCAAGGCCCGCCTCCCGCAGGGCGGGCATGGCCGCCTCGAGCGCCCGCGCCTCGCGGAAGCCCAGCTCCACGGTCTCGGGCACGAGCAGGGCCTGGGAGGCGGCGGCCAAGCCGCGGCCGAGCCGCTCGTACAGGATGCGCTCGTGGGCCGCGTGCTGGTCGATCAGGACGAGCCCGTCCTCGGCCTCGCAAAGGATGTAGGCGTTTTTGAGCTGCCCGATCACCCGCATCCCGGCAAAACCCTG
>JALOOU010000135.1 GCA_025454255.1 Desulfobacterales bacterium | reverse complement strand
TACCACGGCCGACGCTGGACCGTCGAGCAGGCCTTCTTCGACGGGCATGTGGCTTCGGTGGCCTGCCAGGACGCCCGTCTGGAGTGGAGCGTTCCGGCGCAGCTGATTTTCGCTTGACTTAAAAATGCGGCGTCAATAGAACACGTTCAATCGTCGATGATACCGGTACGGGAGCTGCTGCGGGAGAGTTCGGAAAGCCCCGTGCACGGTTTCTTTCCACCACCGCGAGAGAGCCTCAATGAAATCCACGCACAGACCGCGCCCCAGGCTGAGCCTGGCACCCATGCGCCGCTGGCGGCCGCCCAGGGAGTGGCTGCGCATCACGGCCATCGACGCCCACACCGGCGGCGAGCCTTTCCGCGTGATCACCGGCGGGTTCCCGGAACTGGCCGGGGAGACCATTCTGGAGCGCCGGCGCTGGGTCAAGGAACACTGCGACCGCCTGCGCACCGCGCTCATGTGGGAGCCGCGGGGCCACGCCGACATGTACGGCTGCCTCCTCACTCCGCCGGTCAGCCCCGCAGCGGACATCGGCATCCTCTTCATGCACAACGAGGGCTACAGCACCATGTGCGGCCACGGCATCATCGCCGTCACCAAGGTGGTGCTCGAAACCGGGCTGCTGCCGATGACGGCGCCGGAGACCGTGGTGCGCATCGACAGCCCGGCCGGGCTGATCACCGCCCGTGCCCGGGTGTCCGGAGACACGGTGACGAGCGTGGCCTTCCGGAACGTGCCCTCTTTCGTGCTGGCGCGGGACGAGACCGTGGAGGTCCCGGGGCTCGGCCGGGTGCGCTACGACATCGCCTTCGGCGGCGCGTTCTACGCGTATGTCAATGCCGCGGACCTAAACCTGCGTTGCACGCCGGAAGATTTTCGGCCGTTGATCGAAAAAGGCATGGCCATCAAGCGCGCCGTAATGGCGAAACGGGAAATTCCCCATCCCTTCGAGCCGGACCTGAGCTTCCTCTACGGCACCATCCTCGTCGGACCGGCGCTGACCGCCGATGCGCACAGCCGCAATGTCTGCATTTTCGCCGAAGGCGAGGTCGACCGTTCGCCCACGGGCACCGGCGTGAGCGGCCGGCTGGCACTGCACCACGCGCGCGGAGAACTCGGCCTGAACGAACCCATCGTGGTCGAGAGCATCATCGGCAGCCGCTTCCGCGGCCAGGTGGCCGCGACGGCCACGTTCGGCCCCCACCCGGCGGTGATCCCCGAGGTGGAGGGATCGGCGCACATCTGTGGCCGCCAGGAGTTCCTGATCGACCCCTCCGACCCCCTGCGGGACGGGTTCATCCTGCGCTGACCCGTCTCGACGGCAGCCGATTCGGGCCTTGACATGTAATGGTCTATCCATTATAAGATTGCCCCCGACTCCGCTTCACGGTCAGTCTCGGTGTGTATATGCCCGCTGGCGGCACGGAGGACGTCACCCTTGATCATCCCGTCCCGGTTCCAAGGGGAACCAGGATGGTCGGCCGCACCCCGGCCAGCACGGTGCGGACGCAATCGCAATCCCTGCGTACAACGACCCACATCAGAAGGAGGAAGGACATGAAGAAGATCGGTTTGGTGTTTGCGGCAGCGGCCCTGGCCACCTGCCTGGCGGCCGGCGCCGCTCTGGCCGACATCAAGGTCGGCATCATGGTGCCCACCACCGGCTCCGAGGCCACCTACGGCAAGGACATGGAGAACGCCGTGAAGATGGCGATGGATGAGATAAACGCCAAGGGCGGCGTGCTCGGCCAGAAGTTCATCACCACCACCGCGGACGACGGCTGCGACCCGCAGATGGCCACCGCCGCGGCCAGCAAGCTGACCTCCGAGGACGTCACCGCGGTGGTCGGCGGCTACTGTTCCGGCGCCACGTTGCCGACGCTGAAGATCTACGCCGACGCCGGCATCCCCTTCGTCATCACGGCGGCCAACTCCAGCAAGTTCAGCGACATGAACCCGGGCAACGCTTTCCTGGTGAACGCCATCGGCAGCTTCCAGGTCGAAACGGCCGTGGAGCTGTTCAAGAAGCAGGGCGTCAAGAAGCTCGCCATCGTGCACCAGGGCGACGGCTATTCCGAGGACCTCGCCAGCCTGACCCAGAAGAAATGGAAAGAGCTGGGCAACGAAGTGGTGGCCTATGAACTGGTCAACAAGGGCGAACAGGATCAGTCCGCGCTGGTCACCCGGCTGAAGTCCAAGAACCCCGATATGGTCTTCTGGACCGCCTACTACGCCGACGGCGGCCTGCTGATCAAGCAGCTGCGCCAGGGCGGCTACAAGGGCAAGATCACGGTGGGCGACGGCTCCACCGACGCCAAGCTGATCCAGATCGGCGGCAAGGCCACCGAGGGCGTCTATGCCCTGGCCAACCCGCTGCCCGAGTTCCTGACCACCGGCCAGAAGTTCATCGCCGACTACAAGGCCAAGTTCAAGACCGACCCCGGCCCCTACTCGGCGCTGACCTACGACGGCATGCTGCTCCTGGCCGACGCCATCAAACGCGCCGGCGCTGTTGACCGGAAGGCCATCATCGCCGCGCTCAAGAAGACCGACAAGTTCCCGGGCCTCTCCGGGCCGGTGACCTTCACCGACAAGAACCTGCTGGCCAACTCCAACTTCGTGGTTCTGCAGGTCAAAGACGGCAAGTGGAGCCTGGTGAAATAGGGCTCGGCGCCGTGCCATCCGGGCCCGCGCCCCATGGGGTGCGGGCCCTCACCCCGCCATCGCGAAAGGGCCGCCTCCGATGGACCTCTTCGACATCGTCACCCAGCAGATCGCCAACAGCCTCATCCTGGGCTCGTTCTACGCCCTGGTCGCCCTCGGCTACTCCATGGTCTACGGGATCATCAAGCTCCTGAACTTCGCCCACGGAGACATCTACATGGTCGGGGCCTTCATCGGCTTTACGGCCCTGTCGCTCCTGGTCGGCTTTCTGGGCGACGGCTGGCTGGGGATCAGCGCCTCGCTGATCCTGTCCATGATCGCGACCGGCTTTCTGGGCGTGGGCATCCAGCGGCTGGCCTACCGGCCGCTGCTCTCGGCGCCGCGCCTGTCGATCCTGATCACCGCCATGGGCGTCTCGCTGCTGCTGTTCAACACCGTCATGGCCGCCACCATCGGCGAGTACAAGGCCTTCGAGACCGGCCTCGGGTTCGAGGGCCTCGACTTCGGCAACATCCACATCAGCTACACCCAGATCGTTCTGGTGCTCGCCACCGCGCTGCTCATGGTGGCGCTCACGCTCTTCATCAACAAGACCATCTACGGCAAGGCCATGCGCGCCATTTCCATCGACATGGACGCCTGCCGCCTGATGGGCATCGACGTCAACAAGGTCATCGCCCTGACCTTTTTCGTGGGATCCGCGCTGGCCGCGGCGGCCGGCGTCATGGCCGGGGTGTACTACGGCTCCATCCACTTCTTCATGGGCTTCATCATCGGCCTGAAAGCGTTCACCGCCGCGGTCTTCGGGGGCATCGGCATCATCCCCGGCGCCATGCTCGGCGGCCTGCTGCTCGGAACGCTGGAGTCCTTCGGCACCCAGCTGTCCTGGATCGGGACGGAGTGGAAGGACGTGTTCTCCTTCGGCCTGCTGATCCTGATCCTGGTCTTCAAACCCAACGGCCTCATGGGCCGCACTGAAATCGAGAGGATGTGATCCATGGCTGCGAACGATGGCTCCGGAGCCGCCGTCGCCCGCCGCACGGGGCTGGCCGGAGTGGAGGACCGCCTGGCCGCCTTCTTCGACGACCGCCGGCACCGCTACGCCGTGTTCGCCGCGCTGATCCTGGCGGGGCTGCTCGTGCCGCGGGTGGGCAGCAACTACACCCTGGAGATCCTGACCAACTCATTTCTCTACATCGTGCTGTGCCTGGGTCTGAACATCATCGTGGGCTACGCCGGCCTGCTCGATCTCGGGTTCGCGGCCTTTTTTGCGGTGGGCGCCTACAGCACCGGCATCCTGACCTCGACGTTCGGCTGGAACTTCTGGCTCGCCATCCCGCCGGCCCTGCTGTTCACCGTCATCGTGCGCGTCATCATCGGCGCGCCCACGCTGCGTCTGCGCAGCGACTACCTCGCCATCGTCACCCTCGGCGCCGGCGAGATGATCCGCATCATCGCCCGCAACATGAAGGACCTGACCGGCGGGGCGAGCGGCCTGATCGGCATCCAGCGCCCCAGCCTGTTCGGCCTCGAGCTCAATCAGATCAGCCACTACTATTATATCTTCCTGGCACTGGCCGTCCTGGCGGTCTTCGCCAGCGACCGGCTCGAGCACTCGCGCCTGGGCCGGGCCTGGAAATACGTGCGCGATGACGAGGACGCCGCCGAGGCCATGGGCATCGACCGGGTGGCCGTCAAGCTGTCGGCCTACATCATCGGCGCGCTCTTCGCGGGGCTCGCCGGCTGCTTCTACGCCGCCAAGATGACCGCCATCTCGCCCGAGACGTTCCAGTTCATGCAGTCGATCATGATCCTGGTGGCCGTGGTGCTGGGCGGCATGGGCAAGATCGCCGGCATGGTGGTGGGCGCCATGGCCATGGTGCTCTTCCCGGAAGTCTTCCGCGAGATCGGCTCCATGCGCATGCTGGTGTTCGGCCTCATCCTGATCGTCATGATGATCTTCCGGCCGCAGGGTATCTGGCCGGACCGTCGGCACTGAAGGGGGAACCGGGCATGGCCATCTTGGAAGTCAAGGACCTCACCCTGCGCTTCGGCGGCCTGGAGGTCATCGACACGCTCAGCTTCGACGTCGAGGAAGGCGGCATCGTCAGCCTGATCGGCCCCAACGGCGCCGGCAAGACCTCGGTGTTCAACTGCCTGACGGGGTTCTACCGGGCCAATGCGGGCGACATCCGCTTCCGGAACGAGTCGATCATGAGCCTCAAGCCCCACAAGATCACCGCGCGCGGCATGGCGCGCACCTTCCAGAACCTGCGGTTGTTCAAGCAGATGACCGTCATCGAGAACGTCAAGTCCGGCATGCACTGCCGCACCCGCGAGGGTGCGCTCGGGGCGCTGCTGCGCAGCGCGGGCCAGCGCCGCGAGGAAGCCGAGATCGAGCGCGTGGCCGAGGAGTGTCTGGCGTTCGTGGGCATCCTGGAGCACAAGGACCGCCTGGCCCGCAACCTGCCCTACGGCGACCAGCGTCGGGTGGAGTGGGCCCGCGCGCTCGCCACTCGACCCAAGCTGCTGCTTTTCGACGAACCGGCGGCCGGGCTGAACTACGACGAAAAGGAGCGTCTGATCGACCTCATCCGCCGCATCCGCGAAGAGCTCAGCATCACCATATTCCTGATCGAGCACGACATGGGCCTGGTGATGAAGGTGTCCGAGAAGGTGGTCGTGATCGACTACGGCAAAAAAATCGCCGAGGGCGGCTGCGCGGAGGTTCAGAGCAACCCGAAAGTCATCGAGGCCTACCTGGGGAAAGAGGACGAGGATGGCAACTGAAACGAGCGCCCCGGTTCTGGAGGTCGCGGACCTGCAGACCTACTACGGCAAGATCCACGCCCTCAAGGGCATCAGCCTCCGTGTCCAGAAGGGCCAGATCGTGACGCTCCTGGGCGCCAACGGCGCCGGCAAGAGCACCACTCTCAAGACCATCTCCGGCCTGACCCGGGCGGCGGCCGGGCGGATCACCTTCCTGGGCCGGGACATCACCGCCGCCCCGCCCCACGACATCGTGCGCATGGGTCTGATCCACGCGCCCGAGGGCCGGCGCATCTTCAAGGGCATGACCGTCCAGGAAAACCTCGACCTCGGCGGGTTCTCGGACCATGCCAACAGGGTCGAACAGGAGAAGCGCCGGCAGTACGTCTTCGAGCTCTTTCCGATCCTCTCCAAGCGCCGCACCCAGGACTCGGGCCTGCTCTCCGGCGGTGAGCAGCAGATGCTCGCCATCGGCCGGGCGCTGATGACCGATCCCAAGCTCATGCTCCTGGACGAGCCGTCCATGGGTCTCGCGCCCTTCCTGGTCCAGGCCATCATGAAGATCATCCGCACGCTCAACGAGCAGGGCACGACCATCCTGCTGGTGGAGCAGAACGCCAAGGTGGCCCTCAAGCTCGCCGACTACGGCTACGTGCTCGAAACCGGCCGGGTCGTCATCGAGGGCGACGGCGCCACCCTGCG
>JALOOU010000071.1 GCA_025454255.1 Desulfobacterales bacterium | reverse complement strand
GGAGTAATCCTTCAGCAGATAGACGGCGTCCGCCCGCAGGTAAAGCCCGTTCTGCATCATGGCCGTGCCGGCCGGGTTGAAGGCCACGGCATCGGCCGAATCGGTGGCCGCGTTGCGGTTGAGCGTGCGGATGTAGTCCGCGCTGAGGTTCTGTTTGTTGATGATCCCGCCGGCGTACAGGGACGACGCCAGCCCCAGGACAAGTACAACGATTCCACATCCGATTAGCCTCTTGCGCATCTCTCCTGCCTCCTTTTTTCCGATTAGTCGAACGTTCCTCTCTTAGGCCTACTCTCGGGCCGGTTGCGGTATGAAACGGGAAAAGACGGATTGATAGAATTGGAAGCGGTGCGGACGGATCGAGTTGCAGAAAGACGACAGGGGACTGAACCCGTCATGCCAGAGCAGCATAATGAAACAGCGCAGAAGAGATCGGGCATCATGCCGGTTCCTTGGTCGAGGTGACAAGAGGGTGCCCAGAGTCGGCTATTATTACACGGTAAAAATTAATGCAAGAACAAATTTACTTATTTTTTACATTTTGCAGAAAAAATGCCTTTATCATAAAATGAATAGAAATTTAGCAGTAATTATCGATAACAGAAAACCAGCGTCGATGCGCCGAAACGACCTCCTGTCCGTTAGCGGGCAGACATGTTGAAAAAAGAATTTGAATCGACACGAAAATAATGTAATCTTGAAGAGATAAGAACAGGACCCTCACGATCGCGAGCGGATGCCATGGTCAACGTCCTTGTGCGTCGAAACTCGGGTTGGCAACCCGCCGAGTGGGAAGCCTTCGCGGACAGGGCCGCTCCCTTCTGGGTTGACCTCTTCTTCCCCCAGCCGGAGGAAATCAAGCAGGTCGGAGCCGCGCTGGCGATCGAAATCCCCTCCCGCGCGGAGATGGAGGAGATCGAAGCCTCGAGCCGACTTTACCAGGAGGGCGGCGCCTATTTCATGACGGCGGATCTCGTCGCGAGCCCCGACACCCGCAGCGTGGAGTCCTCGGCCATCACCTTCATCCTGACCGAAACCGCTCTGGTCACGGTGCGCTACAGTCAGCCTCGCTCCTTCGAAACCTTCTCGGCCAGGATCCAGAAGCCCGGCAGCAACTACGGCTCGAGCCTCGAGCTGCTCATCGGGCTGCTGGAGGCCGTCATCGACCGCATGGCCGACATCCTGGAAGTCCACAGCTTCGAGATCGAGCGCACCTCCCAGCTGATCTTCGCCGAGAGCCGCAAAGGCGCCAAACCGGTCGACCTGAATGCCACCATCAAGGAGATCGGCATCGAGGGCAACCACATCTCCATCATCCGCGAGAGCCTGATAACCTTCAGCCGCATGGCCACTTTTCTGAACCAGGCCGTCACCGCCTCCCCCAAGGCGGTCGAGATTCGGGACTTGTTGCGGGTCATCGGCCGCGACATCGCCTCGCTCGCCGACCACGCCTCCTTCATGACCAGCAAAATCTCCTTCATGCTGGACGCCACCCTGGGCATGATCAGCATCCAGCAGAACAACATCATCAAGATCTTCTCCGTGGCCGCCGTCGTCTTTCTGCCGCCCACCCTCATCGCCAGCATCTACGGGATGAACTTCCAATTCATGCCCGAGCTCTCGCATGAATTGGGCTACCCCTTTGCGATCGGCCTGATGATACTCTCGGCCATCCTGCCCTACCTCTACTTCAAGCGCAAAGGCTGGCTCTGAAACTTGCCTTTCGCCAGCTTGCTGTTTTTGGCGATGCCTGCTAAAAATGACGGGCATGTAAAGGATCCCTGGCACAGGCGACTTTGTAAAAAGTTCAAGATCAAGGCGCGAAAATCCCGTGTCGCGAGAAATAGTTATAGCGCGCCGCAGCGACTACGGGATGAAGCGCAACGCAGATAGAGGGGTTTTAACGCGGTCGTCAAAAATCGAACCGGCGACCTGAACCCGGTCAAACGGGGGCTCCAACGATGAAGCTCTGCCCGGTCTGCGGACAATCGGTGGCCGAAGAGATCAGCACCTGCCCCGCCTGCGGCGGCCGCATCGCCGAGGGCCGCACCCACATCGACGACTACCGTATCGTCGATGTCCTCCACGAGGGCCACTCCAGCTTTTTGTGCCGGGCCGTCCGCGAACGCACCCACGAACCGGTCATGATCCGCCTGTTCACGCCGCGCTCGGGCGTAAACGAGCAGGTGGCCGCCCGGCTCCAGCGCGAGCTGGAGGAGTTGAGGCTGCTCCCGGAGGAGGGGTTCGTACGCCACCACGCCATCCGGCGCTCCGCGGACGGCCTCTGGTACCGCATCAGCGAGTGGATCGAAGCCGAAAACTGGGGCTCGCTCCTGGCGTCCGGCCGGCTGGCGGACCGCCGGCTGCTGCTCGACCTCTTTCACCAGATGGCCCGCACGCTATCCATTCTCCACGAACACGGTCATTTCATACCGCACCTGATCCTAAACGACATCATGGCCCTGCCGGACGGGTGCGGCGGCCTCGCTGTCAAAATCGACTACAAACTCTCGCGCTTCATCGACCCTAAGCTCGACCGGCCTGCGCCGATGCTAAAGCAGCTTTTGGCCTGCCACCCGGACATCGTCAACCGGCGCCCCCTGGATTTCCGCAGCGACATCTGGTCGCTCGGCAAAGTCTTCGTCGAACTGCTCGCCGGCGATCTGGAGGTCGACCAACCGGAGGGCAGGGTCGATGCGCTCGACCTGCCGGAGGAGCTGGCCGTGCTGCTGCGGGTGATGCTGGCGGACGACCCGGACCTGCGGCCCCAATCCATGGCCGAGATTGCCGCATCGCTGGCCCGTATCAGAGCCAAACAGGAATTGACGGTCGAAACCCCTTCGGCAGAAGGTGCCCCCGCCTCACATGGGCGTCAGGTTCGGCGGCTTCAAAGCCGCATCCGGGCGCTGGCGGCGGTGGTCTCGGTGCTGGTCATCGCCGGACTGGCAGCCTGGTTTTATCTCGACCGCCCCCGGCGGGACGCCGAAGGCCTGCTCGAGGGGTATGCCAACCGGTATGCGCGTTCCGTGGGCTTCGTGCTGGTGGACTACGCCGTAGAGGCCGAGGGCCAGAGCGTCTACCGCAACGTGGCCGAGGGCACCGCTTTCCTGGTGGACCGCGAGGGGTATCTGCTCACCAGCCGCCATGTGGTATGCCCCTGGCTGGAGGATCCGCGGTTTGAAGGCGCCGTTAACTACCTGCGCATGCGCGGCATGGAACCGCGGCTCACCTATCATATTTACCTCTGGTTCGAGGGGGCGCGGGCGTTCAACCCCTCCGGCCGGCTGATCGAGGGTGCGGATCTGGCGGATGTCTACTTCACCGAGAACGCCTTCAGCACCGAGGCCTCACCGCGGGTGGAGATCGCCGGGGTGGCCCGGCCGCCGATGCGCACCCGGCAGCTCGTCACCTCCCCGCTCAAGGACGATTTCGCGGTAATCAAAATCGAGCGGGTGCCCGAAGGTCTCATGCCCCTGCCCTTGGATCTGGACATGGACCCGCGCAGGCTGCCCAAACTTTCACGTGTGATCACTTTGGGATTCCCCCTGGGAAGTCGAACCCAGGTCGACACGGTCAATGCGAGCGTGGTGCGGGGCAACGTGCGCCGGGCTTTCGAGAACATGTTCCAGATCGACGCTTCGCTGCACGGCGGCAACAGCGGCGGGCCGGTGATCGATGCGCGCGGCAAGGTGATCGGCATCGTATCGGCCGTGGCCATGGACTTCACCCAGGGATTGGTCCCGATGGTGACTCCGGTGTGGGACATGGGTCTGATTCTGCCCATCACGGATGCGGTTAAGCTCCTGGTCGACCTGAAGGCCGGCCAGGCAAAGTGGAGCGGGGTGCTGGACTTTTCCATCGAGGCGGCGCTGGTAAAAATCCGCGCGGCGGCGTCCCAGTCGCGGTGGGGCGACGCCATGGCGATCGCCGACGAGAAGCTGGTGCGCAACCTGCAGCCGGGGCTGGTCACCGCCGCCGGCATGATGCGCTTCTGTCAAGGCGATGCTGCCGGCGCGCGCCGACGCTTCACCCAGGCGCTCGCCCTGGACCCGGAGGACTATCAGGCGCGCTGGATGATGGTCTTGACCGACTGGCTGACCGGCAACCAGGAGGGCCGGCTCTATCGCCGGGAGCTGGCCGAGGCCGATTGGAAGAGCCCGGGCGAGTTTTATGGCTTCCTGCTCAATGTGCTGGAGGGCCGGCTGGGTAGCGATTCGGCGCTGGATGGGTGGATGAGCGCCGCTGAAAAAAGCTGGCTCTACACCGTGTGCGGGCTGTTGATGCTGCGCCAAAACGACCTCGTGGAGGCGCAGCGGCTTCTCGAACAGGCGGTGCTCGCGGCCGACCCGGAGGGGTGGGAGTTTTTCATCGCCCGCTCCCAACTGGAGCGCATTCGCAGAGAGCAGCGCAGCGCCCTGGTCGACCCGGGCCGGCTGGCCGAGCATGCTGACAAAAGCGCGGCTTTCGACCGCGCCGCTCTGAAGGGCTGGCAGACCAGACAGGAGCGCCGGGAAGAGACCGCCCCCCTTTTGGCTAAGCTTGCATCCGGTGAATTGTCGCGCGATGACAAGCGCGAGACGCTGGCGCGGCTCCTCGAACTCGACCCTGAAAACCGATTGCTCCTTGGGATGCTGAGCTTTGCCGCCGCCGCCGCCGGGGCCTTCCCCGAGGCCCTCGAGCGGATCCGGGGGTTTCTTGGCGCCGGAAGCCGGCCCAATGCCCTGCGGATGAGTCTGGGCCTGCTGGAGGCGGGGGTTTTGAGGCACATGGGCCGGCAGGAGGAGGCGAGCGCCTGCCTGCTCGCTTTCAATCGCCGCACGCGCGACCCCTGGTTCGCCGCCGTCGGCGGCTACCTGCTTGGAGAGGCCGCGGAGGAAGAGCTGCGCCGGCAGGCCGGTGAGATCCCCGAACACGTCATCACCGGGTTTGCGGCCGCGGGGTTTTGGGCCGAGGGGGCCAAGGAGCCGAAAACCGCCATGCGCTTCTACCGCGACGCGCTGGGCTCTTTTCTCGACGACTGGGTCGAGTACGACTTCGTGCGCGAGCGGATCAAGCAGATGCGGCGGCCGGCAGGATAAGCCATGGACCCGATCGGCAGACACGAGCTGAGCCTTTTGATGGTTGCCGCCGAAAACGGCGCTCTGCCCGGCGCCAAAGTCGGCGGATTGGGGGATGTGATCGGCAGCCTCCCGCCTGCGCTCGCCCGCCGGGGCTGCCGGATCTTCGTGGCGACACCCGCCTACGGCTGCCTGCACCGTGGCCCCGGGGCGGCGCCGCTGGCAAGCCTGCGCTTCCAGTTTTACGGAGCTTCCCAGGAGGCGGTGATGTACGCGTTACAGCCGGAGGCTGCCGCTGCCAACGTCACGCATGTGGCCGTGGACCACCCGATCTTCGATTCTCCAAGGGACAACGGCCGGCCCCGGATCTACCAGCAGGACCCTCCGGATGCCCCTTTCGCCACCGATGCCACCCGCTTCGCCCTCTTTGCTGCCGCCATGGCCGAGGCGGTGAACAGAGGGCTCTTCGGGCGGCTCGACTGCCTGCACCTGCACGACTGGCATGCCGCGCCGGTGCTTCTTTTGCGGCGCTACGGTCCCGGCGGCGGCCCTCTTCAGGCCCCCCGCTGCGTCTTCACCATCCACAACCTGGCCCTTCAGGGGGTGCGACCCTTCGAGGGCCACGCCTCCTCGCTGGCGGCCTGGTATCCGCATCTGCCGGTGGCGCGCAACGAAATTGCCGACCCTCGCTGGCCCAATTGCGTCAACCCCATGGCCGCCGGGATCCGCTGGGCGGATGCCGTTCACACCGTTTCCCCCTCCTATGCCCGAGAGGTGTTGCAACCGAGCGACCCGCCGCGGTTTTTCGGCGGGGAGGGGCTGGAGCAGGAGCTGCGGGCCGCCCGCGCCCAGGGTCGTCTTTTCGGCATCCTCAACGGCACGGATTACCCCGAGGCCCTGCCGGAGCAGGGAATGGACTTTTCGGAAATAGTCCGCTCATTGAAGGAGAAGACGATCGAGTGGGCCGGCGGCGCCGCCACCCTGGCGACGGCGCATTTTCTGGCCCACAGCCGCTTGACGGACTGGGGTCGGTCGGCGCAGCGGCCCGCGGTGGTGCTGACGAGTGTGACACGGGCGGTCGAACAGAAACTGTTCCTGATGAAGGCGCCGCTGGCTGGAGGGGAGCCGGCGCTGCATCGGGTGCTGGAGAGTCTTCGATCCCAGGGAGGCGTCTTCATCCTGCTGGGCGCGGGGGAGCCCGGCGATGAGCGTTTTCTGGTGGAAACGAGCGCCCGCTTCGCGAATTTCGTCTTTCTGAACGGATATTCGGAGGAGGCCGCCCGGATTCTTTACGCCCATGGGGATCTTTTCATCATGCCCAGCTCCTTCGAGCCCTGCGGCATCAGCCAGATGATCGCCATGCGCCACGGCCAGCCCTGCGTGGTGCATGGGGTGGGGGGGTTGAAGGACACCGTGATCGACGCCGTGAACGGGTTTGTCTTCGGCGGGGGAAGCGTGATGGAGCAGGCGGAGAACTTCGTTGCCGCCTGCAACCGGGCCGTGCGCTGCCGCACGGGGCAACCCGCAGCCTGGGAGGAAATCAGACGGCAGGCGGCCGCCGCCCGTTTCACCTGGGACGACACGGCGGCCGCCTGCATCAAGCAGCTCTATCGGCGGTCCGACTAAAGTTTTCCCACCAGTCTGAGAATCACCACAATCAGCAGCACGATCAGCAGCACGGCGATCGCCGCGCCGAGTATCCCGCCGGCCGGAAGCTCGTCGATCCGGCCGGCGATCTGGGCGACCTCGGCATCCGTCAGGCCGGCCACGCGCGCCTCCGCCTCCATCGGGTCGATTCCCTGCGCCAGCAATGCCGCCCGCACCTCCGCGCGCGTCAGGAAGTGCCTGACCTTCTCATGGTTGTCCATGCCGGCCGCTGGATCCGACATGGCTCCCGTAGGGATCAGGGCCGCCAACGCAGACGGGTGGGGCAGAGACGTGAGAAGGCAGAGGGCGAGCATGAGAATGAAGATCGGCCTTCCTCTTTGCAGCAAACGGATCATCCATATCTCCTTTGGCTGATCGGGCGGATGGGGGTTGCCGATGAGGCAGGTTTCATTTTCGCACCAGCCGGCTGATGTCCGGCACCTGCAGGTTGCTTTCGAAAACAACCCACTTGCCGCCATCGATCTGCTTGCCCTGCAGCCGGCCGGTCTTGAGCCACTCGGCCACTCCCTTTTCGGTGAGATAGGTCATGGCCGCGAACTCCGCCACCGTGAAGGTCCTCTCAGCAGGCGGTAAGACCGGTGCGGGGGCAACCGCCGGCTCCGGCTCGTCGTGGGCCTTGGTCGCCGCAGGCATGGGGTCAGCCGGCGCGGCGGAACGAGCGGCCGGTGCCTTGGCCGGCTTTTTTGCCTTGCCCGGCGCCGCCGGCGTGGCGGCCTTTTTTCGTTTTGCGGGCTTCGCGGCCTCTCCCCATTCGCGTACGGCCTTGGCCTCCAGCTGGTTGGCAGCGATCATCCAGCACTTGCCTTCTTTTTTGGCCCTGAGTTTACCCTCCCGGATCAGTTTCGAGACGGCGGCTGCCGGAAGGCCGGCGGCCTTGGCGAACTCACCGGTGGTCATCGACGTGGTGGGGTTGGCCATGAGTCCTTCCTTTCGTGGTGCACGTGGGATTGCCGTTCATTCAGGGCGGGCCGGCAGAGACGCGGTTGCCTGCCGGCGCGCCAATCGCCTGTCGATACCCGTCTCCCTTACGACAATTGAAAAAAAGCGTCAACCGCGAGGCGGCGCAGCGCCCCCTTCACGCCTGCAGCGCCTGGGAGAGGTCGGCAATCAGGTCCTCCACGTCTTCGATGCCGACCGAAAGCCTGAGCAGTCCGTCCGCAATTCCCAGCTGCCGGCGTTCAGCGGCTGAGAGCTTGGCGTGCGATGTTTTCGCCGAAGCGCAGATGATGGTTTCGACCCCGCCCAGGCTCAACGCCGGGGTGATGAGCTTCAGGCGGTGCAGGAGCCGGTCTGCGGGGCATCGGTTCTCGTCCAGCTCAAAGGAGAGCATGCCGCCGAACCCATGCATCTGGCGCTTGGCAATCTCGTGGCCGGGGTGGGATTCAAGACCCGGGTAGTTCACCTTGGCCACGGCCGCCTGCCGGCAGAGGAATTCCGCCACCTGTCCGGCATTGCGGTTGTGCCGCTCCACCCGCACGGCCATCGTTTTGAGGCTCCGCTCCAGCAGGTAGCAGGTGAGGGCGTTCAGGCTCCCGCCCAAATTGACGGCTGTCCGGCGGATGCGGCCGATTTTTTCGGCGTTCGCCAACGCGGCCCCGCAGCACAGATCGCTGTGGCCGCCGATGTACTTGGTGGCGCTGTGGGTGACGACGTCGATCCCGAGAGCGAGCGGGTTCTGGTTGATGGGGCTGGCGAAGGTGTTGTCGATCACGGTAACGATGTTCCGGCGTCGGCCGACATCGGCTGCGGCGGCAATGTCGGTGATCATCAGCAGGGGGTTCGAAGGGGTCTCGATGTAGATCAGCCGGGTGTTCGGCCGAATAGCCGCCTCGATGTCCGCCGCCCGGCTGCCCGTGAAGCTGAACTGGACTCCGAGGCGGTTGAAGTCGGCGGTGACGAAATGATATGTGCCGCCGTAGAGATCCCGCTGCAGCACGGCGTGATCGCCGCTGCCCAGGAAGGTCAACAGCACCGTGCTGATGGCCGCCATGCCCGAGCTGAACAAGAGCCCGTCCTCGGCCCCTTCCAGCGCGCAGAGCTTCTCCACCACGGCGCGCTCGTTGGGGGTGTTGTAGTAGCGCGGATAGATGTTTTCGGGGGCGTCCAGGTACTCGAAGGCCGATGACGGGTAGATCGGGGTGTTCAGGCCGCGGGTGGCCTTGTCCTTGCGGGCGCCGCTGTGCACGCACTGGGTGTGTTTCGGCATCAGGCGATTTCCTCTCTGTCGCGTAATAGCGTTTGATCGGTGTAGGGGGCTCCAGCACCCCGTCTAACGGCTGGGGGCCCCGCCGTGGCGGGATGGCAGCCCGCGCGAACGAGCTCACCACCGATTAAGGTGGCGGCGCTTTCGATTCGGCCGGCGCCCTGCCCGCAACCGTGATCCGAGGGCGTGAAACCACGTCTTTTGGATTCGGGCTCAGGGTCCAACTTTCAAGTCCTCAGCGCTGCCGCTCTTTTCTGCGGATATCGGCCACGCGGCTCTTCAGATCCTCGAATTTGCGGGCATCGAAGCTGCCGATTTCCTGGGAGTGGAGCTGGTAGATGCGCAGGCACTGATTGGCGTTGACCGCATCGCGCCTCGCGATGGAGGCCTCGATGCAGCGCAGGTTTTCGCGAACGGATTTGTCGAAAAGCTGCTTGCGGAGCTCTTCGTAGATTTTCGGGTCGAAGGTCCCGGCTTCGAGAGCGCTGATTTTCCAAACGTTGAGCGTCACCCGGGCGTTGTAGAACGCGTCGTCCTGGATGGATTTGCGGGCGATCGACAAGTTGACGGCCGCCTCCCGTTCGAGCTCCTTCTGGCGGGCGTCGGGCTGGGCTTGGGGCGGGGCCGGCGCGGGCGTCGTTCGCCCGGCCTGACCGTAGCCGCTGACGGCTGTCATCCCAAACAGCAGGAGGGCCAGGGGCAGAAAGAGCGTAAACCGGGTCGGGGCGGATGATGCCATCAGCCAATGCCGGATTTTTGAGCGCAGGGCCGGTGCGCATCTGCTGCGGGTGCAACCCGGTTGCCGTCCGACCCTTGCCATGAATGGTCGTCCTTCAGCATCTCGACCAACGCCACGTCCGCCGGGCAGAACCGGTATCGATCGAGTTCACGGGCCTCTACCCATGCGATCGCGGCATGGTCGTTCAGCACCATGCTGCCGCCGATCAGGCGGCTGAGGTAGGCCAGCAACCGCACGGTCTGGTCGGGATAGGCATAGACACTTTCGCCGAAAAAATCACCCACGGCGATGTCGATCTCGAGCTCCTCGCGGATCTCGCGCCGCAGGCACTGCTCCGGGGTCTCTCCGGCACGGATCTTGCCGCCGGGAAACTCCCACAAGCCGGCCCGCCTGGCGCCGGGCCGGCGGCGGCCGATGAGCACCCGTCCCGCCTGGATCAAAACGGCTGCGGCAACCTCGATCATTAACGCGTTCTCCAGCGATCAAGGAACAGCTTGCGATTTTTTCTGCTTGCTGCCAAATTGAGTCTCACGACACCGTCGCTAGCGGCAATACCATCCCGCTCGCCGCCCCGCAAGCCCGCGACGGGATGCGGGGTGAAAAACCAAACGCCCTCAGGCAAGCGTTGCACTGCGTCCGCCATGCTGCAGATAACCGACCGCATTTTCATCTCTCTGGCCGAAATAGAGATCAGCGCGGTGCGCGCCCAGGGGGCGGGCGGCCAGAATGTGAACAAGCTCGCCACGGCGGTTCACCTGCGCTTCGATATCCTCTCCTCGTCGTTGCCCGAACCGATCAAGGCCCGCCTGCTGAACCGCAGCGACCAGCGCATCACCCGCGAGGGGGTGGTGGTGATCAAGGCCCAGAACCACCGCACCCAGGAACGAAACAGGGAGGAGGCGCTGCAGCGCCTTCGCGCCTTGATCGCGTCGGCCGCCGCCATACGGCGCCGGCGCCGGCCGACCCGGCCGAGCGCCGCCGCCCGCGCCAAACGCATCGAGAGCAAGGTCAAGCGCGGGCGCGTGAAGGCCGCCCGGCGCCGCGTGGATGAATAGCGGCGGCGGCACACCCCTCCGGATCGATTTGCGGCTCAGGCGTTCGACATTTTTCCTTTGGCGGCCGTGACGCAATACAGCCCTTCGCCGCTGAGGGCCGGGCCGAAGCACAAGTTGTCGGAGGTGCAGGCGGCCTTGCGCCGGTCGCCGGATGACCAGCGGTTGATGAGGCCGGGCTCGCGGATGAGCGGCCGGCTCAAGGCGATGAAATCGCAGAGGTTGTCTGCCACGAGGCGTTCGGCCACGGGCAGTGAGCGGATCCCCCCCACCAGGATCAGGGGGATCTGCAGCCGTTCTCTGAAAACCTTGGCCTCCTGCTGGTTGTAGGCCTCTTTCTTCTGGTTGGTGATGCCCGTGCGGGCGGCACCGCGCGTTGAAAACCGGGTCATGCCGCTGCTCACCTCGACCGCATCGAGGCCCGCCCGCTCCATGAGCTGTACCGCTGCCGCCGCCTCCGGTGGCTCGAGCCCGCCCTCTGCAAAGTCCCGCCCGTTGATCTTGATCAGCAGGGGGTACTCGGCCCCGACCGCCCGGCGCACGGCATGGATCGTCTCAAGATGCACCCGGGCGCGGTTTTCCAAGGCCCCGCCGTATTCGTCCCGGCGTCGGTTGAAAAGGGGGGAAAGGAACTGGTTCAGGCAGTAGCCATGCGCGGAGTGGATCTGCACGCCGTCGAAACCGGCCGCCTGGGCGCGCGCGGCGGCAGCGGCAAAGGCGGCCGACAGCTCCTCGATGTCGGCCACGCTCATTTCCCGGCGCGGGGTGTCGTCGAGTTTCACCGAGGCCGAGACGGCCATAGGCGCTGCGCCGGTCAGCTTGCCTGCGGCGAAATACCCGGCATGGGCCAGCTGCAGCAGGATTTTGGCCCCGTGGTCGTGGGCGGCCGCCGCCATCCGGCGCAGTCCGGAAACCACGTCGTCCTTATGGGCGCCCAGCTGCCCGGGCCCGGCCTGCCCCTCCGGGCGGATGTAGGCGTGGCCGCTGATGATCAGCCCGACACCCCCCCGGGCAAGGGCGGCGGTGGTCTCGACCAGGCGCGGCGTGACCTCCCCGGCCGCTGTGGCCATGCCCTCCCAGGTGGCCGAGCGGACGAAACGGTTGCGAACGGTCATGGATCCGATGGCGGCAGGTTCGAAAAGCCGGTGCATTGAAGCCTCCTAAAGAGTGCGGATGAATTTCATTTCGACGATGCATCGCCACTGCTCGAGGAGCATCCCCCGGTTTTCGCGGATCCAGTCGGCGCCGTTCAATTCCAGCAATTCGCCGATCCGGGTGCGCAAGGCCTCACGTTCGGCGTCACCGCCGGCAATGTCGTTGGTTGCCAGAAGATCAAACAATGTCTCCTGTGAGATCGCCGCCATGGCCCCTACGAGAAGTTCGGCATCAGGGGGGGGATGCGCTATCACCGCTTCTTGGGGGATTTCACCTTGCGGTCCCAGCCCCAGTTTTCATAATATTCCCAGCTGGCAACAGCGTTCAACTCCTTGATCTGGGTATCTTTCTCGAGCAGACTGGCGCGCAGGACATCGCCGATGGACAAGAGGCCGACGGCCTTGCGGCGCCGGGAGATCAGAATGTGGCGCACAAAAAGCCCCAGGAACATCTCTTGGAGCTTCAGCAGCGGGGTGTCGTCCGGTGCGGTGAAGAGCCGGGTGGTCATGTGATCTTCGATGCGGGCGGAGTCGATGTCGAAGCCCGGTTTGAGTACGTCGCGGACGAGGTCGCGTTCGGTCCAGATGCCGACGACCTGCTCGGCGCGCTTGACCAGGATGGCGCCGATGCGGTTGACCTGCATGCGCTCGAGCGCCTCGCGCAGGGTCTGCTCCGGCCGCACGGCCACCATATCCCGTCTCTTTTCGTTGAGAATGTCTCCGGCGGTCTTCATGCTCCCTCTTTCCGGCGGTCGGCGCGGCTCGGGATTCGCCAGTCAACCCACGACTGTGGCAAACGCAGCCCGCCGTGCAGCCATGTCGATGGTATCGATGGAAAACCGCGCCCTCAGGCGTGGTCTCTACGAAGCAGCTTCTTGTCCAGCTTGCCGACGCTGGTCTTGGGTATGGCGTCGACGAATTCGAACCGCTCCGGCACCGCATATTTGGGCAGCCGGCCCTGCTCGGCAAAGGCCGCCATGAAGCGCTTGAGCTCCGCGGCGGTCACCTTGCCCTTGTATTCGGGCTTCAGGACCACGAACAGCAGCGGCCGCTCGCCCCACTTGTCGTCGGGTACACCGATGGCCGCGGATTCGAGCACCGCTTCGTGCCGGCTGAGGAAGTTCTCCAGATCCAGGGAGGAGATCCACTCCCCGCCGCTTTTGATCACGTCCTTGATGCGGTCGGTGATCTGAAGGTAGCCCTCACGGTCGATGTGGCCCACGTCCCCGCTGTGCAGCCAACCGTTGCGCCACAGCTCCGCCGAGCGCTCCGCGTCTTTGTGGTAGCCGGCCGTCAGCCAGGGGGCGCGCATGCACACCTCTCCCACGGAGGTGCCGTCGTGCGGCAGGGGCTGATCCATGGGGTCGAAAAGGCCGATCTCCACCAGGGGAATGGGCCGGCCGGTCTTTATGACCACATCCAAGAGGCGCTCAGGCTCCCAGGCGAGCATGTGCTCCTTGGGGTTGGCCAGGCTCATGATCGGGCAGGTTTCGGACATCCCGTAGCCGACGTTGACTTCGATGCCCCGGTCGCGGGCCATTTGGGCCAGCCCCCGCGGCAGCTGAGACCCGCCGATGATCACTTTCCAGCGCGACAGGTCCGCCTCCTGCGCCGCCGGGCTGCTCAAAAGCATCTGCAGGATGGTGGGGACGCAGTGGGAAAAGGTGACCTTTTCGGTCTGCAGCAGCTTGAGGATCATGGCCGGTTCGTACATGCCGGGGTAGACCTGCTTGACACCCAGAAGGGTGGCCAGCAGCGGAATCCCCCAGGCGTGGACGTGGAACATCGGCGTCAGCGGCATGTATACGTCGTCGGATCGAAACCGGCACTGGGTGTGGTAGGAGCCGAAGGCCGCCGCCGCGCCGAGAGTGTGCAGAACGAGCTGCCGGTGGGAAAAATAGACGCCCTTGGGGTTGCCGGTCGTGCCCGTCGTGTAAAACGTGGTGGCCCGGGTGTTCTCGTCCAAATCCGGAAAGTCATAGGCGGGGCGGGCGGAAGCCAGCATCTCTTCGTATTCCGCGTCCAGGGCCAGCGTCGTTTCGGGGGATTTGCCCTCCTCGGCGATGAGGATCAGCTTCCTGACGGTGGCGAGCTTGTCGCGCACGGCCTGCAGCAGCGGCAGAAAAGCGGAGTTGAAGATGACCACTTTCGCGTCGGCATGGGTGACGGTGTAAACGATCTGCTCGGGGGAAAGCCGCCAGTTCACGGTCTGCAGCGTCGCGCCCATGCCGGGGACCGCGAAGAAACACTCAAGATAGCGGTGGCTGTCGAACTCGAAAACCGCCACCACATCCCCGGCCTTCACCCCCATGCGGGCGAGGCCGTTGGCCAGCCGGTGGATGCGCTCGTGCAGGGTGCGGTAGGTGATGCGCTGTTGGTCGCGGTAGACGATTTCCCGCTCCGGGGAGTAGATCAAGGCAGTGGTCAGGAGCTTTTTCAGGATGAGCGGATACACATAGGGTTCTCCGGGCGGATAGGCACGGGTCGTCATGACTCCCTCCTTTCGGGTCTGCGCTTTTAGGACGTAGATGTTCTCGTCGGACGCGCCGGAAACTCCCCTGGTACGTGGGTCGCAGTAGCTGCCGTTCAACCTCATTTAGATTAGGATAGAACCGCAAGTCAACACGCATCACGCCGATCTCCGCGACCGAGCGGCAGGCGCGCGGGCGCAACGATTGAAACCCCGCCCAAACTCGGGTAGGATCGGAGTGGTTGTCCAGAGATGGCCGACTTCGCTGCCGGACAAGAGCGCAGGCATTTGGCGGCCGTCGGCGCTGAGGGCCAATTGCAGGCTTGCGACAAGCGCGAGCTGCGGCCTGGGCCCCGGCCGGTTTTTTCAGCGGGGCCTGCGTGACCCTCCGATGAAAGGGGAGCTGGGAATGGGTGCGTTCGTGGTCGACAGGGAAACGTGCAACCGGGACGGGTTGTGCGTCAGGGAGTGCCCGGCCGGGGTGATCCGGCTGGGACCGGAAGACGACGTTCCGGCCCCGCAGGCCGATTTCAAGGATTTCTGCATCGCCTGCGGCCACTGCGTTGCCGTGTGCCCGACGGCGGCGCTGCGGCTGGAGTGGCTCGACCCCAATCAATGCCCGCCCGTCGATCGAGCCCTGCAGCTCAACCGGGAACAGGCCGAGCAGTTCCTGCGCAGCCGGCGCTCCATCCGCGCCTTCAGGGAAAAACCCGTCGAGCGGGCCAAGATCGAGAAGCTTTTGGAAATGGCCTGCTATGCGCCATCGGCCAAGAACAACCAGCCCTGGCACTGGACCGTGGTGGAGCAGCCGGCCGAGGTCCGCCGGATGGCAGGGCTTGCGGTCGAATGGATGCGCGGGGTCATCGCCGAAAAGCCGAACCTGGCAAAAGCGCTCTCGTTTACGCGCGTCGTGGCTGCCTGGGACAGCGGCCTCGAGCGGGTCTGCCGCGGCGCCCCCCACCTGATCGTGGCCCACGCCGACAAAAACTACGGCTTCGGTGCCGAGGACACGGCCCTGGCCCTGAGCTACCTCGAACTCTACGCCCCGGTGCTCGGGCTGGGGACCTGCTGGGCGGGCTATTTCTACGCGGCGGCCAATGCCTGCCCGCCGCTGTTCGAGGCTTTGAAGCTGCCGGCCCGCCACAAGGCCTGCGGCGCCCTGATGGTCGGCTACCCCGCGTTCCGCTACCAGCGCCTGGTGCCGCGCAAGCCGCCGAAGGTGACCTGGACGTGAGCCAACCCTTCCCGGCCCGAGTTGCGGCCGGTTTTCTTGAAGCAACCGCCTTTCACCGCGAACTTCGGGGAGCCAATAGCGCCACCCCGCAAAACAGAGTGGCCAGCGCGATGACGCCGAAGATCAGCGGATAGCTGCCCGTTTGCTGAACCAGCAGCGAAAACGCCGGCAAGCCGGTCAAAATCCCGCAGAAGGTAAAGAAGAGCGTCCCACCCGTTGCCGTCCCCGCATGCTCCGGCGTCGCAATGCGCGCCACCTCCGCCAGGTAGACCCCGTTCCAGCCGATGGCCGCCGCTCCGAAAAGCGCACAGGTGACCATCACGGCGGCGTAGGGCCATCCGGGCGAAATGGCGGCCGTCGCAAGGGCGCCGGCCGCCATGCCGATACCCAGCAGGCCGAGCACCGCACGGGGCCTCCGGCTTCGATCGGCTAAGGCGCCCCACGCCACCCGGCCGATGACCCCACTCACCTGGGCGATGGAGAGGAGGAGGCCGGCCTGAATCAGCGTCAGGCTGAAATCCTCGATCACGTAGGCCACCAGAAACGAAATCAGGCACAACTGCATCGCGGAGAAGAAAAATGAGGCGATGGCCAGCTCGCGCAGCTCGTGATGCCGCAGCACCATCCGCACCGGTTCGACGAGGTGTTTCCAGGAAAAACGGTACGCGCCGGTGCGCCGTGCGCTGTCGAAGCGCCGCCGATAAGGCTGCAGCACGCCCATCAGAACGAGGCTGAACGCCGCCACCCAGAGCGCCGACATCTTCCACCCGCAGAGGACCACCAGCAGGGGAACGATCGCACCGGCCATGGCCCCGCCGACCGGGACTCCGGTCTGCTTGATCGAGAACACCACCGACATCATCGCGGCCGGCGTGGTCCGCACCAGCAGATGGGAGCTTGCCGGGGTCACCGGACCGTAGCCGACTCCCATGATCAATGTCCCTGCGAGCATCATCGACACCCAGGGAATGGAAATCAGCGTCAGGCCCGCTGCGCAGAGGCCCAGGCAGATTTGGCTGACCCCGATCGGCCCGATGCGATCCACGAAATAACCGCTGACCGGGGCGATCAGCGTCGCACTGAGATAGATCAGCGACATGAAGATGCCGACAAAGCTGGGGGGAACATTCAAGTCTGCCGCAGCCACCGGCATCAGGACGGGGATGGCCACCGCGCTCATGGAAACCAGTGCCTGCACGGCCAGCATGAGCGCCACCGAGAGCGCAACCTTTGACAGCGGGGGGCCGCCGGGGGGCGGGGCGGGGGGATCCGTATCTTTTGCGGGGGAAGGCATGGTGGCGGGGTGCTTACGGGGCCGGCCTGATTGCACCGGGCCGCGCCCCTCGAGCGGGCTCGCTGGCGTACAAACCGCCGTTGCGGGTTTTCAGAAATCGATCCAGCGGGATCTCCTCCTGCTTGATGAATCCCGTGGCCGGCAGCCGGCCGTCCCGCACCAGCTCCACCACCGCGCAGGCCGACGCGGCGGTCGTCCACGAGATGGCCCGCCAGCGGCGGGCGGCGATTTCAAGCGGGTAGTAGGCGCGCACGAACTCCTCGCGCGACAGCCGCCCTTCTCTCCAGCCTTCCACGGCGGCGTGAATGTAGACCACGTCCTCATTCACCTGCGGCTTGGCATGGACCAGGATTTCGCCGGCCCGGGTCCGGTCCTCGCGCATCAGCAACTCGTGAAAAAAGAAGTTCATCAATTTGGCGTGCCCGGGGTAGCGGATGGTTTTGTAGTCCAGGTTCTGGACCCGCCCCTTGAAGGTGTCGCACATCGTGCCGAGCCCGCCGGAGGTTGTGAAGGCTTCAAGCTGAACGCCCCCGATGACGATGGTCTCCAGCCACTCCAGGGGGGAGACCCACTTGTGCGCGCCGTCCTCGATGACTTCACAGTCGTTGAGATACTCGTTCACCACGCCTTCGGCCGACCAGTTGAACGCGTACCCCAGGAGCCCGGTCGGGTGCTGGGGCAGCGCCCCGACCCGCAGCCGGATGCTGCGGATCTGATCGAAGCTCTGGGCCAGTGAGGCCCCCACGACGGCGATGAACCCGGGTGCCAGCCCGCACTGCGGCGCCATGACGGCGCGGGCGCTGCCGCTCATCTGGATGATGGCCTGAGTCGTTTTGACGTCCTCGGTCAGGTCGAAATAGTGAAGCCCCAGCGCGTGCGCCGTGGAGGCGACGCCGAGGTTGAAGCTGTAGGGCAGGCACGAGACGACGGCATCGAATCCGCCCATTCGGGTTAGCTCTTCCGGGCGTGCCACATCCAGGGCGACGACCGGAAACGGCAGGCCGCCGCCGGGGCTCTTGTCGGCGCCGGTTACCGTAAATCCGGTTTCATGCAGCAAGGCGGCGACCAGCGAACCGACTTTTCCCAAGCCGAGAACTAGGACGGATTTGATTGTTGCGCTCATGCGAAGCTCCTATCAGAGAGGCCGGACTCCAACCCGGGACATCCTGGCCCGGTCGGCGTCATCGTTGCGGGCAAACGACGACGCGTGCGAAGATACCGCATTTGCCGTCTAACTTCAAATGGGTCACGTGGTGATCATCTCCAGGATTCGGTCGCGGTGCGCCGGGTTCAAGGAGAGGATGCGCCGCGCCTCGTCGGGGGCGGCGATGTCGCGGCCGATCTCCCGGGCGATGCGCACGATCTTCTCCACCAGCAGGGGGTTGGAGGCCGGCGATCCGTCCGGCAGCAGAAGGTTGTCCTCCAGCCCGATCCGCACGTGGCCGCCCATGGCGATCGCCGCGGCGGAAAGGGGGACCTCCGCCTTCCCAATGCCGGCGACGCACCAGGTCGATCCGGCCGGGATGCTCTCGGAGAGAAACTGAAGGTTTTTGACCGTGCCGGGCATCGACCCGGGGGCGCCCAAGACGAAGTCAAAGTGCAGCGGCGGGTGGATAAGCCCCTTTTTC
>JALOOU010000134.1 GCA_025454255.1 Desulfobacterales bacterium | reverse complement strand
GCGGCTGCCGGCACCCAACGCCTTCTCCGGGCACACGGCGATGCACCCGCCGCAGCCGTGGCACATCTCCGGGAAGGTCAACAGCACCGACCCCAGGACGCTGATCGCCTTGAACTGGCAAATCTCCGCGCAGGCGCGGCAATACGTGCACTTGGATTCGTCCGCTATAGGCACCTCGATGGCGGCGGTTTCGCTGCCGGTGATCTCGGGCATTAAGAACAGGTGCAGGTTCGGCTCCTCCACGTCGAGGTCGACGGCCGTAACCGGCCGGGGCCAGACCCAGGCCAAGGAGGAAGCCACCGTGGTTTTGCCGGTACCCCCTTTGCCGCTGGCGATGGCTAAAATCACGGAGTTCCTCCAGCCCCGCGGTTCGGCGCGGCGGCCATGGAGACCCCGCCGCTCTTGTAGCGCTCCAGTGCCTCGCGCACGGTGAGATCCTCCAGGCCGCTCTTGTAGCGCTCCAGTGCCTCGCGCACGGTGAGATCCTCCAGATTCTGGCCGATCTGGATGCCGACCGCCGACAGGGCGTGGAAGGCCTTGGGGCCGACATAGCCGGTGAGCACCACCCCCACGCCATGATGGGCCATCAATTCCGCCGTCTGGATGCCGGCCCCCTGAGACATGGCCTGGGAGGAGCCGTTGTCGACGTACTCGAACTCCATCGTGTCCGGCTCGACCACGACGAATCCCGCCGCCCGGCCGAACCTCGGGTCCACGCTGCTGTCTAAAGTTGGGCCGGCGCTGCTCACCGCGATTTTTTTCATTGAGCCCTCTCCCTTTTTGAGTTTCGCTGCGAGCCGATTTTCCGCCGGCCCGCTCGTTTCGTTTGCGACCTGGTACTGCCCGCCCTCGATGCGCAGCACCAGACCGTCCACGATCGCATCCACCACGGCTTTGCGCGCCTCGGACAGAATCCGGCCGAAGGTCTGACGGGACACCTGCATGCGCTGAGCGGCCTCGTCGTGGCGCAGCCCTTCCCGGTCCGCCAATCTCAGCGCTTCGTAGCCCTCGAGCGAGAGGTAGACCTCTTCGAGCTGCCGGGCGGGGATGCCTTGGGGTTTGAAGAGCCGCACACCCGGTGCGGCGTCGACCATTCGGCATTTTTTCGGGCGGGGCATAACGCCTCCTTAATAATGAGCTTAAGCCCATTATTAATACAGAATTTTATAGCTGTCAATAAAAATTATGATCAATTTCTCATAATTTTTACCGCATTGATTTCAGGAGGAAATCTTTAACCCATAGACAGTCAGGTTGGAGGGGGGCACTGCAGAGTTTATGGATGCAAGGGGATAGGGCCGAAAGAAAATAGGAACGCTGAGACTATTTCCCCTCGAACCCTTGGCCCCTCGATCCATCGTCTCCTTACGCTATGCCACTTGGCTTACGATTCCTGCGTTGGAACGCTGCGGGAATCGAGCTCGGCCATGCGGCGCTCGACGGCGTCCAGGCGGGCCTTCAGCTGGTCCGCTTCGGACCTGAGGAAGGCTGCCTCGTCGGCCGCAGCGGACGGGTAATCCGCCGCCGGCGCTCCGTAAAAGCCGGCTCCCCACCAGCACCTGGCGCCGCGCTCGCCGCCGCGGAAGCCGCGCTGCAGGCCTCGGCCGCCCATCGGCCGGCCGGCACCGCGGCCTGTCCCACGGGGATAGGCCGCGGCCGTTGCATGGCTCGGTGCACAGCAGCCGAACCCGCCACCTGTTCTCGGTCCGGCCCCGAAGGGCCCTGTTCCATTGAATCCTGGCATGATGCTCACCTCCTTGAAAGGTGTTTGCTTGCAGCGCCCGCACGGGCGTTGCGGTCTGTTCATCCCCCGAAGCCTCATTCCAGCCACGGAGGCCCTCCCCCGCGGCGGCGGTGCCGGCCGCGGCCGCTCAAGTCGACTGCTTCCGCCATTTCGTAGTTGCCGCCTTCGATGCGGATGGCCCAGCCGTTGACCAACGCCCGGGCGACAGTGCCGCGCGCCTCCGCCAGCAACCGCGAGAAGGTCGGCCGCGAGATGCCCATCGAAGCCGCCGCCGTCTCGTGATCCAACCCCGCGGCATCCGCCAGGCGGATCGCCTCGAAGCCGTCCAAGGTCAGCGTGAGGCCCCGTAGGCTCCCCAGCGGTACTCCCTGCGGCTTGTAGAACCCCGCCGGCGGTTGGCGGCATACGCGGCGACTCATCCTCGGTCTGGGCATGACAGCTCCTGGTTATGAACATTTGTGCAGAATATATATGGCAGAAAAGGTTGTGTCAAGTGTTGTTTTGAACATAATTTCATAATTATCTCTCCGCAAACCCTGTTTCGCTTTTCCCTGGATTGTGGTATGCAATACTAAAACACCGCGTTATGTTCCTTTTCCCGGGTCAATTGGCCCGATGTCATGGGATGAAACCCCGCCAGCCAGGGAGAAACGCCCCGTGTCCCAGGCCTGGAGCATCCTGCTCATCGACGATGAGGAGGACATTCGCGAGGTGATGGCCGTCACGCTGACGGATGCCGGCCACACCGTGCGGACGGCCGCCGACGGTGCCGCGGGAATTCGGCTGTGCTCCGAAGCGCCCCCGCAGATAGTCATCACCGACATTCGCATGCCCGGCATGGACGGGCTGCAGGTCCTAGAGCGCCTCAAGGCCCAGCACCCCGACATCGAGGTGATCGTGGCGACGGCCTTCGGCGAGATGGATCTGGCAATCCGTGCCCTTCAGCTGGATGCCTCCGATTTCATCACCAAGCCGATCAGCAGCGAAAACCTCTTTCTGGCGCTCCAGCGCGCCGGGGAGCGCTTCACCTCCCGGCGACGATTGAAGGACTACACCCTGCTGCTGGAGAAGGAGAAGGCCGAAACCAGCCAGCAGCTCCTCAAAACCATCGCCTTCCAGCGCAACCTGATCGAAAGTTCGATGGACGGCATCCTGGGCTGCGACGACGAGGGGCGGGTGCTGATCTACAACGGCAGCATGGAGCGGCTGGCGGGCTACGGCCGCAGCGAGGCGCTCGCGGGGATGCGTTTCGACCAGTTTTTCGCAGCGGCTGAGGCGGCAAGCTTTCGCACCCAACTGGCCGGAGAGGGGTTCGGCGGAGCGGGCCGTCTGTACCTCTACGAAACGATCCTGAAGGCGGGGGACGGACGGGTGATCCCGGTTCAGGTGTCTGCGGCCACCCTCATGGACGAGGGCCGGCCGGTCGGCGTGGTGGGCTTTTTCCGCGACCTCAGGGAGCTGCGCAAACTGGAGCGCGACATCGCGGACCAGGCGCGCATCCTGCACCAGGACAAGATGATCTCCCTGGGCCGGCTGGCCGCCAGCGTGGTGCACGAGATCAACAACCCGCTCGCGGGGATCCTGAACTACATCCGGCTCATGGCCAGGCTGCTCCAGCAGGGGCCGCTCACCGGCGAGCGGCAGCAGAAGTTCGAGCGCTACGTGGGCATCATCGAATCGGAGACCGGCCGCTGCGCTCAGATCGTCTCCGGCCTTTTGAGCTTTTCGCGGCGCTCGCCGGCCGCCTTCGGTCCGGTGGATGTGGCGGAGTTGATCGAACGCTGCGTCCTGCTGAGCCGGCACAAGCTGGAGCTAGGCCAGATCCGACTCGACACCCGGGGGGTCCAAACCGGCCTGCCGGCGCTGGCGGGGGATTTCAACCAACTCCAGCAGTGCCTCATCAATCTGATATTCAACGCCGTCGATGCCATGCCGAACGGCGGCACCCTGACCATGGAGGCCCGCCTGGAAGAGCCGCCGGCCGCGGTTCTCATCCTCGTTAGGGACACGGGACCGGGGATCCCCCCCGAGCATCTGGCCAACATCTTCGAGCCGTTTTTCACCACCAAGAGCGAGGGCCATGGGTTGGGGCTGGGCCTGTCCACGGTCTTCGGGATCGTGGCGCGGCATCACGGCACGATCGCGGCCCAAAACCACCCGGAGGGCGGGGCCCTGTTCGTCATCACGCTGCCCCTGGCCGCGGCGCATGGCGGCTGGCCCTGAAAGCAACACCCGCGAGTCCCGCATGAAATTCCCAGGCAAAAGCATCGCCTGCGACCAGTGGCTGGGCGTGCTGGATGAACTGAACGTCGGCGCCTTCATGGTGGACGTTGGGCGGCGCATCGTAGCGCTCAACTTGAGCGCTCAAGCCTTGCTCGGCATTCGCGAGCACGAGGCGATCGGCCGGGACTGCCGGGATGTCTTCCTGGGAGTGCCGTGCCTGGCCCATTGCCCCTTCAGGCACTCTGACCCCCGCCCGGGCGCGGAGCCGGTGATCCCGATCACGGGCGAAAACGAAGAGACCCACCTGGTCACGCGCCTCTCCGCTCCGGTTTACGATACCCGGCGGCGAGTCGTGGGCTGTCTCACCATCCTGCAGGACCACTCCCCGATTGCCGATTTGGTCAACCGCATCCACTACGAGGAGCGCAGCCTGAAGCTCATCCTCGACAATCTCGACGTCGGGGTCTTCACGGTGGACCGGGGCGGCGTGATCACCTTTTTCAATGCGGCCGCCGAAAAAATTTCAGGCTACAGCCGGCGGGACGTGCTAGGGCGTTCCGGCGGAGCGATCTTCGACGGGGAGGGCTCCTCCGAATGGGGTCTGCTCAAAGAGACCATCGCCGGCGGCGCTTCCCGCAGCGGCATCAAAAGCCGCATAATCACCCCGGCCGGGGTGCCAGTCCCCGTCCGGGCGACCTTTTTCCCCCTTTGTAACGAGAAGGGGATCGTCATCGGAGGCCTGGCAACGTTCTCCGACCTCACTCTCGTCCACCAGCTCGACCAGGCGATTCAAGACCGCTACACGTTTCATGACATGGTGGGCAAGTCCGCGCAGATGCAGCGCGTCTTCGAAAACGTGCAGGTGGTGGCCAGAACCGATGCCACCGTGCTGATCGAAGGCCCCACCGGGACCGGCAAGGACTTCCTGGCCAAGGTGATCCACTCGGCCAGCCGCCGCAGCGCCAAGCCGCTGGTCAAGGTGAACTGCGCGGCCATACCGGACAGCCTGCTTGAATCGGAGATGTTCGGCTACATGCGGGGAGCCTTTACCGGCGCTCAGAAAGATAAGCCGGGGCGCTTCCAGGAAGCGGACGGCGGGACGATTTTTCTGGACGAGATCGGCGATCTGCCGCTCGCCCTTCAAGCCAAACTGCTGCGTGTGATCGAAGAGAAGGTTTTTTTCCCATTGGGGGCCACCCACACCGCCCAGGTGGACGTGCGCATCATCTCCGCGTCCAACCAGGGCCTGGAAAGGCTGGTGGCGCAAAAGCGGTTCCGGGAGGACCTTTTCTACCGGCTCAACGTATTCCGGATCGAACTGCCCAGCCTGAAGGAGCGTCCGTCGGACCTGCCGCTGCTGATCGGTCACATCCTCAGACGCCTGAGCGCCTCTAGGGGCATGGCCTCTCCGCAGATCTCCGAAAATGCCATGCAGGTGCTGCTGAACTATCCTTACCCCGGCAACATCCGCGAACTCGAAAACATCCTCGAGCACGCGCTGATCCTTTGCCGGGAAAACACCCTGCGTCGCAAGCACCTGCCGGACTACCTGCGCCGCCCGCGTGCGGGCGCCGGCCGCGCGGCCGGCATCCCCGAGGCGGCCCGGCTGCCCGAGCGGGGGCGCATCCTGGCCGCGCTGCAGCGCTGCGATTGGAACCGCGGCCGGGCGGCGGCGGTCTTGAACATGGACCGCACCACCTTGTGGCGCAAGATGAAGCGATACCAGCTGGCCCCATAGGCTTCATCTTGCTAAACCGGCGATAAAACATGCTCCGTGGGGGCCTGCCTCCCACCGGTCTATCCCTCCGATCGGGTGGTTGAGGGCATTCTATTGCCGAAGCAGTGATGTTGCAAAAATGTTGCATATAAAAATTGCAACATAATAACTAATTATATCTAAACATAATAATAGATTTAACGTTGCTTTTTTGTGAAACATTCGCCTGTTCCCGCATCCCCATCCTCTGACGTGTCTTCCAAATCTAATCCATTGCAATAAAAGAAATTAGCGGGCCTGCCGCGATCCTGGCACACCCTGTGCTCATCAACTTGGAAGGTCTGCAGCCTTCCAAATTAGGTGGGACATGCAACACCGGATGAAAGTGCTGATCGTCGACGACGAGCCCGACATGCGCACCTATCTCTGCAACCTGCTGGGAGGCTGCGGCTATGACACCATCGACGCGCCCAACCGGCAGGACGGTTTGCGCAAGGCCAAGGCGGAAAAGCCGGCACTGATCATCCTGGACGTGACCATGCCGCGCGAGGAGGGGATCCAGCTCTATCGGGAGTTGAAGCAAAGCCCGAAGCTGCGGAAGATACCGGTGATCATGGTCTCCAGCATTGCCCAGAAGACATTTCGCCAGTACCAGAAAACCTACTGCACGCAGCCGTCGGAGGAAGGCACCGGCCCGCCGGGCGCCTATCTCAAAAAGCCGTTGAACGCAGACGAGTTGATCGGCTGGGTCCAGGCCCTGACGGCGGGATCATCCGCCTGAGCATTTGGAGCCGTTGACTGCCTCACCCCCGCCGGGCGTGGCCGGGACGGACGGGTTCCAAATCGAGCATGTATATTGCCGGTTGAATAACGAGCGCGGATCTGCCTGCAACCAAAAACCTGCGGTGATGCGAATGGCCCTGCGAATCGGCTTCTATATTTGTCATTGCGGAATCAACATCGCCTACCGGGTGCGGGTCGAAGAGGTGGCGGCGTTTG
>JALOOU010000133.1 GCA_025454255.1 Desulfobacterales bacterium | reverse complement strand
GCCGTGAGCAGGTGCATGGGGCGGAGGCCCGCCCTTCTTCTTGTAGCCGCCGGAGCTAGGCCCCTGCTTCGCACCGTCTCCCCACTGGACGGTGATCCCCCCGCTGCTCTGGGCGAAGCCGGCGTGGGTGAAAGCCAAAACCAGTAATCCGATGACAAGGCCGATAAGAAGGCGGTACATGTCTCCTCCCTTCAGATTTTCCCGACGGCTGGCGGTCCGCTGAAAACGAACCCGGCGGCCTCCTTGCCCTGAGGCCACCCGGGCGGTTCAGTCGAACCCCACCGCAACGCTGATCTCGACCGGCTGCGGGTGGTGCGATCTTTCCTCCGGCATCGCGCCTCACGCTTTTCCCCGGGCAGGGGGTTTCTCTTTAGAGTTTGATTTTCCACCCCTTCCGGTATGCTTGTCAAGCATCTGCATGCGGATAAACCTGGACCCTGCGCCGGTCACCGGTTGCTGACACCGAAGCTGAAGGCCAAGCCGGGTTCATAGCCCGACATCCCGAAGTAGAACCCGCTCGGCGCCGGCACATAGTAGTAGGCCGGCGGGCTGTAGTAATGCTTGCGGACGATCACCGGGCAGCTCTGTCGGTAGGGGTTATAGGCGTTGCGGTGCGAGTGCCTCGGAGCATAGTAATGAGAGGGCGGCACCTTGTGCGGGTTGTGCCCGTAGGCATTTCCGTGCGGCCTGCTGTTGCCGTGGTAGCCTCTTTCCCGGGCCAGAGCGACGCCCGTGCCGATAAAGAAAAGAACCATCACAACGGCTGCGGTCTTCAGTAATCGGGTTTTCATCTTCTCCTCCCTGTCGCGCTGATTTTTGCCTGTTTAGACGGGGGCCCGCGCAAAAGGGTTTACACAGCCGGTAGGGGTTTCATGTTGCACGGTTCAACCGCCGGCGTTACCTGCCGCGAAGTTCAAGTTTTTTGGATTTCATGCCGATAACGGACCCATACCAACCGCGCACCCCTCATCGGGTCCCTGGAGGCGTAAATGTTCTGGACAGGATTTGCGATCGGAATCTTTCTGGGTGCCACCGTCGGCATGGTCGTGGCGGGTCTGCTCGCCGCCGGCGCAACAGAGGATGTCGAAGAGCGCTTGAGCAGATTCCCGGCGGAGATGGCCGTGATGGACGAGGCCAAGCCGGCGCCGGACCGTGCATCGAAAGCCCCCCGCCCTGCGGCTTTCCTGGACGAATATCCCTATTCGTAGCCGCAGGCTGCCGATCACGCCCTACCAAAATCTCGTTCGGTTGGAGCAGCCGCGCATGCGGCGCATCAGCCCAGGCAGGCGCGCCGCTTCCCGCTCGCATCTGCGCCTATGGCCTGCGCACGACGGGCAGGTGCACTCCCCAGCGTATGGAAGGCAGCCGCAGCGCCATCACCGCCTCCCCTGAGACCCCGAGGAGGCCGCAACGAGATCGCGTTACGGAGAAGCAGCCTCAAACGTCATGTAGCCCGATGCGGCTGAAGTTTCAAACACGGATTTATAAACAAAAAGGGCGGTACGCCTCCCCGGCCTGGGCCCGGGCGCCGGGGCCCGTGCGATTGAACCACGGCCGCGCCCGTGTTAGGATCCCCGCCATGTCGGTCGAATGCAGATTTGACGCCGTGATCATCGGCGCCGGCCTCATGTGCGGCCGCACGGCCGGGCAACGCGGCCGCAAGGTGCTGCTGCTCGATCACTCGCCGCGAGCCGGACGGAAGATCGCGATATCCGGCGGCGGGCGCTGCAACTTCACCAACCTCCATGCGGCCCCGGGCAATTATCTTTCCGAAAACCCGGCCTTATGCACGTCCGAGCTAAGGCGCTTCACTCCCGTCGATTTTCTCAAGCTGGTCGAACGCCACGGCATCGCCTACCACGAGAAGGCCGTCGGACAGATCTTCTGCTACGATCGCGGCAGCCGAATCGTCGAGCTTCTGCTGGCGGAGTGCAAGGCTGGAAACGTCGCCATCCGGACCGACTGCACCGTCCGCAGAATCTTCAAAAAGCAGGGTTTTGCGGTGCACACGGACGCGGGGACGTTCTGCGCACCGTCGCTCTTCGTGGCGACCAGCGGCCTGTCCTACCCGCAGACGGGCGCTTCGGGCCTCGGCTACGCGATCGCGGGGCAGTTCGGCCTCGCGGTCGCCTCCTGCCGCCCCGCGCTGGTGCCGCTCACCTACCGGCCGGAGGACCGCAGACGCATCGCCGCACCCTCCGGAATCTCCGTCGCCGCCACCGTCGCCAAAGGCGGCACGGCCTTCACGGACGCGCTCCTCTTCACCCACCGGGGGCTGAGCGGCCCCGCCATCCTGCAGCTCTCGAGCTATTGGAGCGAAGGGCTGCCGATCGCCATCGACCTGCTGCCGGGCCTGCGCCTGGAGGAGGCGATCCCCAAGTGGCGCTCCGCGCGCCACAAGGCCGGGCTCAAGACCCTGCAGCGCGAGCACCTGCCCGAGCGGCGCAGCCACTGTTTCGTGCAGCTGCATGGCGCAGACCGCCCCGCGCGCCAGTTGGCCGCACACGAGGTTTCAGCCCTCGCCCGCAGCTTTCACGACTGGCCGATCCTGCCCCCGCCGGGACCGCAGGCTGGGCCAGGGCCGAGGTCACGCGCGGCGGGGTCGACACCCGCGAGCTCTCTTCAAAGACCTTCGAATCGCGCAAGGTCCCCGGGCTCTTCTTCGTCGGGGAGGTCCTCGACGCCGCGGGCTGGCTGGGGGGCTACAATTTCCAGTGGGCCTGGTTCTCCGGGCACTGCGCGGGGGTGCATGGCTGAGGCCTGCCGCTTTCCGGAAAAGATCGGGGGGGAGCCCGTTGCTCGCGAGCAGCGGCTCCGGCCCCGCGGCGCATCGTCCTCTCGCGTCCCGTGCCCGCACCCTGCAGCTCACCCCACATCAGGAGGCCCTGCATGCATCGCACACCCATCCGTGCGTCGGTCCTGCTGCTCTGCCTTTGCGCCGCTGCTCACGGCAGCACCTCGATCGTCGGCAGCTGGCAGCTGAAAAGCGACCAGGTCGACATCGTGGCCGAGTTCCTGCCGGACGGCAGCTTTCGCCAGCTCACCGTGACTTCCGCCGGCCGCCAGAGCATTTCCGGCCGCTACCAGCTCGCCGGGCAGGTGCTTTCGATGCTGCCCCAGGGCGCACCCCATCCGCAGCTGATCCTCTGCCGGTTCGCCGACCCCGACACGGTCCTGGCCACCTACCCGTCCGGTGAAACTCTGCAGTGGAGGCGCGTGAAAGCCCCCGCGGCCCCGGGGCCGACCCCTCGGCCTTCCGGCGTCGCGCCCGGAGGAGCGACGGCAGCCGCCCCGGCCCCCGCACAGACCGCCGGAAGGCGGCCGATCCTTCTCGTGCAGCGCACCTGGGAGCCCAACGAGCGGGCCTTTTCCTTTCTGCTCCCGCGGGAGTGGAATTTCAAAGGTGGCATCTTCAACGTCAACCCTCTCACCCAGAACGGCCCGGGGAACTCCATCGCTCCCAAGTGCGACCTGACGGTTCAGAAGGACGAGCGCGGAACGGTCATGATCCGACTCGCCCCGAGTTGGAACTATGCCGACCTCACCTATTCACCGACCGGCTTCGGCCTGTTCAAGCCGGGCCAGAGCTACCAGGGCATGACGGTGCGGGCGCTGCCGCCGCCCAAGCAGTTCCTCTCCGAGCTCTTTCGGTCCGTCCGTTCGCGCGCGAGCGCGGTGACGACTCTCGCCGAGGACCCCATGCGCGAGGTGGTGGACGCCGTCCGGCAGGCAAACCAGGCGGTCAACCAGGCCCTCCAGCAGGCGGGGCTGAAACCGAACGCCTATGACGGCATGGCCATGCTGGTGGAGTACACCGAGGACGGACAGCGCTACCGGGAGGTTCTGCGAACGATCATCACCGATGCGCGCGCAAGCGCCTTAATGTGGAGCAACGAACACACGGTCCACTTCCGCGCCCCGGCCGCCGAGTTCGAGATCTGGAAACCGGCGCTGGACGTGATTGTCAACTCCGTGGAGATCAACCCCGAATGGTTCGCGCGGGTCACGCGCGCCATGGACCAGCGCGGCAAAATGGCGCTCGACACTCAGCGCTACATCAACAAGGTGTCCAACGAAATCGTGGAAAACCGCCGGCGCGTCAACGCCGAAATCCGCTACGAGGGCTACCTCTTCCTCTCCGGGCAGGACGAGTACGTCAACCCCTTCACGCAGAAGGTCGAGCTCGACACCTCCGCTTATCGCCATCGCTGGATGAACAACCACGGCGAGATCCTCTACACGGACGAGAAGGTCTACAACCCCAGCGAGCACGAAAAGCGGCCGAACTACGAGTGGAAGCTCTCCCCTTCGCGTCCCCGGTGACGGGGTGCGGCCACAGCGTCCGCAAGGAGAGAATGAACGTGGTTGACATGAAACAAGTTCTCTAATATGGCGGTAACCGGCCGGCGACTTAATGTGAAGGGACGTGATCCGCATTCCGGAGAAGAGGACCCCACGCAAACGCGGCAGCGCCGAAGAAGAAGCCGCCGTCCGCTGCGAACCGGCGGCCGCGGGGGTGCTCGCCGTGCATCTCTCCGGGCGCTGGAAGATGGATGGGCCCACTCCTTCCGCCGACCAGGTGATCCAACAGCTCTCCTGCCCGCCGGGCGCGAGCCGCATCATCGTGAATGCAGAGCAGGTTTCCGCCTGGGACAGCACCCTTCTCAGCTTTGTCGTCAGACTGCGTGCTCACTGCGCCGCACGGGAGATCGCCCTCGATTCCCAGATGCTGCCCGCCGGCATCCAGCGGCTGGTGAAATTGGCCACCGCCGTGCCGGCCAAGGAAAAGCCGCAGGGCGCCGGAAATAGGCCGCCCTTTTTAGCCCGGATCGGAGGGGCGGCGCTCGGGGTGTGGCAGGGGACGGCCGATATGCTCGCCTTCATCGGCGAGGCGTTCGTGGCCTTCTGCCGGTTTCTCGCCGGCAGGGCCCAATTCCAGCGCTCCGACCTGCTGAAGTTCATCTGGAGCTGCGGCCCCCAAGCCCTGCCGATCGTCACGCTGATCAGCCTGCTGGTAGGCCTGATCCTGGCCTTCGTGGGGGCGATCCAGCTGCTCTTGTTCGGCGCGCAGATTTTCGTCGCCAACCTGGTGGCGGTCGCCATGGTGCGGGTGATGGGAGCGGTCATGGCGGCGGTGATCATGGCCGGGCGGACCGGGGCGGCGTTTGCGGCTCAGCTGGGAACGATGCAGGTCAACGAGGAGATCGATGCCCTGAAGACCATGGGGATTTCCCCCATGGAGTTCCTGGTGCTGCCGCGCATGCTGGCCCTGGTCGTCATGATGCCCGTCTTGTGCGTGTATGCGGACGTCATGGGCATCATCGGCGGCCTGATCGTGGGGGTGGGAATGCTCAACCTGGGGCTGGTCGAGTACCTGAACCAGACCAAGGCCTCCCTCACCTTGACCTATTTCTGGATTGGTCTGTTCTATTCCGCGGTCTTCGGAGTCCTGATCGCCCTCGCGGGCTGCCTGCGCGGCCTGCAATGCGGCCGCAGCGCCTCGGCCGTGGGGGCGGCCACCACCTCGGCGGTGGTGACCGCCATCGTGGCCATCGTGGTGGCGACCGCCGTCATCACCTTCGCGTTGAACGTGATTGGAATTTAGCTTGAGCGCCGCGCCCCACATCGTCGTCGCCGATCTGACCATGGCCTACGGCCGGGCGGTGATCCAGAAGGACCTCACCTTCACGGTCAACCGCGGGGATGTCTTCATCATCATGGGCGGAAGCGGCTGCGGCAAGAGCACCCTGCTGCGGCACCTGATCGGCCTGATCCCGCCGGCGAAGGGCAGCGTGCACTACGGGGAGACGGATTTCTGGCAGGCCTCGGCCGCCGAGCGGGACCGGATCATGCGCGGCATCGGCGTCCTCTATCAGAAAGGCGCCCTGTGGAGCTCGATGACCCTGGCGGAAAACGTTGCCTTGCCGCTTCAGGAATTCACCGATCTCGACGCCGCCCGGATCGAGGAGCTGGTGGCGCTCAAGCTGGCGCTGGTGGGTCTGGCCGGGTTTGAGGGCCATTACCCGTCTGAAATCAGCGGCGGCATGCAGAAGCGCGCCGGGCTGGCGCGTGCCATGGCGCTCGACCCCGAGATCCTCTTTTTCGACGAACCCTCGGCCGGATTGGACCCGATCAGCGCCCGTCGCCTGGACGAACTCATCCTCGAACTGCGCGAGAGCCTCGGGGCCACGGTGGTGGTCGTCACGCATGAGCTGGCGAGCATCTTCGCCATCGGCAACAACTCG